>NZ_JBEZWN010000011.1:0-174313 GCF_040637495.1 Streptomyces sp. NPDC029044
GGGGGTGGTTCTTAACGGGGGCCCCGGTGGTGGTTTTTTGGGGGGGGGTTGGCCTCGTTGGGGGGGGGGGGGCTGGTTTGTGCGGGGGCGGTGGCGCGCGGGGGGGTAGGGGGCGGGCGGCGCGACGTACCTCTGGGCGGGCGGTGGGGTCAGCTGCTGAGCTGCCGGCGGGTGTCGCCGCCCGAGATCTGGATGCGGCGGGGCTTGGCCTGCTCGGCCACCGGGATGCGCAGGGTCAGGACGCCGGCCTCGTAGGAGGCGTCGATGCGCTCCGTGTCGAGTGTGTCGCCGAGGAAGAGCTGGCGCGTGAAGGTGCCGGTGGGACGCTCGGCGACGAGCGGTTCCGCGCCTTCGGGGGCGGGGGACCTGCGCTCGGCTCGCACGTTGAGGACGTTGCGCTCGACGTCCAGTTCGATCGTCTCGGGGTCGATGCCGGGGAGGTCGAAGTGGACGAAGAAGTCGTCCCCGGAGCGGTAGGCGTCCATCGCCATGGCCGACGGGCGGTTGGCGGCGGGGCCGAAGACCTGCTGGGTGAGTCGGTCGAGTTCACGGAAGGGGTCCGTGCGCATGAGCATCACTGGTCACTCCTCTCTTCAGGTGCCGGGTGCGATGCCCTACGGGTCCTGCGTCTTCTTATATAGCTCGGAGGAGGAAACTTGACAAGCCTGGGCTCAGGTTCGGGGTCCGGAAGCCGTCCGGGCTAGCCTCAAGATCCCCAGCAGGGTGCAGGACGCAGGAGGCAGGTATGGCGAAGGTTCCGAGTGCGGTGGTCGCCGCGAGCGGGCTCGTGGGCGGGTACGGCGTGGCCCGCTGGACCAGGCAGCGGCCGCTCGGCGGGGTCGTACTGGCCGCGGCCGGGGTGGTGGCCGCACGGCAGTGGCGTCAGCAGGCCGGTGGAGTGGCCGCGGGGGCGTTGTCGGCCGCGTACGTCGCCGCCTTCGCCGGGTCTCATCCGCTGGCCAAGAAGGTGGGCGCCTGGCCTGCCGTGTTCGGGGTGGCGGGGGCCGTGGGGCTGGCGTCGTGGGCGGTGGCGGACCGGCGCGCCTGAGCGGCCCTCCTGCGGCGCCGATGACGGGTCGGGGTTCGAGCACGTCGTCGGCGGCGGCTCGCCCTCCGTCGACGTGCGACACGAGCGGGTCAGGCTTCGGGGGGACCGTCGGGTGATACGCCGGCGCAGAAGGCGGACAGCCCTATGCGGGTGGCCAGCACGGCCACGATCGCGGCCTGGACGGAGTCGCTGAGCACCTGGTGCGCGGCGCCGTAGATGGCACCCGCGTCGATCAGGCTGTCGGAGACGCTGTTGTCCCTGAAGCCTTGCAGTCTCGGGTGCAGACACACGCTGTGCCGCAGGCGGTCGTACTGGTTGTGGAACCAGGTACGGCCGAAGTCCCGGGCTTCACGCCGGTCGTCCGGCGTCATGCCGGGGCCGGACCCGAGCAGGTGCCGTCCCAGCTCCTCGTAGAGTTCGTTCTCGGTCATCGACTGGTACTTGTCGAGCGGGACGCGGTCGGCTGCCGTCATCGGCGGGTCTCCTTCATGAGTACGTGCTGGGTCAGCGTTGCGGCGTGCAGGGCCAACTCCAGTTGGTCGGCGGGAGCCATGCCGACGACGGGCAGCGATTCCCTGATGTCCTCCAGCAGCGCCCAGAAGGACAGCGGCAGTGCGGGATCGGTGATCTCCTCGATCCGCCGGTCCGCGAGGCCCCACAGCCGGAGCCCTTCACGGGACCGGCCCGACAGCATGGCCTCGGCACCGGCCGGGACCGCGGTGCCGTGCCCGCCGCCCAGGGCGCGGAGGGCTGAGGCCAATTGGTCCGGTGCGCCGGACTGGATCTCGGCGTACCGCGTCATGTCGTCGCGGTAGTCGTCCCAGATGGCATGGCGGACCACGCCCGGGTGTTCCAGCACCGGCTGCCACGGCACGGCCGCCGCGTGGAGCGTGAAGTCTGCCGCCCGGTCGGTGAGCGCCGTCAGAGTGTCGCCGTACTGCCTGGCCGGCAGTGCGACATGCAGCGGCAGGGACCGGACGAGCCTTTCCTGCCGCTCGGCAGCCGGGGGATGTGTGCTGCCGCGGTGGACGTACAGGGCCCGCTCCGTGAACTGCACGACGACCATCGCCAGCAGAGCTCCGAGCCCAGCGTGCAGCGCGGTCCCCGGCCCGTGTCCACGCTGCGCGTGCAAGACCGTCCGCAGGGCCAGTTCGTCCGCCTCGGTTTCCCACCGGGGGTCGCCGGAGCAGGAGGAGACGCCGGCAGACGCCGCGCTGTGGCCGAGCAGGACATGGCTGTACTCGTGGGCCACCACGAAGCGCAGACAGTGCGTCAGGTACCGGTCCGCGTCGCTCTCTTGGGGTGCTCCGAGAGCCAGAACGGGCGTCATCGCTCCTCCCAGGACCCGCTGGTGCAGCGCGCTGAACCGCAGTGACGCGGTGAGCAGGACCTCGTCCAGGCCGCTCTCGTCGCGCATGTGCCGGCGGAGAACGGCTCGTAAAGAGGCCAGGGCCGACTCCTTGGTCCTGGCGTACGCCAGGTGCGAGGAATACAGGTGCGCGAAGGCGAAGAGAGCATCGGAGATCCGTATCAGTGCCGAGCCGTCCCCGTAGGCCTGCCCCGCGGCGCTGATCGACTGTCGGGCCACGGCGCAGATCTCGAAGCGGTCGAGGACCGCACGGTCGTAGCCGAGTTCTGCCAGAGTGCCCGCCACGGCCTGGGCCGCGAACCGGCAGTTGTCGTCGATCGGGTCCCCGCCGTGTTCGTCCCACGCCGCGATCACGGACTCGACGAGCTGGGTGTCCTCCCCTCGGGACCGAAGGATGTCGAGGTACTCGGTCATGACCCGGCGCCGGTCGTAGGAGAGCCGGGCGATCGCCGCCGCGCTCATCCCAGGGGTGTCGCCGGGGCCTTCGGGCCTGGCGGTCGCGTCCAGTTCTGCTCCCCTCGCCGGGCAATGACTGTGGAGCCGTTGCCTAGCCGATTATCAGCCCTGAACTCATACCATCAGCCCTATTCGCGGAAACCCACCATGACTTCGGTACATTTCCGGATGTAGAACACTCGTGCCACTGCGTCGCTCTCAGTCGGCGGGCGGCGGGAGTCCCAGCAAGGTGTCGAACCGGCGGGTGGCCAGCATGGCCACGACGCTGCCGCCGCGGTCCGGCGCTCCGGTGGTGGTCATCTCCGCCTCCCATTCCCGGTCCGCGACCAGCCGCCCCAGCACGCGTGCCCCTGCCTGCGGGTGCCCGGACGGAACGGGGATGCCGCCGACCTCCGCCAACACCCCCGGGACGTACCGCTGTCCGGCCTGCTCCGCCGCGTTCGCCGAGGCACCGCCGTCGGCGTGGGCGGCGGCGAACGCACCGGTGGCCAGTCGGCGGTAGAGCGGCATCGTGCGGCGGTCCATGTACCGAAGGGAGGTCTCTTCGAAGACCCGTTTGAGCGCCTGGTCGTAGTCCTCGCGGGAACCGGTCACCGGATCCACGGATCGGGCCAGGAATCGCCGGTGCGCGGCGACCGTCATCTGCCGGGCCAGCGCACCCATGCCCGTCTGCACGGAGGAGTCGCTCTCATCGGCCAGTTGGAAGGCGAGGCGCAGCGAGACGCCGGCCAGATCGCACCAAACGGCCTCCGGGCCGCCCGGACTCGTCCCGGCCCGCCGCCAGTGGGACGCCGACCAGCGGCGCAGTTGCTCCAGCGCCCTGAGCGAGGACGCGTGCCCCAGGGCGAAGATCAGGCCTCCCCGCACCAGGCCCAGCTTGCCCGGGATTCCGCCGGCGGAGAGCCCGGAATCGGCAGCGAGAGCCTCCAAGTGGTCGTGGAACCGCGCAAAGGAGTTGTCGTCGGCCTGCACTGCCACGGCCCCCCTCCGTCGGCACTGAAGGAACTGTCGCCCTCCTTCGCCGTGCCGAAACCCGAGGATGCTCCTTCTCCTGATCGCAGGGGCAGGCCCGACGGCGTGGCTGATGACGTATGTGACCGGAGACCGGGCCGAGACCGTGTCGGGACCGTGTCGGTCATTGCGCGCGACATGACCGTGGCGGCCGGCGGGAGGCACAACGAAGAACCCCGGCCCTGAGACTCAGGGCCGGGGTTCTTGTCTGGAGCGCCGGGCAGGCCTTGCACCTGCATTTCCCCACAGGAAGTGGGGCGTCTTTCCTTGGACCACCAACGCACTGTCCGCCCACCGGAGTTCCGGCGACTGGACGCAGATCAACTATAGCGCAGTTTCTGTTATCGCCCGCACCACCGGGCCGTCTCCTCACCGTCCCCCGCAGGTACGCGACTTTTGACGCTGAGGTACGACGACGTGACACGACAGATCAGCCGCCGGAGCATGGTGAAGGCAGCGGGCATCGGTATCGGCATCGGTGCGACTGCGACCGTGACCACGACCGCACTCGCCACACCGGCCGGCGCCGCCGGAGCACCCCTCGCTCACCCCGGGCTGCTGCACACCCGTGCCGATCTGGACCGTATGGCGGCCGAGGTGAAGACGGGTGCCAGACCGTACGCCGCCGGGTTCGCCGAGCTCACGGCCAACCGGCATGCGCAGAGCGGGTGGCGGCCGAATCCGCAGGCGGTCGTGTACCGGGGGTCGGGTACGCCCGAGAACTACGGGATCCTCTACAACGACATCCACGCCGCGTACCAGAACGCCCTGCGCTTTCACGTCAGCGGTGAGGAGGAGCACGCCGACACCGCCGTGGCGATCCTCAACGCCTGGTCGGGGAAGCTGACCAGGCTGGAGGGCAGTGCCGACCGGTTCCTGGCGGCGGGGTTGTACGGCTACCAGTTCGCGAACGCCGCCGAACTGGTGCGGGGGCACGGGGACTTCGACCTGGGCCGAGCGCAGGAGCTGTTGCGCGACGTCTTCCACCCGCTGAGCGACGACTTCCTGACCAGGCACAACAATGCCGTCGTCACGAACTACTGGCCCAACTGGGACCTGGCGGCCATCGCGTGTGTGCTCGCGACCGGGATCTTCTGCGACGAACGGGCCGTGATCGAGCGGGCCGTGGAGTACTTCAAGCACGGGGACGGCATGGGGTCGGTACGGCACGCCATCCCCGTCGTCCACGAGGACGGGCTCGGGGAGTGGGTCGAGGCCGGGCGGGACCAGGGGCACGCGCTGCTCGGGGTCGGGCTGATGGGCACGGTGTGCGAGATGGCGTGGAACCAGGGGATCGATCTGTACGGGTACGACGACAGCCGGTTCCTCAAGGGGGCGCAGTACGTGGCCAAGTGGAGCCTGGGCGGGGATGTGCCGTACACGGCGAACACGCGGCGGAAGGGGGCGATCGGAGGCTGGTCGGGGAGTGAGACCGCGTCCGATGTCGCGAGCGTGGATCCGACGATGACCCGGCCCATCTGGGCGATGATCGCCAACCACTACACCAAGCGGCGGGGACTGTCGGCGTCGTACCTCACACGGGCGGCGGCCAAGGCCGCGCCGGAGGGCGGGGGCGGGGATTACGGGCCCAACAGCGGGGGCTTCGACCAGCTGGGGTTCGGGACGCTGGCGTTCACGCGGGACAGGGCGACGGACCCGACGGCCCCGGCATCAGCACCTGAATCTGAATCGTCCGCCACGGGGGCTGATGCCCGGGCTCGGACGGCTGCGACCGCCACGGCTCTCCCCTCGACCGCCTCGGGGCGGGACCTGGCCGCCACGGGTGCCGAAGAGGCCGTCGGGTGGGCCGCCGCTGCGGGAGTCACCGCCGTTGCGGGTGGGGTGCTCCTGCTGCGGCGGCGGGATCGGGTGCGCCGCGAGGCCGAGTAACACCGGGACGCCTGCGGGGAGCGCTGGTGGGTGCTCGCGCCGGCCCGCTCCCTCACACTGCTGTTCAAGCGCCCAGCACTCCTCCGAGCACGGGCAGGTTGCGGAGCACGGCCCAGACGACGAGCACGGTGATCGTCGCCGGTGCACTCCACTTGGGAAGAACCCTGCGGCGAGCTCTGCCCGTGACGGCGCGCAGCCACACCGCCGCAGCGCAGGGCAGGAATGCGACCAGCAGCAGGTTGTAGTCCGCCGCGGCCATCAGGTGGCCGTGGGTGAGCTCGTGAAGCGCACGCAGGCTGCCACAGCCCGGACAGTCGAAGTCAGTGAGGGTCCGGAAGGGACAGGCAGGGAATCGACCGGCACGTGTGGGGTCCACGAGGGCTGTGACGACGCACAACGTCGCGAAGACCCCGGCACCCGTCCAAGCGTCGCGGACGGGACGCGCCGTCGGAGCCCATCCCGGCCGTCGAGCCCCGGAACGCAGTGGATTCACGGCGCCGGCACAAGGGCCGTGGTGCTGGACGTGGACAGGGAGACAACCATCAAGATGATCCAGGCGACCACGCCGGCCGCCAGACTGACGATGACCCAGAGCCGGGCTTTCCGTGAGGATTCAGCAGCTCCTGCGAGGTCGCCCGCATTGGCCTTGGCCGAGACTTGCGAGGAGAAGACGATGGCGGCGATTCCGGTCGGGAGGAAGCAGAAGAGCGTGACAAGAATGGCCCCCACCATGTAAGTAGGCGGCGTCATTCTCTGCCCTGGGTAAGCGCCCTGCCACTGCTGCTGACTGAACTGCTGGTGATCTTCCGGCATTTGCGATTGCCGGCCTTGCGACGACGTGGACGACTCCTGCCAAGGACTCTGTGGTCCCCATGACCCGTCGTCGGGTGATTGCGATGCGCGATTGTCTGCCATGGCCGGTTGTCTCCCTCCGGATTCTTCGTTCAGACGGGGACCCACATGACACGTTGCGCGTCCCAGGCCCAACGTCCTTCGCGGGCATCCAGGTCGACGGCCTGCTGGTACGCCTGCTCCGGAAGGCCCGTCGTGAACGAGATGCGACCACCTTCGGACACTTGAATTACCAATTCTTCCGGCGTCTGTTGGTTTCTCGACGGTCGTGCCAGCAGCCGGTCGACAAACATCCTCAAGCCCCTGTGAGCCTCCTCGGCGAGCCCCTGGAACAGAGTGCGGAGAAACGGATCGAGGACAGCTGTGGTGACCAGCACGAGCACGACGTCGGCCGCCCCTCGCCGTGTCGGGCGCAACATACATGTGCTGTGGATTCCGGCCTCGTGCAGCAGGCCCTGCGCGTCTGTGGCCGGATCGGTCGGGAGCGACGAAGGCCAGAAGATCTCAACCTCCGGATCTGTCATGATGCGCCTCCATGTCCAGGATCCAGTCGGGCAGCGCCCAACGCTCGATCACACCCGTGCGTGTGCCGGTCACGAAGCCCGCGCCGTTTTCGAGAAACGCCACACCGGCCGGCTGACCCGCCAGCTTGGCCGCTATGGACGACTTCCCACTGTTCAGGTCGCGGAAGGTCACGGTGCCTTCGTCATCGGCCACGGCGAGCACCGGGTATTCGGTGGAGAACGCCAGGTGCCGAGCGGGCTTTCCATATCCTGTGCGGCGGAGGAGCCGGCCCTGCCAGGACCAGAAACGCACCTGCCCGTCCAGGCAGCCGGTAGCCACGAGGTCTTCTGTGCAAGCAAGGGAGAGGACGGCTTGGTGGTGCGGCCAGGTCATGACGGACTGCCCGTGTGCGTTCAGCTGTCGTACCGAGTTGTCACCGCAGGCTACGAGTACGTACCGGTCACCCGGTGTGAAAGTCAGGGGCCCGGGTGTCGCTTTGTCACCCGTGCGCAGCATCCCGCCCTTCTTCGCCGGCCAGGCCTGAAGTTCGCGGACCCGCGCTCCACGCGCGTCGTAGACCTGCAGACGATTGCCCACAGTCAGCGCCAGCCAGCGGCCGTCAGCGCTGAAAGCAAGGGTGTCGCTCTGCCCTCCGGGACTGATGACACATACCGCGGATTCGGTTTGCAGGTCCCAGACCACCACCGCGCCGTCGTCATGCCGACTGGCCACGTGCCGTCGCCAGGGACTCCAGGCCAGGGAAACGGGATTCTCACGCTGCACGGGCGGGCATTGGGCAACCAGTTCCCCGTCCGTGGCCGTGAAGACCCGGATCAGGCCGTCCTCACAGGCCGTAGCGAGCAGATTCGCGGGTCCGAGTGCCAGGCGGGAGCATGGCCCGACATCTGTGAGCACACCGATCCTTTGGGGCAACTGCTGCTCGAGTGTCGGCTTGATCAGGGTGATCGGATCTGTCATGAAGTCGGGCCGGGAGGGCGGAGTTCTGGGGCGCTCTGGCGGGTCCTCGGCTGAGGCGAACACCCGGGTCTGGTCGGACGCGAGGAACAGGACGGGGGTGGCCCACTCCAGACTGCCCTGGCGCATCTTCACTTCTTCGCGGGCCCGCGTGACCGCCCGGTCGACGGGAAGCCCGTCTGCTATCCGCTCGTAGAACGACGAAGCGAAGACGAGGGCGGCCTCGTCCGTGATCTCGTACTGCATCGCGACGACGGCCGGCACGCCGGCAAGCACGAGACTTGCCGCGGTGCTCGTAAAGACGTCCTCGGCTCCGCTCACAGCGGAGTCACAAGCATTCAGGACAATGAGGCGCAGATGCGGACAGTCGCTGATGAGCCGCTCGAAGTCGCCGGCGTGGAAGCGCATCGCAGATCCGTCTTCGCCGGACAGCTGTATGTATCCCGAATTGAGATCCTCGTCGAATCCGCCGTGACAGACGCAGTGCAGCACATGCCACGTGCCGGACCGCAAAGCCTGTGAGAGATCCTGCCAGCGATCACCGGGAAGCCAGTGGACGTCCACATTGTCGGAGCTGTTCCGCTGGAGAGCCCGTTCTATCCGCTCACGCTCCCGTTTCCCTTGCAGGGAAGGGAGGTCACTCGGACGCGCGGACACTCCGAGCACTCGAAGCGGAAGAGTGAGTGCAAGCGGCGGAACGGGGTCCATCAGCCGTAGATCACGCACTACGGGAACACGAAGGGCGAGGTAGTCCTTTTGGGAGGGGTCCACCAGGTATTCCCAGGGAATGCTGCCCAGGTGCGGGCCATCCGTACGCAACAGGATGCGCAATGGCCTTCCCTCAGTCTTGGCTCGATGCATACACCGATCCAACTGAAAGGATATTTTGTCGCGAATGACCACCTCGGTGAGGCGTTTTCCGAATTCTCGAACCGATTTCTCGGGCGTGGCCGTACCACGGGTTACTGCCGCACTGTACGACCTGGTAAGTGCCGTTCCCAGGTGCGCCAGCGCGACCTGGAGCTCACCTTCCGAATAGGGAGGCGCGACACGTATGCTCGCTTCGCCGCACTCGGAGTAACACCGAACGATCCATTCGGTAGCACCTTCAATGATTTCGAGCCGAAATGGTAGCCCTTTCATCGTCTTCCACCTCCACCCCAGATATCCAGTCCACACCCGTTACCTGGTGGCGTCCACTCGGAATCTTTGAGTGGCGAGGTGAGCGAATTTCGGCTGCCCGCCGCATCTCCGGCGGGCAGCCGACGCGGTGCTCGGCCGACGGCTGTCCAGGCTGGAGGGCAGACTCGCACCGCCCCGGACAGCGTCGGCCGAGGCGTCCTCAGGCCGTCGCCCGACTCTCCCCCGAACCGCCGGAGGCGCCACCCTCGGCCCCGCCGTCCGCCGCCGTCAGCGGCTTCGCGATGTCCTCCAGGGAGCGGCGTTCCGCCTTCACCGCCAGGAGTGCCGCGACCAGGCCCGCCAGGCACATCAGCGTCGCGCCGATCGAGAAGGCCAGGACCGTGTCGCCGACGACGCCGGATTCCGTGAGCTTGGCGAAGAGGAGCGGGCCGCTGATGCCGCCGGCTGCCGTGCCGATGGCGTAGAAGAACGCGATCGACATGGCGCGGGTCTCCATGGGGAAGACCTCGGAGACGGTCAGGTAGGCGCTGGACGCGCCGGCCGAGGCGAAGAACAGGACCGCGCACCAGCACGCCGTCATCGTGGCCGCGCTCAGGGAGCCCTGGTCGAAGAGCCAGGCCGTGCCGAAGAGGAGCAGGCCGGACAGGATGTACGTGCCGGAGATCATGATGCGGCGGCCGACCGTGTCGAAGAGCTTGCCGAGGAGCAGCGGGCCGAAGAAGTTGCCGAGGGCGATGACCGCGAAGTAGTAGCCGGTGTTGCCGCTCGGGACGTCGAAGAACGTCGTCAGGATCGCGCCGAAGCCGAAGGTGATCGCGTTGTAGAGGAAGGCCTGGCCGATGAAGAGGGAGAAACCGAGGATGGCGCGGCGGCGGTAGTCGGAGAAGACCGTGCGGCCGATCTCGACGAAGGAGACGCTGCGGCGCTGGTGGATGGTGATCTCGCCCTCGGGGCGCGGCAGCGGCTCACCCCTCTCCTCCTCGATCTTGCGTTCGATGGAGGAGACGATGCGTTCCGCTTCGTCGTCGCGGCCGTGGATCAGCAGCCAGCGCGGGCTCTCGGGGACGTGCCGGCGCACCAGGAGGATCACCAGGGCGAGGACCGCGCCGAGGGCGAAGGTGAGGCGCCAGCCGACGTTCGCCGCGAAGATGTCGGTGTCCAGCGCGACGATCGACAGCAGCGAGCCGAAGACGGCGCCCAGCCAGAAGCTGCCGTTGATCATCAGGTCGGTGCGGCCGCGGTACTCCTTGGGGATCAGCTCGTCGATCGCGGAGTTGATGGCGGCGTACTCGCCGCCGATGCCGAAGCCGGTGAGGAAGCGGAAGAGGAAGAACCACCAGGTGTCGAAGGAGATCGCGGTGAGGGCCGTGGCTCCCAGGTAGACCGCCAGGGTGATCATGAAGAGTTTTTTGCGGCCCCATTTGTCCGTCAGGCGGCCCCAGAAGAGCGCGCCCAGGCAGGCGCCCGCCACGTAGAGGGCGGCCGCCATGCCGGTGACCTCGCCGGAGGTGATGGGCAGACCGCTGCCGGGTTCCGACAGGCGGCTGGCGATGTTGCCGACGACGGTGACTTCGAGTCCGTCGAGGATCCACACGGTGCCGAGACCGATGACGATCGTCCAGTGCCAGCGCGACCAGGGGAGGCGGTCGAGGCGGGCGGGGATGTCGGTCGTCACGGTTCGGCCGGTCTCGGCCTGCGCGGTGGTCATGGGCTCCCTCCACATCGAGCGAACCCGGGTCGAGTGCCCTGAGCGCCTTTTCTTACGCCCCGGCTTTACGCCCCCAGCGCGCGGGAGACCGTGTAGATCAGCAGGCCGGCCAGGGAGCCGACGACCGTGCCGTTGATGCGGATGAACTGGAGGTCGCGGCCGATGTTGGCCTCGATCTTCTTCGTGGTGTGCTCGGCGTCCCAGCTCGCCACCGTGTCCGTGATCAGGGAGGTGATCTCCTTGCGGTAGGTGGTGACGACGTAGACGGCCGCGTCCTCCACCCACCGGTCGACCTTGTCCTGCACCTTGCGCTCGGCCGCCATCCGGGTGCCCAGCGACAGCAGGGACGCCCGCACGCGCAGCCGCAGTTCGCTGCGCTCGTCCTCGGCCGCGGCGACGATCATGGACCGTACGGCCGTCCAGGCGCTCGCGATGAGGTCCTGGACCTCGCCGCGGCCCAGCACCTCGCCCTTGAGCCGCTCGATGCGGGCGCGGGTGTCGGTGTCGGACTGGAGGTCGGAGGCGAAGTCGGTGAGGAAGCGGTCGAGGGCGCCGCGGGCGGGGTGGCCGGGCATGTCGCGCATCTCGGTGGCGAAGCGCAGCAGTTCCCGGTAGACGCGCTCGCCGACCTTGCGGTCGACGAACTTCGGCGTCCACCCGGGCGCGCCGCCCTCCACTGCGTCCATCACCTCGTCGCGGTGCAGCACCAGCCAGTCGTGCGCGCGGTTGACGACGAGGTCGACGACCCGTTTGTGGCCGCCGTCGGCGACGACCTTCTCCAGCATCTTGCCGATGCCGGGTCCGATCTCCTGGGCGTTCGCGCGGCGGGTGATGGCCTCGCCGACCACGGCCTGGACGTCGGAGTCGCGCAGGACCGTCAGGGCGCCGCGCAGGGCGGTGGACAGCTCCGCGGTGACCCGGTCGGCGTGTTCGGGGACGGCGAGCCAGGCGCCGAGGCGGCTGCCGATGCCGACCGCGCGCAGCCGCTGCCGTACGACGTCCTCGGAGAGGAAGTTCTCGCCGACGAACTCGCCCAGGGAGACACCGAGCTGGTCCTTCTTGGTGGGGATGATCGCGGTGTGCGGGATGGGGATGCCGAGGGGGTGCCGGAAGAGGGCGGTGACGGCGAACCAGTCGGCGAGCGCGCCGACCATGCCCGCCTCGGCGGCCGCGGCGACATAGCCCGCCCAGGGGCCGGCGCCGGAGTTCTGCGCCCACTTGGCGAGGACGTAGACCAGCGCGACGAACAACAGCAGACCGGTGGCGGTCAGTTTCATCTGCCGCACGCCGCGCTGTTTCTCCTCGTCCGCCGGGCTGAACGTCGTCATCGCACGGTTCACCGCGCCGCCGGGCCGGGCATGCTGCCCTCCGGTACCGGCACCCTTTTCTGCTGCTTTCGTCCGTTCCATCCGCTCCACCCGCTTGGTGATCCCGCACACATTGTCCCTTCCTGACCGACTCCTGGAACGGAACAGGAGTTCCCGGCGTCTGTCGGGAGGGGGTAATGCCATGGGGTCCTGTGAGCTCCCCCCGGCCCATGCCGCATCATGGGCACATCAGATCGGAGCCTTGGGCTCCCATCGCCCGAGGAGAACTGAACAGCATGACCCGAGGACGTGGCTACGCCCTCCTGGCCCTGGTCGTCGCAGCGATCGTGGCCCTTTCCACCGCCATATACGTCGGCGTGGCGTCCGACGACGGCCTGCGCAACCGGAACGCCCTCGGCGACGGCCGCGCCCCCAACTCCGCGGCCCCCGCCTCCACCGGCACCTGGGTCGGCACCTGGTCCACGTCCCCCTCCGCCGCCGAACCCGGCACCGAGACGACCGGCATGGCGGACCGTTCGGTACGCAACGTCGTCCACACCAGCGTCGGCGGTACGGGTGCCCGCGTGACGCTGTCCAATCTCTACGGGCAGTCCCCGCTGAACATCACGCGGGCGACGATCGCCGTGTCCGCGGGCAGCGGTACGGCGGCGGCCCTCGCGGACACCATGCGGCAGCTGACCTTCGGCGGCGGGCCCACGGTCGTCATCCCGCCCGGCCGGCAGGTCATGAGCGACGCGGTGCGGGTCGTCGTCCCGCACGACTCCGACGTCCTGATCACCACCTACACGCCCACCAGCTCCGGCCCGGTGACCTACCACCGGCACGCCCGGCAGGTCTCCTACGTCGCCCAGGGCGACCACGCGCAGGACACGACCGGCACCCCGTACACCGAGCGGACCGGCTCCTGGCGCTACCTGACCGCGCTGGACGTGCTGAGCAACGAGTCCGACGGCACGATCGTCGCCCTCGGCGACTCGCTGACCGACGGCATCACCTCGACGCCGGACACCAACAGCCGGTGGACCGACGTGCTCTCCGACCGGCTGCGCGCGGAGATCGCGGCCGGGCGTGACCTGCCCCGCTACAGCGTCGTCAACCAGGGCATCAGCGGCAACCAGGTCCTCGCCGACGGGCTGGGCCGCCCCGCGGACAACCCCAGCGGGCTGAACCGCTTCGGGCGGGACGTCATGGAGCGGACGAACGTCAAGGTCGTCGTCATCGACCTCGGCGTCAACGACATCCTGCGCAATCCGCGGCTCGCCGACCCGAACGCGATCCTGAACGGCCTGCGCACGATGGTCGGGCAGGCCCACGCGCGCGGCGTGAAGGTCGTCGGAGCGACCCTGATGCCGTTCTACGGGCACCGCGGGTACACGGAGGCCCGGGAGGCGGTCCGCCAGACGATCAACGCGGAGATCCGCGCCGGGCGGGTGTTCGACGCCGTGGCCGACTTCGACCAGGCGCTGCGGGACCCGTACGACCCGCGACGGCTGCGGGCCGACTACGACTCCGGGGACCACCTGCACCCCAGCGACAAGGGGTACGCGCGGATGGCGGAGTCCTTCGACCTGGAGACGCTGAAGGGATCGGCGCCGGCGGAGCTGTAGCCCCGCCCCGCCCCGCCCCGTTCCGTCCCTTTCCGTGCCCGCTGCCCGACCTCAGGCGGCGGGCACCCGGCTGCCGGGGCCCGGCGTCAGTGCTCCCAGTGGGAGTCCCGTCGGCGCGGCTCGTCCAGCTCCCGCCGCCCCGCCTTGCGCTCCAGCTTCTCCTGGCGGCGCTCCTCGCGGATCCGCAGCTTCTCCGCCCGGGTCAGCTTCCGCTGCACCCCGACACCGCCCCAGAACGCGAAGCCCGTGACGACGACCCGCGGGGCGCCCGGCTCCCCCGGCACGCCCTCCTCACGGTGGTCGAAGCCGCCCATGATGCCGATGCCGCGGACGACGACCTCGACGCCGGGCGGCACGATCACATCCACGCCGCCCATGATCGCGATCGCGTTGACCTCGACCTCGCGGTCCGCGAAGTTCGCCTCGCGCAGGTCGATCTCCCCGCCGCCCCAGAAGGCGAAGCAGGTGAACCGCCGGGGCATCGTCCAGCGTCCCTTGCGCTGGAAGCCGGACATCACGGCGACGGCCCCCGTGGAGGACCCCTCGCCGCCGACGATCCGCCCGGACCAGTCCGTCCCGGCCGCCGGGTCCTTCGTCAGGGACACCGCCGGGGCGGTCACGCCCGCGGCCGGCAGGTCCCGGGTGATCGGTGCCAGTTCCCCGTACGTCCGGGCCCGGTACGTCGCGTCGAGCCGCTCCTCGAACTCCGCCATGTCGAGACGGCCCTCGGCGAGGGCGTCCCGCAGGATCTCGGCGATCCGTTCACGGTCGGCGTCGGAGGCGCGGAGGTCCGGGAGGGCATCGTCGGTCATACACAGCAGATTACGAGTTCACCCCGCCGGGGGCTACGAGATCGCCCGCTCGGCCTGTTCCCCGTACATGGTGGCGATGACCGCCTCGATGTCCGGTTCCCGCACCGACAGGTCCACCAGCGGGTACTCGGCCGCGATCCGCGCCACCAGCGGCGCCGCCGACTCCCCCGCCGGAAACGCCAGCCACTGGCGCGGGCCCTCCACGCGGACGACCCGCGCGGGCGCCGGTGCGTCGATCGGCGGCAGTTCCCGCTCCAGGTCCACGACCAGGGTCCGCTCGCTCTCTTCGACCTCGTGCAGCCCGGCGAGCGGGCCGTCGTACATCAGACGGCCGTGGTCGATGACCATCACCCGCTTGCACAACTGCTCGATGTCCTGGAGGTCGTGCGTGGTCAGCAGCACCGTCGTGCCGCGCTCGGTGTTCAACTCCCGCAGGAACTCGCGCACCTTCGACTTGGAGACGACGTCGAGGCCGATCGTCGGCTCGTCGAGGTACAGCACCTCCGGGTCGTGCAGCAGCGCCGCCGCGATGTCGCCGCGCATCCGCTGCCCGAGGGAGAGTTGCCGTACCGGCACGTCCAGCAGGTCGCCCAGGTCGAGGAGTTCGACCAGGCGGTCGAGGTTCTCCCGGTAACGGGCGTCCGGGATCCGGTACATGCGGTGCATCAGCCGGTAGGAGGCGAGCAGCGGCAGGTCCCACCACAGCGTGGTGCGCTGCCCGAACACCACGCCGATGCGGTGCGCCAGCCGCGTCCGTTCCCGGGAGGGGTCGATGCCGGCCACCCTGAGCCGGCCCGCGCTGGGCGTGAGGATGCCCGTCAGCATCTTGATCGTGGTGGACTTGCCGGCGCCGTTGGGCCCGATGTAGCCGACCATCTCACCGCGTTCCACCCGGAAGGAGATCGAGTCGACGGCCCTCACCTGCCGCCGCTCCCGTTTCATGAAGCCGGTCTTCCTGCGCACCTCGAAGACCTTCTCGACGCCGTCGAGTTCGATGAACCCGCTGTCCATTCCGGTCAACTCCCTGTACTCCGGTACGAACGAAGCCCCGTCCGCCACGCCATCCCGGCCAGCCCGCAGCAGACGGCCGCCACCAACGGCGAGGCGAACGCCGTCCACCCGGGCAGCCCGACCGGGTACGGCCGTCCCAGTACGTAGGCGGCGGGCACCCAGTTGACGAAGGCCAGCGGCAGCATGAAGGTCACGCCCCGCACCAGGTCCTTGCCGAACACCGTCGGCGGATACTGCAACAGCGTCGTCCCGCCGTAGGTGAACGCGTTCTGCACCTCGGCGGCGTCCTGGGCGTAGATCTGGAAGGCCGCGCCCGCCACGAACACCGCCGAGAAGATCGCCGCGCCGCTGACCACCGTCACCGGCACCAGCAGCACCTTCGGCGCACTCCAGTCGACGTCCACCGACACCAGCGCCCAGCCCAGCACCACCACGCCCTGCGTGATCCGGCCCAGCCGGCGCAGCGCGAACCGGTCGGCCCCGACCTGGGCGAGCACCGGCGCCGGACGCACCAGCAGCGTGTCGAAGGAGCCGTCGCGCATCCGGGCGCCCAGGACGTCCATCGAGCCGAGCGCCAGATCGGCGATGCCGAACGACGTCACGGACAACCCGTACAGGAAGGCGATCTCGGGCAGCGACCAGCCGCCCAGCGAGTCCACCTGCGAGAACATCAGCAGGATCGCCACGAAGTCCAGGCCGGTCACCGTCAGGTTGCCGAACACCGTGACGACGAAGGAGGTCCGGTAGGTCATGCTCGACCGGATCCACATCCCGGCGATCAGCCGGTAGGCCCGCAGCCCCTCGGCCAGGGCACCGCGCTCAGCCACCCTGCACCACCACCCGCCGCGTCGCCGCCGACTGGAGCAGCCGCCCCGCCGCGAGCAGCGCCACCGCCCACGCCGCCTGGAAGGCGAACGCCCCGAGCGGGTCGGTCTCCCCCATCAGCACGTCCGCCGGCATCTGGATCTGCGCCGCCCACGGCAGCACCCGCACCACCTCCCCCAGCGCGCCCGGGAAGGCGTTGAGCGGCAGCACCATGCCCGAGAAGAAGACCCCCGTGACCATCAGGGCCTGGCTGACGCCCGTGCCGTCCATCAGCCAGAACACGCTCAGCGCCGCCAGGTAGCGGATCGCGAAGCTCACGACCGTGGCCAGCAGCAACGTCACCAGGAATGCCGCCCACGGGGCGACGTCCGTCGGCAGCGCCATGGGGAAGAAGACCGCGCCGAACACGAACGGGACAACCCCCCGCCCCAGCATCTGGAACAACGCCCGCCCCACGTCCCCCGCCAGCCACCACAGCTGAAGATCGGCCGGCCGGTACAGGTCGACGGCGATCTCACCGGTGCGGATGCGCTCCATCAGGTCCTTCTCGGCGCCGCCGCCCTGGATCGCGAGGGTCGCGTAGAGGCACTGCCCCAGCCATACGTAGGTCACGGCCTGCGCCTGGTCGTACCCCCCGAGGTGCGGTTTCTCGTGCCACAGAGCCAGATACGTGTAGACGAGGATGACGCCGAAGACGGTGTTGGTGAACACCCCGGCCACCGTGGCCGCCCGGTAGGTCGCGTACCGCCGGAAGCCACCCGCCGCGACGGCCGCGTACAACCGTCCCGAGCCCACATCCACAGCCCTCCTCGCCACCGGCACCGAAGCGCAGGAGCCTAGTGGTCCGGGATCGGGCGTGCCACGCGATTTCGGGGAGCGGCGGGGGTGCCGCGGGGCGGGTGCGCACCGGCCCAGACGGTACGATCCGTTGCGTCCGCGTGGGCCGAGGCGCCCGTGGCCAGGGCGAGCAGCGTGGCGGCGGTGCCGGCCGGGCGGAGCGTACGAGCCGTCACGATCACGGCCGTGTCCCCCTTCGGGCGAATGTCGCGCAGGCGAGATCACGATTCGGGCAGGCGTGCGGAGCAGCACGTTTCGCCCCGTGCCCGCCCGCGCACCCGCCCGCACGCGGCCCGTCCCCCACACGGCACACGACACGGCCCTCGATCAGGGAACTGATCAACGGATGGGACAGTCTTCATCACAGGGGCGCAAGAGCGAGCAGAGACGTACGGGAACGACGTACGACGCGAAACAGGAGTCCGTGCACGACATGAGTGACGAGCCTCAGCCGCAGCAGCCGAATCCGGGCTGGGCAGCGAGCCAGCCGCAGGCGCACGCCGACGGCGACCCGGGCACGCCCGCGGCCACGGCGGCCGGGAAACCGAAGCGGACCGGCTGGCGCCGGGCGATCCCGACCTGGCGCATGACGCTCGGCGGCTTCGTCATCGTCGTCCTGCTGCTGGTCGGCGGGTTCTTCCTGGGCTACTCCCTCGTGAAGATCCCCCCGGCCAACGCGCTCGCCACCAAGCAGGCCAACGTCTACCTGTACGCCGACGGCTCGGTGATCGCGCGTGACGGCGAGGTCAACCGGGAGAACGTCACCCTCCCGCAGATCTCCAAGGACGCCCGGTTCGCGATCCTGGCCGCCGAGGACCGCGACTTCTACACCGAGTCCGCCGTCGACCCCAAGGCCATGGTCCGCGCCGCCTGGAACACCGCCCTCGGCAAGGGCAAGCAGTCCGGCTCCACGATCACCCAGCAGTACGTGAAGAACTACTACCTGCGCCAGGAACAGACCGTCACGCGCAAGGCCAAGGAGTTCTTCATCGCGATCAAGCTGGACCGCGAGGTCAGCAAGGACCACATCCTGGAGGGCTACCTCAACACCAGCTACTTCGGCCGCAACGCCTACGGCATCCAGGCCGCCGCCCAGGCCTACTACGGCATGGACGCCAAGGACCTCGACCCGGCCCGCTCCGCCTACCTCGCCGCGCTCGTCAACGCCCCCAGCCAGTACGACGTCGTCGCCCACCCGGAGAACCGCAAGGCCGCCGAGTCCCGCTGGAACTACGTCCTGGACGGCATGGTCAAGAAGGGCTGGCTCAGCGAGTCGAAGCGGGCCGGCATGAAGTTCCCCATGCCGAAGGAGTCCACCCTCTCCACCGGCATGTCCGGGCAGCGCGGCTACATCGTCCGGATCGTCAAGGACTACCTCACCCAGAACAAGATCATTGACGAGAGCAAGCTCGACGCCGGCGGCTACCGCATCACGACCACCTTGCAGAAGGACAAGCAGGACGCGTTCGTGAAGGCCGTCAACGACAAGCTGATGTCCAAGCTCGACAAGAAGAAGAACAAGGTCGACACCTACGTCCGCGCGGGCGGCGCCTCCGTCGACCCGAAGACCGGCAAGGTCGTGGCGATGTACAACGGCATCGACTACGTCAAGCAGTACACGCCGAACGCCACCCGCAGGGACTTCCAGGTCGGCTCCACGTTCAAGCCCTTCGTGTTCACCTCGGCCGTCGAGAACCACTCGGAGACCCAGGACGGCCGCGTCATCACCCCGAACACGATCTACGACGGCACCAACAAGCGCGTGGTCCAGGGCTGGGCCGGCGATCCGTACAACCCCGAGAACGAGGACCAGCGCTCCTACGGCGACATCACCGTCACCGAGGCCACCGACAGCTCCGTGAACTCGGTGTACGCGCAGATGGCCGCTGACGTCGGCCCCGCGAAGGTCAAGCAGACCGCGATCGACCTCGGCGTCCCCGAGACGACCCCCGACCTCGCCGACGGTCCCGCCATCGCGCTCGGCACGGCCACCGCCAGCGTCCTCGACATGGCGGAGGCCTACGCCACCCTGGCCAACCACGGACGGCACGGCACCTACACGATGGTCGAGAAGGTCACCAAGGAGGGCATGCCGGTCGACCTGCCCGAGCGGCGCACCCGGCAGGCCGTGAGCCGCGAGGCCGCCGACACCACCACCTCCATGCTGCGCAGCGTCGTCCAGAACGGCACGGCCTCCGCCGCCCAGGCCGCGGGCCGCCCGGTCGCCGGCAAGACCGGCACCGCCGAGGAGGACACGGCGGCCTGGTTCGCGGGCTACACCCCCGACCTCGCTACCGTCGTCTCCGTCATGGGCCAGGACCCGGTGACCGCCGCCCACAAGTCGCTCTACGGCGCCATGGGCCTGCCGCGCATCAACGGCGGCGGGGCGCCCGCGGAGATCTGGACGCAGTTCACCCAGGACGCCCTCAAGGGCAAGCCCGCCAAGGAGTTCGACCTCAGGCTCCAGCCCGGCGCCAACGTCTCCCAGGCCCCCAGCAGCGAGGCCCCCGCCGACCCCACCACCGGCGGCACCGCCGACGGCGGCACGACCACCGGCGGCGAGGAGACCGGCAGCCAGGCGCCCGAGCAGAGCCCCAGCGCCCCCGAGGGGCAGACCGAGGGCCAGACGGACGGCGGCACCACCGACGGCGGTACCGGCGGCGAGTCGCCCACGGGCGGCGGCACCGCGGACGGCGGCACGACCGACGGAGGTACGACGGACGGCGGTACGGCCGACGGCGGCACCACGGAGGGCGGTGGCGGCGGCGACACCGGCGACGGCGGCGCGACGGGCGGCCCGACCGGCCCCGGCTGGGGCGTGGTCCCGCAGACCGCCCGCCGCGAGTAGCGCCACGACGGCTCAGGAGCCGTCAGTGACCGCTGGTCGCCTTCAGCCCTACCACGGCGACCAGCAGCAGGCACACGAAGAAGATCCGGGCGGCGGTCGCCGGCTCACCCAGCACCGCCATGCCGAACACCGCCGCCCCGGCCGCACCGATCCCCACCCACACGCCGTAGGCGGTTCCGATGGGGAGGGTCCTGGCGGCCTGCGACAGCAGCAGCATGCTGGCGACGATGCCGACGCCCGTGAGCAGGCTGGGCAGCGGACGTGTGAAGCCGTCGGTGTACTTCATGCCGACCGACCAGCCCACCTCCAGCAGACCGGCGACGACGAGCAGAACCCAGGCCATGACGGGCACCTCCGGGATACGGGCTGACGGTGTCGGTGCGTCGTCTTTGCCTTGATCCCGGTACGGCGCGTCTCGTCGGGGGTCCCTCCAACGTAGCAAAGCCGCACGACACGGCGAAGGGGCCGGTGACGGTGGTCACCGGCCCCTTCGCCACAGGTCCTAGAGGTACAGGCCCGTCGAGTCCTCGGCGCCCTCGAACCGGTCCGCGGCCACGGCGTGCAGATCACGCTCGCGCATCAGCACGTACGCGATCCCCCGCACCTCGACCTCGGCGCGGTCCTCCGGGTCGAACAGCACCCGGTCGCCCGCCTCCACCGTCCGCACGTTCTGCCCCACCGCGACGACCTCGGCCCACGCCAGCCGCCGGCCCACCGCCGCCGTGGCGGGGATCAGGATGCCGCCGCCGGAGCGCCGCTCGCCCTCGCTGGTGTCCTGCCGCACGAGTACGCGGTCGTGCAGCATCCGGATCGGCAGTTTGTCCGGATGGGTACTGTGCTCGTTTCTCTTGGCGCTCACGCCCTGAAACCTACCTGTCTTCCCCGCAAACGTACGCAGTCGGGTCAGCCCTTGCGCCGCCGCGTGCTGACCGCGAGCAGCCCGACCACGCCCACGACGACGAGCGCGACGGGCACGACACGCTCAAGCCGGGGCGCGCCGTCCTCGTCCACGAACCGGGCGCGCACATCGGTGACGGCCCGGTTGACCCCCACGTACGCGCGTCCGAGGGTGTGATCAATGTTGGAAGCGACCTTGGCCTTGGCATCCCCGACGATCGTCTTGGGGTGCACGCGCACCCCGATCTCGTCGAGGGTCTCGGCCAGGGTCGCGCGGCGGCGCCTGATGTCCGCCTCGATCTGCGCCGGGGTCCTGGAGTCCGCCGTGTCCGCCACCGTGTCGCCTCCGAAGTCGGTGTGAAGCCTGTGCAGGACAGTCTGTCAGCTCCACGGGTCATCACACTGTCAGCACCCCCGGTTACGCTGGCCCGATGAGCGAGCGACTCCAGCCGGGGGACGTGGCCCCCGCCTTCACCCTGCCCGACGCCGACGGCACCGAGGTGTCCCTGTCGGACCACAAGGGCCGCAAGGTCATCGTGTACTTCTACCCGGCCGCCCTCACGCCCGGCTGCACGAAGCAGGCCTGCGACTTCACGGACAACCTGGAGCTGCTGGCGGGCGCGGGCTACGACGTCATCGGCATCTCCCCCGACAAGCCGGAGAAGCTGGCCAAGTTCCGCGACAAGGAGTCCTTGAAGGTCACCCTGCTCGCCGACCCGGACAAGCAGGTCCTGGAGTCCTACGGCGCCTTCGGCGAGAAGAAGCTGTACGGCAAGACGGTCGTCGGCGTCATCCGCTCCACGATCGTCGTGGACGAGGAGGGCAAGGTCGAACGCGCCCTGTACAACGTCAAGGCCACGGGCCACGTCGCCAAGATCATCAAGGATCTGGGGGTCTGAGGACGTTGCCCGACCAGTAGCATGGCCGGGCAACGCCAGGCGGCCGTGGTGGAACTGGCAGTCACGCTGGGTTTAGGTCCCAGTGGGGTAACTCCCGTGAGGGTTCGAGTCCCTCCGGCCGCACCAGAGTTCAGCCGAGGAGTTCGCGCACGACGGGCACCAGCGCGCGGAACGCCTTCCCCCGGTGGCTGATCGCGTTCTTCTCCTGGGGGGTCAGTTCGGCGCACGTGCGCCGCTCCCCCTCCGGCTGGAGGATCGGGTCGTAGCCGAAGCCGCCCGCGCCCGTGGGCTCGTGGCGGAGGGTGCCGCGGAGCTGTCCCTCGACCACACGCTCCGTGCCGTCGGGCAGGGCCAGGGCCGCCGCGCAGGCGAAGTGGGCGCCGCGGTGCTCGTCGGCGATGTCCGAGAGCTGGGCGAGCAGCAGGTCCAGGTTGGCCCTGTCGTCGCCGTGCCGGCCGGCCCAGCGGGCGGAGAAGATGCCGGGGGCGCCGTTGAGGACGTCCACACAGAGGCCCGAGTCGTCGGCGACGGCCGGGAGGCCCGTGGCCCGGGCCAGGGCGTGGGCCTTGAGGAGGGCGTTCTCGGCGAACGTCACGCCCGTTTCCTTGACATCGGGGACGTCCGGGTAGGCGTCGGCGCCGACGAGTTCGTGGGGCAGCCCGGCTTCGGCGAGGATCGCGCGAAGTTCGGTGATCTTCCCGGCGTTACGGGTGGCGAGGATCAGGCGACTCATGGCCCCCAGTATTGCCCGGGCAGGATCGTGCCCCGTCAGGGGCGCGGGGAACTGCGCGACCAGCCCCCACGCACCGGCACGCGCCCACCGACAGAACCCGGCAGACGAGAAGCCCGGCCCCGCCAGCGCAGCGCTACGGCGTACACACCTTCGTCAACTCGCCCGCCGCGTCCGTGACCGGGCTGATGTCGGGCGTCTCGTCGCCGTTCTCGACGGCCCCCTGGACCTCGAACAGAGCCTTGCGCATGTCCTCGGTCGCCTTGTCCAGGTCGGCGTTGTCCGTCTTGTCGCCGATCTTGTCGAGGTTGTCGCCGATGGACTGGATGGACTCGTCGATCTGCGTCGGGTCGTTCGACGCGTTGTCCACGGCCTGCTGGAGCTCGGTCACGCTGTCGGCGACGGCTTCCGCGGTCTGGACGCAGTCGAGTGCCTTGTCGACGGCGGCGCAGCCGGTGGTGAGTCCGGCGGTCAGCACGACGGCCGCCAGGGTGGCGGCGACGGCTGCGGTGCGGCGTCGGCGGCTCGCGGCCATGGAGCGGTCCCTCTCGTTCGGCGGGCCGGTCGGGCCCGCGTGGCTGGCCGGGCGCACAGGGATGAGCCGTGCGCCCGTACTCCTTCAGACGCGAGTGTGCTCGGCTCGGTTGCCCGAGCCGAGCACCCGTCTTGGTGTGCCCTTTACTTTTCGAGGACTTCTCCTCGAGGACGGCTTCTCCTCGAGGACGGCTTCTCCTCGAGGACGGCTTCTCCTCGAGGACGGCTTACTTCTCGAGGACGGCGTCGAGTGCGGTGCGCTGGTGGGCGGCGAGGTCGGCGCAGCCGGCGACGGCGAGGTCGAGGAGGGCGTTCAGTTCGTCGCGGGCGAAGGGCTCGGCTTCGGCGGTGCCCTGGACCTCGACGAAGCGGCCGTCACCGGTGCAGACGACGTTCATGTCGGTGTCGGCCTTGACGTCTTCCTCGTAGCAGAGGTCGAGGAGGGGGACGCCGCCGACGATGCCGACGGAGACGGCGGAGACGGTGCCGGTGAGGGGCTTGCGGCCGGCCTTGATGAGCTTCCTGCCCTGGGCCCAGGCGACGGCGTCGGCCAGTGCCACGTAGGCGCCGGTGATCGCGGCCGTGCGGGTGCCGCCGTCGGCCTGGAGGACGTCGCAGTCGAGCACGATGGTGTTCTCGCCGAGGGCCTTGTAGTCGATGACGGCGCGCAGGGACCGGCCGATGAGGCGGCTGATCTCGTGGGTGCGGCCGCCGATGCGGCCCTTGACGGACTCGCGGTCGCCGCGGGTGTTGGTGGCGCGGGGCAGCATGGAGTACTCGGCGGTGACCCAGCCTTCGCCGCTGCCCTTGCGCCAGCGGGGGACGCCTTCGGTGACGGAGGCGGTGCAGAAGACCTTGGTGTCGCCGAAGGAGACCAGGACGGAGCCTTCGGCGTGCTTGCTCCAGCCGCGCTCGATGGTGATGGGGCGGAGCTGCTGGGGGGTGCGGCCGTCGATTCGAGACATGCGGCTGAGCCTATCCGTACGTGCGGAAGGCCCCTCCCGCGGTGGGAGGGGCCCGTGATGCGCTGGGGGTGTCAGGGGGTGAAACCCGGGACGATCCCCGCTCTTCACATCATGTCTTCGATGTCCGCGGCGATGGGGTCGGCGTCGGTGCCGATGACGACCTGGATCGCGGTGCCCATCTTGACGACGCCGTGGGCGCCGGCGGCCTTCAGGGCGGCCTCGTCGACCTTGGTGGGGTCGACGACCTCGGTCCGCAGGCGGGTGATGCAGCCTTCGACCTCTTCGATGTTGTCGATGCCGCCGAGCCCGGCAACGATCTTCTCAGCCTTGCTGGCCATGTTCGTTCTCCCTGATCCGAACCGCTTTGTCGCAGTAACCCACAGTTGGCCCAACTTCGCGAGCGGCCCTGTCGTGTGTGCCCAAGGATGGCGTCACGTCGGCGCAACCGTCGAACGACTGGTCTACACCACAAACCCGCCTCTCGACAAAGGGGACCGGAATGAGTGCCGACAGCCCTGCCGGCGCCGATGCCGCCGTCAGCCCCGCCCGCGCTCGCTGGAACCGGCTGTTCCAGGGGTTGCAGAAGATGGGCCGCAGTCTTCAGCTGCCGATCGCGGTCCTGCCGGCGGCGGGGATCCTCAACCGGCTGGGGCAGCCGGATGTGTTCGGGGACGACGGGCTCGGCTGGACGAACGTCTCGAAGGTGATGGTCGGTGCGGGCGGTGCGCTGCTGGACGGCTCGCTGGGGCTGCCGCTGCTGTTCTGCGTGGGCGTCGCGATCGGGATGGCGAAGAAGTCGGACGGTTCGACGGCGCTGGCGGCGGTGGTCGGGTTCCTCGTGTACTTCACGGTGCTGCGGCAGTTCCCCGAGGACTGCCCCGAGGGGTCGGTGGCGGTGCCGAACGTCGGGTGTCAGGTGACCGACGGGGACCGGGAGGTCACGGCGTTCGCGTTCCAGAACCCGGGGGTGTTCGGCGGGATCGTGATGGGGCTGCTGGCGGCGTTCTTCTGGGCCCGGTTCCACCGGACGCGGCTGGTGGACTGGCTGGGGTTCTTCAACGGGCGGCGGCTGGTGCCGATCATCATGGCGTTCGTGGCGATCGCGTTCGCCGCGCTGTGCCTGTGGGTGTGGCCGCCGGTCGGTGACGCCCTGGAGAGCTTCAGCGACTGGATGGACGGGCTGGACGCGTGGGGCGCGGGCGTGTTCGGCGTGGCGAACCGGGCGTTGCTGGTGGTGGGGCTGCACCAGTTCCTGAACGTGCCCATCTGGTTCCAGTTCGGCTCGTTCACGAAGCCGGACGGGACGGTGGTGCACGGTGACATCAACATGTTCCTGGCGGGGGATCCGGATGCCGGCCAGTTCACCTCCGGGTTCTTCCCGATCATGATGTTCGCGCTGCCGGCGGCGGCGCTGGCGATCACGCACTGTGCACGGCCGGACCGGCGCAAGGAGGTCGGCGGCCTGATGCTGTCGGTGGCGCTGACGTCGTTCGTCACGGGCATCACGGAGCCGATCGAGTACTCGTTCCTCTTCGTCGCGCCGGCGCTGTACGTGGTGCACGCGCTGTTGACGGGGGCCTCGATGGCGGTGACGTGGGGGCTGGGGGTGCACGACGGGTTCAGCTTCTCGGCGGGGCTGATCGACTACGTCATCAACTGGAATCTGGCGACCAGACCGTGGCTGATCGTCCCCATCGGGCTGGGGTTCGCGCTCCTCTACTACGTGATCTTCCGGTTCGCGATCACGAAGTTCGACCTGAGGACTCCGGGGCGTGAACCCGCCGAAGAGGTCGAGGACAGCGCCAAGGCGTGATCGTCACAGCGGGTGGAATTGGCGGGTTCCACTCGTTCGGCCTACCGTGCTACAACTGGTCTACACCACTCACTGGTGGAGGTCGCGCGGTGATGACCGCGTTCCCCTTTCTTTGAGACGCCGCCGTCCCCCGCTGAATTCTCCCTGGGCGGCGCCGTGCCCCCTGGAGGAAGTTCATGTCCACAGACACCGCCGCGCCCGCGAGCCCGAAGAAGGGCTCGGCCGTGATGGCCGTCATGCAGCGCATCGGCCGCAGCCTGATGCTGCCGGTCGCCGTGCTGCCCGCCGCCGCCCTGCTGGTCCGGCTGGGCAACGACGACATGCTGGGCCGCCCGGAGTTCCCCGCCTTCCTGACGAAGATCGCCGGTTTCATGGCCGCGGGCGGCAACGCGATCCTCGACAACATGGCGCTGCTGTTCGCCGTGGGCATCGCGATCGGCTTCGCCAAGAAGTCGGACGGCTCCACGGCGCTCGCCGCCGTCACCGGCTACCTGGTCTTCCAGCGGGTGCTCGCCACCTTCACCGACCCGAACCAGCCCAAGGTGGAGACCGCCGTCGACGGCAAGGTCGTCATGGTGGAGAAGGCGGTCAACGCCGGTGTCCTCGGCGGCGTGGTCATGGGCATCGTCGTCGCCCTGCTCTACCAGCGCTTCTACCGCACCAAGCTGCCGGACTGGGCCGGCTTCTTCGGCGGCCGCCGGCTGGTCCCGATCCTGTCGGCCTTCGCGGGTCTGATCATCGGCGTCGTCTTCGGATACATCTGGCCGGTCCTGGGCGCGGGCCTGCACAACTTGGGTGAGTGGCTGGTCGGTTCCGGCGCCGTGGGCGCGGGCATCTTCGGTGTCGCCAACCGTGCGCTGATCCCGGTCGGCATGCACCACCTGCTGAACTCCTTCCCGTGGCTCCAGGCGGGCGAGTACGAGGGCAAGCACGGTGACATCGCCCGCTTCCTCGCCGGCGATCCGACCGCCGGGCAGTTCATGACCGGCTTCTTCCCGATCATGATGTTCGCCCTGCCGGCCGCGTGCCTGGCGATCGTGCACTGCGCCCGGCCCGAGCGCCGCAAGGTCGTCGGCGGCATGATGTTCTCCCTCGCGCTGACCTCGTTCGTCACCGGCGTCACCGAGCCGATCGAGTTCACCTTCATGTTCATCGCGCCGGTGCTGTACGCGATCCACGCGGTGCTCACGGGTGTCTCGATGGCGCTGACCTGGGCCCTCGGGATGAAGGACGGCTTCGGCTTCTCGGCCGGTGCGATCGACTTCGCGCTGAACCTCGGCATCGCGACCAACCCGTGGGGCCTGGCCCTGGTCGGTCTGTGCTTCGCGGCGGTCTACTACGCGGTGTTCCGCTTCGCGATCACCAAGTTCAACCTGCCGACGCCGGGCCGCGAGTCCGACGAGGAACTCGCCGAGCTGCAGAAGGCCGAGGCCAAGTAGGCCCGCGCCACGCGGAGGGCCCCGGAACCCGAGCGGGTTCCGGGGCCCTCCGCGTGCGCGGTATGTGCGGTACCGGAACGCGTGGGGGGCTAGATCTCGTACGTCTGCCGGGGCGCGGCGAGGTCCACCGGACCGTCGTACACCTCGCGGGCGTCGGCGAGGTTGACCTGCGGGTCCGTCCACGGCGGGACGTGCGTGAGGACCAGCCGGCGGGCTCCGGCCCGGGCCGCCGTCTCACCCGCTTCGCGGCCGTTGAGGTGCAGGTCGGGGATGTTCTCCTTGCCGTGCGTGAACGCCGCCTCGCACAGGAACAGGTCGGCGTCCCGGGCGAGTTCGTCCAGCGCGGGACTCACGCCGGTGTCGCCGGAGTACGTCAGGACCCTGCCGCCGTGCTCGATCCGGATGCCGTACGCCTCCACGGGGTGGGCGACGCGCTCGGTGTGCACCGTGAACGGGCCGATCTCGAAGGTGGACGGCTTGACCGTGTGGAAGTCGAAGACCTCGCTCATCGAGGAGGCGGAGGGAGTGTCCGCGTAGGCGGTGGTCAGCCGGTGTTCCGTGCCTTCGGGGCCGAAGACGGGGAGTGGATCGCAGCGGCCGCCGTCGTGGCGGTAGTAGCGCGCGACGAAGTACGCGCACATGTCGATGCAGTGGTCGGCGTGCAGGTGGCTGAGGAAGATCGCGTCGAGGTCGTAGAGACCGCAGTGGCGCTGCAACTCGCCCAGGGCACCGTTGCCCATGTCGAGAAGCAGCCGGAAGCCGTCGGCCTCGACGAGGTAGCTCGAGCAGGCCGATTCCGCGGACGGGAACGACCCCGAGCAGCCGACGACGGTGAGCTTCATGAAGCAGAAACCTCCGCTGGCGGGATAAGTCTGAGAGGGGCGTCGGGGGTCGTGCGGTCCGTCGAGCGTAAGGCGCAAAACCTCCGTTAGCTCCTCCACAAAGGCCTGTTGTGGGCGAACTCACCTGTGGTGTCACCGGTTCGGCTGGCACGGCCGGCAGGTGATCCTCGCGAGGGGGGCGCGCGGCAGGGGCGGCGCCGGTAACGTCTCAGTATGGACACGTCCTGGTGGCTGGCGCTCGCCGCGGTGGTACTGCTCGCGCTCGTCGCCACGCTCGTCGACGGCTGGGGCCGGGGGCGGCGGCCGTCCGCCCGGCGGATCCGGACGGCGGCACCGGCCGCCGTGCCGGAGGGCCGGCCGCAGCCGGCGGAGATCTGGTGGGCCGATGTGCCCTACGAGGACGAGGCCCGTACGAAGGACCGCCCCTGTCTGGTGCTGGCGGTGCGCGGGGAGCGGGCGACGGTCGCGAAGATCACCACCCGGTTCCGGGGCGGGGGCGCCGGAGTGATCCCGCTGCCGCCCGGCTCGGTGGGTGACGTCCGGGCCCGGGCGAGCTTCCTGGAGACGGACGAGTTGCGGGAGGTCCCGGTGTGGGGCTTCCGGCGGCGGGTCGGCGTGGTGGACGCGGCGCTGTGGGACCGGGTGCGGTACCTGGCGGGCTGAGCCACCGCGAAGGGCTGGAGTCGAGGACTCCAGCCCTTCGTGTGTCGGTTGTCGCCGTCGGCTACGCCCAGAGCTGGCCCTGGACCGTCTCGATGGCCTCCTCCGTGGTGGCCGCCGTGTAGACGCCCGTCGAGAGGTACTTCCAGCCGCCGTCGGCGACGACGAAGACGATGTCGGCGCTCTCCCCCGCCTTGACGGCCTTCTTGCCGACGCCGATCGCGGCGTGCAGCGCGGCGCCCGTGGACACGCCGGCGAAGATGCCCTCCTGCTGGAGCAGCTCGCGGGTACGGGTGACCGCGTCCGCCGAGCCGACCGAGAAGCGGCTGGTGAGGACGGACGCGTCGTACAGCTCGGGGACGAAGCCCTCGTCGAGGTTGCGCAGACCGTAGACCAGGTCGTCGTAGCGCGGTTCGGCGGCGACGATCTGGACGTCCGGCTTGTGCTCGCGCAGGAAGCGGCCGACGCCCATGAGGGTGCCGGTGGTGCCGAGGCCGGCCACGAAGTGCGTGACGGACGGCAGGTCGGCGAGGATCTCGGGGCCGGTCGTGGCGTAGTGGGCGCCCGCGTTGTCCGGGTTGCCGTACTGGTAGAGCATCACCCAGTCGGGGTGCTCGGCCGAGAGCTCCTTGGCGACGCGCACGGCGGTGTTGGAACCGCCCGCCGCCGGGGAGGAGACGATCTCCGCGCCCCACATGCCCAGCAGGTCCCGGCGTTCCTGCGAGGTGTTCTCCGGCATCACGCAGACGATGCGGTAGCCCTTGAGCTTCGCCGCCATCGCCAGGGAGATACCGGTGTTGCCCGACGTCGGCTCGAGGATGGTGCAGCCCGGGGTCAGGCGGCCGTCCTTCTCCGCCTGCTCGATCATGTGCAGGGCGGGACGGTCCTTGACGGACCCCGTCGGGTTGCGGTCCTCCAGCTTCGCCCAGATGCGCACGTCGGCGGACGGCGACAGCCGCGGCAGGCGCACCAGGGGGGTGTTGCCGACCGCGGCCAGGGGGGAGTCGTAGCGCATCGGTGATCAGACCATGCCGCCGGCCACGGCCGGCAGGATCGTGACGTTGTCGCCGTCCGACAGCTTGGTGTTGATGCCGTCGAGGAAGCGGACGTCCTCGTCGTTCAGGTAGACGTTGACGAAGCGGCGCAGGCTGTCGCCGTCCACGATGCGGGCCTGGATGCCGGCGTGCCGGGTCTCGAGGTCGGTGAAGAGCTCGGCGAGGGTGTCTCCCTTGCCCTCCACTGCCTTCTGACCGTCGGTGTAGGTGCGGAGGATGGTCGGGATGCGGACCTCGATGGCCATGGCTTCAGGGCTCCTGTCGGGAGTAGTCGGTCAGGGCGCGCGGCAGCGCAGGAACGGCGGGGTGGTGCGTGTGTGCGGCGCCGCGGCTCACGGCCGTACGGCGGCAGGGACCTGCGTCAACAGATGGCGCTGGCGAGCCTGCACAGGTCGACGTGCAGCCGCGCCACGAGCAGCTCGCCCGGCGTCTTGTCGCTCACGTCGTGGAAAACCATGGGCTCATCGTATCGATTCCCGGTCCGGGTTCTGGAATGTGATCCCACATCGCGGACGTTTCCGGGCCGGGGAGTGAGACCGTGCTGTTCAGGCGTCCTCAGTATGCCTCGACGACCTGGACCTCCTCCTCCGTGACCTCGCCCTCGACGATCCGGAAGGAGCGGAACTGGAACTCACCGGCGCCGTCGGTGTCGGCGGTGGAGACGAGGACGTAGTGGGCGCCGGGCTCGTTGGCGTAGGAGATGTCGGTACGGGAGGGGTAGGCCTCGGTCGCGGTGTGGGAGTGGTAGATGACCACCGGCTCCTCGTCGCGGTCGTCCATCTCGCGGTAGAGCTTGAGCAGGTCGCCGGAGTCGAACTCGTAGAACGTGGGCGACATGGCCGCGTTGAGCATGGGGATGAAGCGCTCGGGGCGGTCCGAACCCGCCGGGCCGGCGACGACGCCGCACGCCTCGTCGGGGTGGTCCTTGCGCGCATGGGCGACGATCTGGTCGACGAGGGCCTGGGTGATGGTCAGCATGCTCGTCAGGATAAGCAGAAGGGCCGTTCCGTACCGAGGGTTGATACGGAACGGCCCATATGCCGGACGCCCTGAGCGGCAGCGGCAGGGAGTGCCACGAGTACTCCCTGCGGCTGGGCGTCCCGCGGGGTGGTCAGCCGACCTTCTCGAACTCCGCGTCGCCGCGGCGCTCGGTGAGCTGCGGGTTGCGGCGCTTGAGGACCGCCCAGCCGACACCGAGGGCGACGGCCCAGCCGGCCGCGACGTACAGGCAGACGCGCGCGTCCTTGTCGTACGCGATCATGCAGGTCACGCCGACGAGGAAGAGCAGCGCGACCCAGCTGAAGAGCGCACCGCCGGGAGCGGGGAAGGACGAGGCGCGCAGCCGGCCCGCGTCGACCGCGGAGCGGTAGCGGATGTGGCTGACGAGGATCATCATCCAGGTCCAGATGCCGGCCGCGGTGGCGACGGAGGTGACGTAGAGGAACGCCTTCTCCGGGACGACGTAGTTCAGGACCACGCCGATGCCCATGAGCGCGACGGAGACCGTGATGCCGACGGCGGGCGTCTTGCGGGCGTTGAGCTTGCCGAACGCCTGGGGAGCCTCGCTGTTGGCGGCCAGGTCGCGCAGCATCCGGCCGGTCGAGTACATGCCGGAGTTGCAGGACGACAGGGCCGCGGTGAGCACCACGAAGTTCACGATGCCCGCGGCGAGGGGGATGCCGATCTTGCCGAAGGCGTGCACGAAGGGGCTCTCGCCGGCGGAGAACTCGGTCCACTTGACGACGGAGAGGATCACCAGCAGGGCGCCCACGTAGAAGACGATGATGCGCCAGGGCAGGGTGTTGATGGCCTTGGGCAGCGTCTTCTCGGGGTTCTCGGACTCGCCCGCGGTGACGCCGACGAGCTCGACGGCGAGGTAGGCGAACATGACGCCCTGGAGCGTCATCAGGCTGGAGCCGATGCCGTTCGGGAAGAAACCGTCGTGCGCCCAGAGGTTCGAGACGGTGGCGGTGTCACCGGCGTCGGAGAAGCCGAGGGTGAGCACGCCGAGGCCGATGACGATCATGCCGATGATGGCGGTGACCTTGATCATCGAGAACCAGAACTCGACCTCGCCGAAGATCTTGACGGAGATCAGGTTGACGCCGAAGAGCACCACCAGGAACACCAGGGCGCTGACCCACTGGGGGATCTCCGGGAACCAGAAGTGGATGTAGATCGCGGCGGCCGTGAGTTCGGCCATGCCGGTGACCACCCACATGAGCCAGTAGGTCCAGCCCGTGACGAACCCGAAGAACGGGCCGAGGAACTCGCGGGCGTACTCGGCGAAGGAGCCGGAGACGGGCCGGTAGAGGAGGAGCTCGCCCAGGGCCCGCATGATGAAGAAGATCACGACGCCGGCGAGGGCGTACATGAGGATGATGCTGGGTCCCGCCTTGGCGATGTTCGCTCCGGCACCCATGAACAGGCCGACGCCGATGGCGCCGCCGATCGCGATCATCTGGACCTGGCGACTGCCGAGTCCGCGCTCGTACCCCTCTTCGGAGACGTTTTCCGATTCGACCTGCGCAGAGGTCATGTGTGGTGCGCCTTTCTCCATGCCGATCCCGGCCCTCGTCGGCCTCGGATCGGGTTTCGATCCCCCCGGAATGATGGAGCTGAGCGGGCCCGGAAGCCCGCTCGTGCCTGGCCGGCGGTTGCCGGCTCGGTGGCGCACCCGGCCGAACATTCGGGTGGTGTTCTGCCGGGCGGTCGTGAAGATTTATCACGGCCGCAACACTGATCACAGGGGTGGGATGTGGCACACCACACAGGGAAAAGCGGACAAAACGCTTTCGAGGGGGCCATAGGAGGCGGGTGCGGTGACGGGATCGTTATCCGGATTTGAGTGTCCTCTGAGCGAACACCCTTCGGTCACCCGCCGGTCACAAAACCTGCACTGATCAGGCCATAAGGGTTCCGACCAGCGTCTCCTGGAGTCCACCCAGCCACAGGTAGGCCATCACCATCGGCTTGCGCGGGTCCGTGTCCGGGAGGCGGTAGAGGAGGTCGGTGTCCTCGTCGTCGGTGATCTCCAGCCGCGAGCCGATCGCGAGCCGCAGATCGTTCAGGGCGCCCAGCCACTGCTGGGACTCCGCCGGCGACAGCTTCAGCACCGCGCCGCCCTCGCCGGCCGAGGCCGAGGAGAGCGCGTCGAGGGAGCGGATCACCGCCAGGGCGCTGTCCCGCTTGCCGGCCCGCAGGTCGTTCTCGGTGTAGCGCCGGAACTCCGCGGAGTACGCCTTCTGCTCCTCGGCGTCCCGCGGCGAGGCGGGCTGCTCGGGGTCGCTGTAGGCGTCCGGGAAGAGCCGCCTCAGGACCGGGTCGCTGGGCGGTTCGCTGGGGCCCTCGGCGAACAGGTCGGCGAGCGGGTCGCCGCTGTCCTCGGCGGGGCCGGGGCCGATGAGCTCCAGGAGCTGGACGGCCAGCGACCGGATGATGGAGATCTCGACGTCGTCGAGGGCGACGGCCGCGCCGCCGCCGGGGAGCGGTTCGAAGGTTCCGGGCATGAACGCCTTTTCGCTGCTGGGCGGGGTGCTGGCTACTTGCGGTCCTGCTGGAGGGTGGCCCACAGGCCGTAGCCGTGCATGGCCTGCACGTCGCGTTCCATCTCCTCGCGGCTGCCGCTGGAGACGACCGCCCGGCCCTTGTGGTGGACGTCGAGCATGAGCTTGGTGGCCTTGTCCTTGGAGTAGCCGAAGTACGACTGGAAGACGTACGTCACGTAGCTCATGAGGTTGACCGGGTCGTTGTGGACGATGGTGACCCACGGGACGTCCGGCTCGGGTACGGCGAAGACCTCCTCCGCCGACTCGGTGCGTTCGATCTCCAGGGGCGCGGGTGACGTCACACTGCCCATGCTGCCACCCGAGGGGGGTAGTCGCACAAACGGGCCTGGCCGCAAGGCGATCGCGTGTCCGCGGACTGCAATCGTCAGATTGACGAAATGGGGGTACGCTCCTCCTCATGAACACAGCGGACCTTGGGCTGCCGGTGGATGTTCCCTCGACGGCGCTCTTCACGGACCAGTACGAGCTGACGATGCTGCGGGCCGCCCTGACGGCGGGCACGGCCGAGCGGCGGAGCGTGTTCGAGGTCTTCACCCGGCGGCTGCCGAACGGGCGCCGCTACGGCGTCGTGGGCGGCACCGGCCGGGTGCTGGACGCGGTGGAGAACTTCCGTTTCGACTCGGCCGTGCTGTCCTTCCTGCGGGAGCGGGAGATCGTCGACGAGGAGACCCTGGACTGGCTGGCCGGCTACCGGTTCCGCGGCGACATCTGGGGCTACCCGGAGGGCGAGGTGTACTTCCCGGGCTCGCCGATCATGCGGGTCGAGGGCACCTTCGCCGAGTGCGTGCTGCTGGAGACCGTGATCCTGTCGATCCTCAACCACGACTCGGCGATCGCCGCGGCGGCCTCGCGGATGTCGGCGGCCGCGGGCGACCGGCCGCTGATCGAGATGGGCGCCCGGCGCACCCACGAGCTGGCCGCGGTGGCCGCGTCCCGGGCCGCGTACGTCGGCGGCTTCGCGACCACCTCCGACCTGGCGGCCGGCTTCCGCTACGGCATCCCGACCGTCGGCACCTCCGCGCACGCCTTCACCCTGCTGCACGACAGCGAGCGGGACGCCTTCCAGGCCCAGGTGAACACCCTCGGCCGGGGCACCACGCTGCTGGTGGACACCTACGACGTCGCCGAGGCGGTCCGCACGGCCGTCGAGGTCGCCGGGACGGAGCTGGGCGCGGTCCGCATCGACTCCGGTGATCTGCTGCTGGTGGCGCACCGGGTGCGGCAGCAGCTCGACGAGCTGGGCGCGACCGGTACGAAGATCGTGGTGACGTCGGATCTGGACGAGTACGCGATCGCGTCGCTGGCGGCGGCCCCGGTGGACGCCTACGGCGTCGGGACGCAGCTGGTGACCGGCTCCGGCCACCCCACCTCCTCGATGGTCTACAAGCTGGTCGCGCGGGCCGAGTCCGCGGGCCCGAAGGCGCCGCTGGTGCCGGTGGCGAAGAAGTCCAGCGGCGGCAAGACGTCGATCGGCGGACGCAAGTGGGCCGCGCGGCGGCTGGACTCCTACGGGGTCGCCGAGGCCGAGGTGATCGGCACCGGGCCGGTGCCGGCCGGGCTCGCGGACCGGCAGCTGCTGGTGGAGCTGGTCAAGGGCGGCGAGGTGGTGGCGCGCGAGCCCCTGGACGCGGCGCGCGAGCGGCACACGAGGGCGCGCGCGGGTCTTCCGATGTCGGCCACGCAGCTCTCGCGCGGGGAGCCCGTCCTTCCCACGGAGTACCTGCACGACAGCTCGGGTAGCTAAAGGCGGTGTGCCGAGATGCGCCGACCTGTGGCCCTTCCCGTCCGCTCCCCTCTGTCAATAGGCTCGGTGGCTCAACGGCCGGGCTTGCCGACCTCATAGCCGAAGGACACCGACCATGCGCCGCGCCTTGATCGTCGTCGATGTGCAGAACGACTTCTGCGAAGGGGGCAGCCTCGCGGTGGCCGGCGGTGCCGACGTGGCCGCAGCCGTCACGGAACTGATCGGGCAGGCGGCCGGCTCCGGCTACCAGCACGTCGTGGCCACCCGCGACCACCACATCGCCCCCGGCGGCCACTTCTCCACCAACCCGGACTACGCCCGCTCCTGGCCCGCGCACTGCGTCGCCGGCACGGAGGGCGTGGGCTTCCACCCGAACTTCGCCCCCGCTGTCGCCTCCGGCTCGATCGACGCGGTGTTCGACAAGGGGGCGTACTCGGCGGCGTACAGCGGTTTCGAGGGCGCGGACGAGAACGGCACGCCCCTGGCCGACTGGCTCCGCTCGCGCGAGGTCACCGAGGTCGACGTGGTCGGCATCGCCACGGACCACTGCGTGCGTGCCACGGCCCTCGACGCCGCCCGGGAGGGCTTCCGTACGCAGGTCCTGCTGGACCTGACGGCCGGGGTGGCCCAGGAGAGCACCGAGCGGGCCCTGGAGGAGCTGCGCCGGGCGGGCGTGGAGCTGTCGGGCAAGCCGGTCGTGCAGTAGCCCCGGGGGCCGGAGGGGCGTCCGCCGGTCAGGTCTGGGCCGTCGGGCGCCTGAGGAGCGCCCTGATCGGCCGCCACAGCTCCTGGGCCAGGTCCGGGCTCGACGCGACACCGTTGTCGGGGGCCGTGCGCCATATGAGGCCGTCCGGGTGGTGCAGGACCGCCGTGATCTCGTCGGGGGTCGGCGGGGCGGCGTTGCCGCGCAGGTACACCGACCGCAGACCCAGGTTGCGGAGCCTGGTCAGGGCCCGGGCCCGGTTCACCGAGTGGACGAGGACGCGGACGGCGCCGGGGCCGTCGGCGGCGGGGCTGGGCAGGTTCAGTGCCACCACCACCGTGCCGTTCGGCAGCTTGCAGAAGCCTCCTGCGGCCATGCGCTCATCCCCCCGTGTCGGTCGGTGTCAATAAGAGAGCCACAGGACGCACCTAAACACGGATCGGCGGTGACCCGCCAGTGGGTCACCGCCGATCATGTTCTGACCTGCAAGGATGCGGATTACCTACCCGCGGCGCCGACCTCCAGCTCGATCGTCGAGCCGTCCTTGGCTTCCTTGAGGATCTTGATCTTCGTGTTGGTGTCAGTGATCTTGACACCCGCGGTGGGGTTCGACTCGTCGTAGTAGTCGTTCTTCCGGTCGTTGAAGACCGAGACGCCCTTCGAGCCCGGGATGTACTTCGCCACGTCCGCCTTGTGCAGCGTCATGCCGTCGGTGCGGTAGAGGCTGAACGGCGAGTCGTAGGACTGGATGCGGTTGCGCATCAGCGTGCCGTCGGCCCACTTCAGCGCGTCCGGGTGCGAGTCGACCGGCAGGACCAGACCGGTGCCCTTGTGCTGGCTGGTGTTGTTGTCCGCCTGGGAGGTGTCCCACTTCCAGATCAGCAGGCCGTTCTGGTACGCGTAGTGCTCCACCCAGTCCGGGCGCGCCGTGAAGCCGAAGTTGTACGGGCCGACCTTCAGGGTCTTGTCGTACGACACGTACTGCCGGTTCTCGGCGATGTAGTACTGCGCGTAGTCCTTGGTGAAGGACGCGCCGATGCGGGAGAAGCCGGTGGCCTTCCACGCGGCGTCCGCGCTCTCGGCGTTGTCGGTGAAGACGGGGGCGCCGTCGGCCGTCACCGTGATCGCGTCGGCCGCGAAGCCCTTCTGGGCCACGCCGCCGTCGGTCTGGTAGCGGAAGCGGAGGTCGATCTTCTTGCCCGCGTAGGCGTCGAGCGGGAAGGCGAGCTTCTTGTAACCGTCGACCGTGCCGGTCAGGACCGGCTTGTCGCTGGCGTCGCGCTGGATCGGCTGGCCGTCCACCGTGCCGTCGACAGCGGTCCAGTTGGCGCCGCCGTCGGTCGAGACCTCGGTGTAGAGGAAGTCGTAGTTGGCCTCGATGTCGTACCAGCCGTCGAGGGTCAGCTGCGCCTTCGCCTTGCCGGTCAGGTCGACCGAACGCGTCAGGGTGTTCTTGAGGTTGTCACCGCTGCCGCTCCACCACTGGGTCTTGCCCTCGGCGGGGGTGACGACCTCGGTGGTGACCGCCTTCTTGGGGAGGTCGACGACCAGGGCCTGCTTGTGCTTGGTGTTGTACTCCGCCACGCCCAGCTTGTGCCAGGAGTTGACGCCGGCCTTGGCCTTGTCGAAGTTCAGCCAGCCGAGCTGAAGCTTGTCCCAGGCGGTCATGTCGCCGGGCAGGTCACCGATCTCGTTCTTGCCGGTGCCGAGCCAGGAACCGGACGACATCAGCGTCCAGAAGCCGGTGGAGTTCTCGCCGCCCGCGGTGTCGTAATGGTCGGGCAGACCGAGGTCGTGGCCGTACTCGTGGGCGTAGACGCCGAGTCCGCCGTTCTCCGGCTGGACGGTGTAGTCGCCGACCCAGATGCCGGTGTCGCCGATCTTCGCGCCGCCGAGCTTGTTGTTCTCGGGGCCGGTGGCGCCGGCGTCGGTGCCGAAGGCGTACCAGCGGTGCGCCCAGATCGCGTCGGTGCCCTGGGCGCCGCCGCCCGCGGACTCGTCCTCGCCCGCGTGCACGATCTGGAAGTGGTCGATGTAGCCGTCGGGCTCGTTGAAGTCGCCGTCGCCGTCGAAGTCGTAGCGGTCCCACTCGTCGAAGCGCGCGACGTCCGCCTTGATCTGCGCGTCGGTCCTCCCCGCTGCCTTCTGCTGGGAGACCCAGGCGTTCAGACCGTCGCTGACGACGTTCCACACACTGGAGCAGTTGGTGTCGCCGCAGGCGTTGTTGCCGTAGCGCGCCTCGTTGTAGGGGACCTTGACCCAGTCGGAGACCTCGCCCTCGACCGAGTAGCGGCCCGAGGACTGCTTCTCGTAGTAGGTCTTGACGGAGTCGACGCCCTTGCCCGAACCGAAGTACAGGTCCTGGAAGTAGTCCCGGTCGTAGTCGGCCCGCCAGGCCGTGGAGTTGTCCTTCTTGCGGTCGGGCTTGGGTATCGCGTTGTGCAGCGGGCCCGGGGTGCCGCCGTAGCGGCTGTCGATCTGGTCCCCGAACTCGACCAGGATCGTGAAGATCTTGTCGGTCTTCTCGCGGCCGAGCTCGACGTACTTGGCGTCGCCCTTCTTGCTCTTGAGCTGGACGACCTTCGAGCCCTCGCGGTTCTTGACCTTGCTCTTGCCCGACAGGACCTGGTTGAGGGCCTCCTGGCGCTGGGCGTCCTGCGTCTTGCTCAGCGGTCCTTCGAGGTCGTGCTCGTCGTGGTGACGTTCCGCCGGGTCGTGCCGGTCCACGGTGGTGGACCGGGGGGCCGGGGCGTCGTCGGCCACCGCGTAGGTCGAGGCGGTGGCAGTGGCCGCCGTGAGCGCCACGCTTATGGCGGCCGCTCTGAACGTCCAGGGTCTACTGGTCACTTGAGATCCTCCCCCGCGTTCGGGCGCGCGGCAGGCAGGGTCCCGGTCGTGGAAATCCGCGCGCGCGTGATCAACGCGTGTAGTCAAGTGACGACATTTGACTAGAGGTTTAGAAGAAAAGACAGACCTTGACTTGCACAAGTCAAGTGCACTATGCGGAGGCAACGTTCGTTTTACGGACAACCAAACGGTTGTCCCGAGGCCCTCCCCACCGGCCGTGCGGGCGCGTGCATATGTCCACTACGTGGACGTCATGACTCCGTGCGCCCCCTGTGCACCGCCCTTGTTGATTAGGTCACGCTTACCGCCGGTTCCGGTCGGGCACCCTGCCGGTGAGAATGTCGGAAGGCCGGACGCCCGGAAACCGGCGCAATGCCAGCCCGACACCGCCGTGGACCCCCACTTCGAGGACATGATGGCCATGCCCCGTCCGACTGCCGCACAGCTCGCCTACGGTTCGTGCACCGTGATCTTCTCGACCTTCGCCATGCTGCTGCTGTCTCAGACGAGTTCGGGTGCGGGGATCGCGGTCATCGCCGTCGCGGCGCTCGCCCTCGGACTGCTGGTCGCCATGACGGTGCCGCTGTCCGGGAAGCGCCCCGCCGCCGTGGCACAGCCCGTACCCCTGGAACCCGTACGGGCCTCGATCCCGGCGCCGGCCCCGGAACCGGTACGCGAACGGGCGGCCTCCTGACCACCCGCTGCACCCCGGTTGATCGTTCTGCGCCTCAATCGGTGCTGACCACGACCGTTTTGGCCGCCTTGTCGTGCAGGCCCTGCTTGTAGGGCCGGTCGAAGAAGCTCCAGCCTCCGCAGATCGCGGTCCAGACGCACGCGCAGCAGAAGGCGAACGGGAGCCACAGCACCGCGGCTCGCGCCAGCGCGTTCTGCACGGAGGGCGTCGCACCGTTGTCCAGGTTGGCCACCCGCATGTGCAGCAGCTTCTTGCCGAGGGTCTGGCCGGTCCGCGCGGTCAGGACGGTGTCGTAGGCGATGTAGAGGACGGCGGCGACCCCCGACTGCCAGAACGACTTGCTGACCTCGATGCGGTCGCTGTCCACGTCGTACTCGTTGACGCCGAAACCCCACGTGATCAGCCAGACGACGGCACCCACCAGGATCATGTCGATGACGCGCGCGAGCGTGCGCTTGACACTGTCGGCGAGCGGGGGCATCCCCGCGAGGGGGTCGGTGGGGTAGGAACCGCCGCCGTACGGATCACCGCCGTAGGGGCCGCCTCCGGAGCCGTCAGCCGGACCGCCGGGACCGCCCGGGCCGCCGCCCTCGTACGGCGGGGGTTCGCTGCCGTAGGGCGAGTCCGCGCCCTGGCCCGGTGGCTCGTTCGGGGGGCGCTTGCGGAACGGGTCGTCTTCCGGAGGCTCCTGGCCGGAGCCGGAGGGCGGTTCGCTGCTCATGGCCCGAGTCGACCGCGAACCCCCCGGCTTCGCATCCGGCGGACATCCGTCCGAGGGAGGTCAGCCCGCCACGAACGTGTGCGCGGCCTTGTCGTGCCAGCACTGGCGCCAGGGCCGGTCGAAGAGGCACCAGGCGACGCCGACGATCCCCACCACGAGGAGCCCGGGCACGCTGTAGACCAGCCAGCGGCGCAGGGCCGCGCCGAAGCCGGGCGAGTCGTGGCCCTCGATGTCGCGGACGTCGAGGCCCATCAGCCGCTTGCCGAGGGTGCGGCCCCACTTGGCGGTGGGCAGCACCTCGCAGAGCACACCGGCGAGCAGCAGCACGGCCAGGATGATGCCGAGGTAGAGCGAGGTGGTGCCGTCCAGCAGCCAGACCGTGACGGTCTCGCCGGACAGCTTGGCCGCGTCGATCTTCTCGTTGACGTGGTCGATCGCCTTGGTGCCGAGCGGGACGGCGGCCGCGGCGGTGAGCGCGGCGAGCACGACGGTGTCCAGCAGCCGGGCCACCAGCCGCTTGCCGAGTCCGGCCGGGCGGGCCTCCGCCTGGCGCCGGGCGGCCGCCTGGAACACGTCCTCGACCGGCGGCTTCCAGGGTGTGACGGGCTGCTCGTCACCGCCGCCGGCTCCGGCGAGCCGGTGCACCTGCTGCGCCCAGGAGGACTGGCCGCCGCCGGGACCCGCGCTGAGGGGCGTACCGGAGGCCGCGGCGCCGGGCCGGCCGCTGCCGGGCCCGCCGGACTGTGCGGGGACGGTGGGCGCCGCCTGAGGTCCGGACAACGCCGTCGGGGCTGCCCCCGGGGCCTGGGCCGCCGCGCCCCCGGCCCCGGGCTGCGCGGCGGAGGCGCGGGCGGCTGCCGCCTTGCCCGCACCGAAGCCGGGCCCCGCGGAACCGCTCCCGGAACCGGCCGGCCCGCCCTGCGCACCGAACGCCGGTCCCGACGTGCCCGCGCCTGAGCCCGCCGCTCCGGTCCCGCCGAAGGCGGGCGCCGCAGCGCTGCCCGAGCCGGCCGGACCGAAGCCGGAACCGGCCGCACGGCCCTGCCCGCCGGAGCCTGGAGCGGCCGGGTCGCCGCCCGACCCCACCGGCCCGAAACCGGAGCCCGCGGCCCCGCCCGGCCCTCCGAAGCCGGGCGCCGCCGCGCCGCCGGCCGATCCCGCCGGCCCGAAGCCGGCGCCGCCGGCACTGCCACCGGATCCCGCCGCCCCGCGGTCCGAACCCGAACCCCCCGGCCCCCCGGCCGGTTTCGAGCCGCCGCCGGCCGGACCCGGGCGCGGGGACACCGCGCGGAACGTCATCGTGCCGTCGTCGGGGGCATCGGCCGGGGCCCCTCCACCCGGCTGTCCCGTCTGCCCCGTCGGACGGCGGAACACGAACGTGCTGCCCCCCGCCGCCGCGTTCGCCTCCCGGTCGGCCTGCGGGGCGTCCGCCGTGCCGTCGCCGCGGGCCGACTCCCCGTCGGGCCGCGGGCCGGCGGGCGACACCCTCGGGTCGGCGCCCTGCGCGCCCTGCGGCGCACCCCACGAGACACGGCGGTCCTGGTCGCCGCCGAAGCCGGACTGACGCGAGCGGTCCGCGCCCCAGGCGGAGGCCGGTTCGGGACGGCTGCCGTGCTGGACGTCGGCGGCGGACGGCGCCTCGGACGCCTCCTCGACCGGGTCCTCGTCGAAGAAGTGCGGGCCGGTCTCCTCGACCGAGGCGGGCTGCGCCGCCCCCGCTCCGGGCGGCGGCGCGAGCGACTCGCCGTCCCGGGGTGCCGGACGGCTGGTGCCCGGCACCCAGGAAGCGCCGTTCCAGTACCGGACATATCCAGGAATGGACGGGTCCGGGTAATACCCTTCGCGGGGCCTGTCGTCACCGGGGGCCGGGGTTGGGGCGCTCATGTCCGTCGTCCCGTATCTGCTCGGGGGCCAAATGGGGGCCTCCACATCTATCAGACGTGCGGGGGGCCCACCGCCGCTCCCACCGGACCCACCCCTTTCGAGCACCGATGTGCTACGCACCGCGCCGCTCCGGCGGATCCCCCTGCGAAAAAACTTCCGGGAAGGCGCGTAATGCCGCGTCCCCCGCCCGCTCTCTCCTCCCGACCGGCCCTCGCGGGCAGCCGTCAGGAGAAGGGAGACCGCCGTGCACACCGTGGTGGAGCGGGAACTGGAGCTGAAACTCGTCCTGTCGCCGGAGCGCAGGATCCCCGTGCCGGCCCGGCTCGGGTACCTCACGGACGACCCCTACGCCGTCCACGTCACCTTCCACACCGACACCGAGCACCCGGTGTACTGGACGTTCGCCCGGGACCTGCTCGTCGAGGGCGTGTTCCGGCCGTGCGGGCAGGGGGACGTGCGGGTGTGGCCGACGAAGACCGAGGGGCGCAGCGTGGTGCTGATGGCGCTGAGTTCACCCGACGGGGACGCCCTGCTGGAGGCCCCGGCGGCGGCGGTGTCGGCCTGGCTGGAGCGCACGCTGCGGGTGGTCCCGCCGGGGACGGAGGGCGAGCAGCTCGGGCTGGACGACGAGCTGGCCCAATTGCTCGCCCAGTGAGGGCCCCGGGCTCAGAAGAGCTTGCCCGGGTTCAGGATGCCCAGCGGGTCGAAGGCCTGCTTGACGGCCCGCTGCATCTCCATGCCGACGGGGCCGATCTCGCGCGCGAGCCATTCCTTCTTCAGGACGCCGACGCCGTGTTCGCCGGTGATGGTGCCGCCCAGTTCCAGGCCGAGGGCCATGATCTCGTCGAAGGACTCGCGGGCGCGCCGGGACTCGTCGGGATCGGCCGGGTCGAAGCAGACCGTCGGATGGGTGTTGCCGTCCCCCGCATGGGCGACGACGCCGATGGTGAGCCGGTACTTTCCGGCGATCCTGTCGACGCCTTCGAGCATCTCGGCGAGCCGGGAGCGCGGCACGCACACGTCGTCGATCATCGTCACGCCCTTGACCGCCTCCAGCGCGGTGAGCGACAGGCGCCGCGCCTGGAGCAGCAGTTCGGACTCGGCCACGTCGTCGGCGGGCACGACCTGGGTGGCACCGGCCGCCTCGCACAGGGCGCCCACGGCGGCGAGGTCGGCGGCCGGGGCGGTGGTGTCGAACGCGGCCAGGAGCAGCGCCTCGGTGCTCTCGGGGAGGCCCATCTGCGCCATGGCGTTGACGGCCTTGACGGTCGTACGGTCCATGAGTTCGAGGAGTGACGGGACGTGGCCGCCCTCCATGATCCGGCACACGGCGTCGCAGGCCGCGGCGGCGGAGGCGAACTCGGCGGCCAGCACCAGCTGCTCGGGCGGCTTGGGGCGCAGCCCGAGGACGGCCCGCACGACGATGCCGAGGGAGCCCTCGGAGCCGACGAACAGGCGGGTCAGGTCGTAGCCGGCGACGCCCTTGGCGGTGCGGCGGCCGGTGGACATCAGGCGGCCGTCGGCGAGGACGACGTCGAGACCGAGGACGTACTCGGCGGTCACCCCGTACTTCACGCAGCACAGGCCGCCGGAGGCGGTGCCGATGTTGCCGCCGATGGTGCACATCTCCCAGCTCGAGGGGTCCGGCGGGTAGTACAGGCCGTGTTCGCCGACGGCGCGGGACAGGGCGGCGTTGACCACGCCCGGTTCGCACACGGCGATGCGGTCGACCGGGTTGATCTCCAGGATCCGGTCCATCTTCGTCAGGGACAGCACGATGCAGCCGTCGGAGGCGTTGGCGGCGCCGGACAGCCCGGTGCGGGCGCCCTGCGGGACGACGGGGACGCGCAGGGCGGTGGCGGTGCGCATCACGTGCTGCACCTGCTCGGTCGTGCGGGGCAGCACGACCACGGCCGGGGCGCCGGCGGGGCAGAAGCTCGCCATGTCGTGGGCGTAGGAGGCCGTGACGTCGGGATCGGTGAGGACCGCTTCGGCGGGGAGGCCGCCGAGGAGCAGGTCGACGAGGTCGCCGGTCGCTGCGGTGTCCTCGGAGCGGGGCGCTTCGATACGGCTCATGATCACAGGTTCGCAGCCGGCGCCATCGGTGTGAACCCCGTCGGCGGCACCCTTGGGCTGCCCGGGTGGGGTCGTCGTACCGACGGGTCGTGCAGGTGCCCCGTGACACCCGCACGACCCATGACCCCGCACGACCCGCGGCACCGGCGGCACCGGCGGCACCGGCGGCACCGGCGGCTACAGATTGCCGCGGCGGTCCTGCTCGCGCTCGATCGCCTCGAACAGGGCCTTGAAGTTGCCCTTGCCGAAGCCCATCGAGCCGTGGCGCTCGATGATCTCGAAGAAGACGGTCGGACGGTCCTGGACCGGCTTGGTGAAGATCTGGAGCAGGTAGCCGTCCTCGTCGCGGTCGGCGAGGATCTTCAGTTCGCGCAGGGTGTCGATCGGGACCCGGGTCTCGCCGACCCACTCCCCCAGCGTGTCGTAGTAGGAGTCGGGCGTGTTGAGGAACTCGACGCCGGCCGCCCGCATCGTACGGACCGTCTGGACGATGTCGCCCGTGTTGAGGGCGATGTGCTGCACGCCCGCGCCGCCGTAGAACTCCAGGTACTCGTCGATCTGGGACTTCTTCTTGGCGATGGCCGGCTCGTTGATCGGGAACTTGACCTTGAGCGTGCCGTCGGCGACGACCTTCGACATCAGCGCGCTGTACTCGGTGGCGATGTCGTCACCCACGAACTCCTTCATGTTCGTGAAGCCCATCACCTTGTTGTAGAAGCCGACCCACTCGTTCATCCGGCCGAGCTCGACGTTGCCGACGCAGTGGTCGATCGCCTGGAAGGTGCGCTGCGCGGGCGGCTCGACCATCGGCTGGGCCGCGACGTAACCCGGCAGGTACGGGCCGTCGTAGCCGGAGCGCTCGACGAGGGTGTGGCGTGTCTCGCCGTACGTGGCGATGGCGGCCAGGACGACCGTGCCGTGCTCGTCCTTCAGCTCGTACGGCTCGGCGACCGAGCGGGCGCCGTGCTCCAGGGCGTACGCGTAGGCGGCGCGGGCGTCCGGGACCTCGATGGCGAGGTCGACGACCCCGTCGCCGTGTTCGGCCACGTGCTTCGCGAGGAAGTGGCCCCACTCGGTGGTGGGCTTGATGACCGAGGTGAGGACGAAGCGGGCGGAGCCGTTCTCCAGGACGTACGCAGCGGTCTCGCGGCTGCCGTTCTCCGGTCCGGAGTACGCGACCAGCTGCATGCCGAAGGCGGTGGAGTAGTAGTGCGCCGCCTGCTTGGCGTTGCCCACGGCGAAGACGACCGCGTCCATTCCCTTGACCGGGAAGGGGTCGGCCTGCCGGGCGGTGTCGGGAGTGTGGTGTGTGGTCTGCGTCATAGCCGCAGGGTCTCCCTGCTCGGCAAGGTGCGCAATAGTTTGTGTTTTGACTGGGCAATCTGTTCAGCAATACGGCCGTATCGGCCGCCCTTCTGTACAGGATGACCATGCCGGGAGGCTGCTGTGGCGATCGATCATCTGGACGGCCGGATCATCCTGCTGCTCGCCCGCGAGCCGCGGATCGGGGTGCTGGAGATGTCCCGGCGGCTCGGGGTGGCCCGCGGCACCGCGCAGGCGCGGCTGGACCGGCTTCAGTCGAACGGAGTCATCCGCGGATTCGGCCCGCAGGTGGATCCGGCCGCGCTCGGCTACCCGGTCACGGCGTTCGCCACGCTACAGATCCGGCAGGGGCAAGGGCCGGACGTACGGGCCCACTTGGCGACCGTGCCGGAGGTGCTGGAGCTGCACACGACCACCGGCACCGGGGACATGATGTGCCGCCTCGTGGCCCGCTCCAACGCCGATCTCCAGCGTGTGATCGACCGGGTCGTCGGTTTTGATGGCATCGTCCGGGCCTCCACGGCGATCGTCATGGAGAACCCCGTTCCGCTGCGGATCATCCCGCTCGTGGAGCAGGCCGCGGAGGAGACCTGAGTCGTGGGGTGAGCGCGTGTGAACTTCTGGGAGTACCTGGTCAACCGGCACCAGCAACTGCTCACGGACGCCTACCAGCACGCGAGCGCCGTCTTCCAGTGCATGGTGGTGGCGACCCTGCTCGGGGTGCTGATCGGGGTCGCCACCTACCGCAGCGAGTGGGCCGGGAACCTCGCGACCACGACCACCGCCACCATCCTGACCGTGCCGGCGCTCGCCCTGATCGGTCTGCTCATCCCCCTCGTGGGCCTCGGCGTGCCGCCCACGGTGATCGCGCTGACGCTGTACGGGCTGCTGCCGGTCGTGCGCAACGCGATCGTCGGGCTGCGCGGGGTGGACCCGACGCTGGTGGACGCGGCCACGGGCATCGGGATGTCCCGCCCGGCCCGGCTGCTGAGGGTCGAGCTGCCGCTGGCCTGGCCGCCGATCCTGACCGGGATCCGGGTGTCCACCCAGATGCTGATGGGCATCGCCGCCATCGCGGCGTACGCCTCCGGCCCCGGTCTCGGCAACGTCATCTTCCGCGGCCTCGCCTCGCTGGGCAGCGCCAACGCGCTCAACCAGGTCCTCGCGGGCACGCTCGGCATCATCGTCCTGGCCCTGCTGTTCGACGCCGCGTACGTCCTGATCGGACGGCTGACCATCCCCAGGGGGATCCGTGCCTGAGACGACCGGCGACCACGGCGCGTCCATCGAGCTGGAGAGCCTGACCAAGCGCTACCCCGGCAGTCCGCAGCCGGCCGTGGACAACGTCAGCATGGAGATCAAGGCGGGCGAGGTCGTCGTCTTCGTCGGCCCCTCGGGGTGCGGGAAGTCGACCACCCTCAAGATGATCAACCGGCTGATCGAGCCGACCGGCGGCCGTATCCGCATCGGCGGCGAGGACGTCACCGACATGGACCCGGTCAAGCTGCGCCGCAAGGTGGGCTACGCCATCCAGTCCGCCGGGCTCTTCCCGCACATGACGGTCGCGCAGAACATCGGCATCGTCCCGAAGATGATCGGCTGGCCGAAGACCCGGATCAAGGAGCGGACGGACGAACTGCTCGACCTCGTGGGCCTGGACCCCGGGGAGTTCCACGGCCGCTACCCGCGTCAGCTCTCCGGCGGGCAGCAGCAGCGCGTGGGCGTGGCGCGGGCGCTGGCCGCCGATCCCCCGGTGCTGCTGATGGACGAGCCGTTCGGGGCGGTGGACCCGATCACCCGGGACCACCTCCAGGACGAGCTGATCCGGCTTCAGCACGAGCTGCACAAGACGATCGTCTTCGTCACCCACGACTTCGACGAGGCCATCAAGATCGGCGACCGGATCGCCGTGCTGCGCGAGCGGTCGCACATCGCGCAGTTCGACACTCCGGAGGCGATCCTGACCAACCCGGCCGACGACTTCGTGTCCGGCTTCGTCGGCGCCGGTGCGGCGTTGAAGCGGCTGAACCTGACCCGCGTCCGGGACGTGGAGATCACCGAGTATCCGACGGTCACGGTCGACGACCCGTTGCAGCAGATCTTCAACCGGCTGCGGACCAGCGGCAGCAACGAGATCCTGCTGCTCGACCGGCGCGGCCGCCCCTACAAGTGGCTGCGGCGCGGCGACCTGATGCGGGCCCGGGGCTCGCTGGCCCGCGCCGGGACCCTGGTGAGCGACACGGTCACCCGGGACGCGACGCTGCGGGACGCGCTGGAGGCGGTGCTCACGGACAACGCCGGGCGGGTGGTGGTGACCGGGCGGCGCGGCGAGTACACGGGCGTCGTCGACATGGAGACCCTCATGAACTCCGTGCACGAGATGCTGGAGGCCGACCGCCTCGACGCGATGGAGCACCAGCACGAACTGGAGTCGCTGCGGGCCTCGCAGACGCACGCGGAGCAGGAGGGGGCCGCGGGTCCGGCGGGCGTGAGCGGCCCGGGAGGACAGCGGTGACCGCCACGGAGGCCGAGGAGACCTCCGAACACCTCGACGAGCCCGAGGCGCCACCGCCCGAGCGCCGGCCGCCCCGTCTCACCTGGCAGAAGCTGACGTTCCTGCCGGTCGCCCTGATCGCCGTACTGCTCGCCACCTGGCTGTGGTTCCAGCAGGCCGACCTGGACGCGCTGACCCGCAACGCCCTGTCGGGCGGCCAGGTGAGCAAGGCGCTGTGGCAGCACATCGAACTGACCGTGATCTCCACGTTCTTCGTGCTGATCATCGCGATCCCGCTGGGCATCCTGCTGACCCGCGGGGCGGTGAGCAGGGCCACCCCGGTGGCGATGGCGTTCGCCAACATGGGGCAGGCGACCCCGGCGATCGGTCTGCTGGCGCTCCTGGTGATCTGGCTGGGCATCGGCCGCAGGGCCGCCCTGATCGGCATCATCGTCTACGCCATCCTGCCGGTGCTCTCCAACACGATCACGGGCCTGAAGGCGAACGACCCGACCCTGCTGGAGGCGGCCCGCGGCATCGGCATGTCCCCGACGGGGGTGCTGACCCGGGTCGAACTCCCGCTGGCGGTCCCGCTGATCCTGGCGGGCGTGCGCACGGCCCTCGTCCTGAACGTCGGTACGGCGACCCTGGCGGTCTTCGGCGGGGGCGGCGGCCTCGGCGTGCTGATCACGACCGGCATCACCAATCAGCGGATGCCGGTGCTGGTGCTGGGCTCGATCCTCACGGTGGTGCTGGCGCTGCTGGTGGACTGGCTGGCGTCCATCGCCGAACTGCTGCTGCGGCCACGCGGGTTGCAGCCATGAGGCGGCGTACGTGCCTGGCGGCGGCCGGCCTACTGCTGGCGGCGGCCGGCTGCGGCCTGACCAGCGGATCCCCGCTGACCGACGACGTGGAGCCGGGGTCGATCGGCCGGGGTGAGCCGCTGAAGGGCGCGCAACTGACCGTGACGTCGAAGTCGTTCACCGAGCAGCTGATCCTCGGCTCGATCATGGGCATCGCGTTCGAGGCGGCCGGGGCGGACGTGATCGACCGGACCGGCATCCAGGGCTCCATCGGCAGCCGCGAGGCGGTCCGCAAGGGCGACGCGGACGCCGGGTACGAGTACACGGGCACGGCCTGGATCACCTACCTCGGACACAGCAAGCCGATCACCGATCCGCAGGAGCAGTGGGAGGCGGTGAAGAAGGAGGACGCGGGGAACGGGCTGGTCTGGCTGCCGCCGTCGAAGCTCGACAACACCTATGCGCTGGCGATGAACCAGGAGAACGCGAAGAAGTACGGCACGAAGACCATGTCGGACGTGGCGAAACTGGCGAAGTCCGATCCGGGGGCGGTGAAGCTGTGCGTGGAGGTCGAGTTCGCGAACCGGGCGGACGGGCTGCCGGGCATGCAGAAGGCCTACGGCATGGACGTCCCGGCGCGGAACATCACGCAGATGGACACCGGGATCATCTACACCCAGACGAACAAGGGCAGTTGCACGTTCGGTGAGGTGTTCACCACCGACGGGCGCATCAAGTCCATGAACCTGGCGGTGATGGACGACGACCGGAAGTTCTTCCCCAACTACAACGCCGCGCCGATGATCAACGCGAAGTCCCTGAAGGAGTGGCCGGCGATCGCGGACGTCCTGAACCCGGTGACGGCGAGGCTGGACAACTCCGTGGCGCAGACGCTGAACGCGAAGGTGGACGTGGACGGGGAGGACCCGCACCAGGTGGCGCTGGACTGGATGGTGGAGGAGGGGTTCGTCAAGGAGGGGTGAGGTACAAAGAACCCGTTGCAAAGAGAGCTTTGCAACGCTACCTTTGCATGCATGCCCGACGAACCGGCACCCCGCCTTCTCGACGCCCGCTCCCTGCGCGGCCTGGCCCATCCCCTGCGGATGCAGCTGCTGATCGCCCTGCGCCGCGGCGGGCCGGCGACCGCCTCCGGGCTGGCGGAGAAACTGGGCGAGTCGAGCGGTGCGACCAGCTACCACCTACGGCAGCTCGCCGCGCACGGCTTCGTCGCCGACGACCCGGAGCGGGGCAAGGGACGGGAGCGCTGGTGGAAGGCGGTGGACCAGGGCGTGCAACTCGACGAGACCCTGATCAAGGACCCGGACCCGGCCGTGCGGGGAGCTGTCGCCCTCTTCCGGTACGAGCTCGCCAACGTGCACACCCGGGAAGTCGCGACCTGGCTCGGCAACACGAGTGAGTGGGGCGAGGAATGGGACGGGGCCACGGACCTCAGCGACTTCACCCTGCGGCTCACTCCCGAACTCGCCCGTGAGCTGGTCGCCAAGATGCATGACCTCGTCCAGAGCTACCGTCCGCTGGCCGAGGGCACCCCGGACGCCGAGACCGTACGCGTCCACACGCACGTCTTCCCCACCCAGACGACGCCGTGAAAGGCCCCCACCCATGCACCCGGACATCCATCTCACCCTGCACCACGCCCGTGCCACCGAACTGCGCGCCGAGGCCGGACCACGTCCGCCGCACCGCCCCGACCTGCGTACGCGTCTGGGCTGGACCCTCGTGGAAGTGGGCTTAAGACTCGCCGCCCGCCCCGGAACGGCGACCGCCCACTAACAACTCGGCACGGACCCCTTGCCCGTCTCCAGGGCCACCAGGGAACTCACCGTGCTCTTCAGCGTGGTCACCGGAATCAGCCGCAGGCCCTTCGGCAGGTTGGCACGCGCATCCCCGCACTCCGCCTTGGGGACCAGGAACACCGTCGCCCCGTCCCGCTTCGCGGCCTGGGTCTTGAGGGCGACGCCCCCCACCGCACCGACCCGGCCGGCCGCGTCGATCGTGCCCGTACCGGCGATGACCCGGCCGCCGGTCAGATCCCCGCCGGTGCCGTCGCCGTCGAGCTTGTCGATGATCCCCAGGGAGAAGAGCAGCCCCGCACTGGGCCCGCCCACGTCCGCGAGCTTCAGGCTGACCTTCACGTCCTTGTCGTCGAGGCCTAGGTATCCCAGCGCGGCCTGGGTCGCCGCGTCCTGGGACTCCCTCATCTGCTTCTCGTTGTGCTGCTCGATCTCCTTGACGCTGTCCCCGCTCGGGTAGACGGAGTCGCGCGGCATGACCGCCTGGTCGGTGCGGAACCAGCTGTCGATGACCTCGGGCAGCGAGACGCGGGTGTCCGGGGACGTCGCCTCGATGGTGGTCATCCGCAGCTCGCCCCGGGTGTCCCGGACCGGCGCACCCGAGACGGTGATCACCTGCGTGCCCTTGTTCTCGCCCAGCACGTTCGCCGTCAGCCCCGGCTGCGCCACCGAGAACGGCAACGGCGCCAGCGCCGCCGTCGCGAGCAGGGCCACGACGGGCAGGGCGCAGACGGCGATGGTCCGGGGGCGCGTGAGGCGAGAGAACACGGGATCAATCTAACGCGGGAGGGGGAGACCGCCGGGACCAGGGCGTGCGGGGCCCTCTCCCCCGTTACCCGGCGGGCGTCAGCGCAGCGCCTCCGCGACCTCCCGGGCCGCGTCGACGACCCGTGGCCCCACCCGTTCCGGCACCGCCTCGGCCAGCATCACCACACCCACGCTGCCCTCGACGCCCGTCACGCCCAGCAGCGGCGCCGCCGCCCCGCACGCGCCCGCCTCCAGCTCGCCGTGGGTCAGCGTGTAGCCGGGGTCGGTCATCGGGTGCCGGCGGGCCGCGAGGATCGCCTTGCCGGCGGCGCCGCGGCCCAGGGGGTGCCGGAATCCGGCCCGGTAGGCGACGTGGTAGTCCGTCCAGGTCGGCTCCACCACGGCCACGGCCAGCGCGTCCGCCCCGTCGACCAGGGTCAGGTGCGCCGTCGCGCCGATGTCCTCGGCCAGGGAACGCAGCGCCGGCATCGCGGCCTCGCGGACCAGGGGGTGGACCTGCCGTCCCAGCCGCAGCACCCCGAGCCCGACCCGGGCACGTCCGCCGAGGTCACGGCGTATGAGGGCGTGCTGCTCCAGGGTGGCGAGCAACCGGTACACGACGGTCCGGTTCACGCCGAGCCGGACGGAGAGCTCGGTCACGGTCAGCCCGTGGTCCGTGTCGGCGAGCAGTTTGAGGACACGCAGTCCCCGGTCGAGCGTCTGGGAGGTCTCCGCGGTCACGACGCCCACTCCTTAGTGGTGAGGTCGGCGGCCCCCCGGTCGGCGGATGCGTCACCGAGTCCCGTCGGTAACGCGCTTCAGAGGCCGCCGATCGGCCGGCGGCCCGGCCTGTCCGGGCCGCGTCGCTTCACGGCTGCGCTCCGCGGCGGCGCTGCCACGGGGCGTGTGCGTAGCGGGACAGTAGCGAAGCAGGTTCGCTGAGCGGAAGGCTCCGTCCAGAATCCGGGCACGGGACGGGGTGTAGTGCTTCCGTTTGGGGCGGTATGCACGCCTCGAAGGGGCGGGGGGCTGTGTCGATGTGCGGCTCCCGCCGCGTGGGCGCGAGCAACCACCCACAACCCGCAGACGCACCACGGAGGTCACTTCATCCGCGTGGCCCACTCCTGCACCTTGGTGATCCGCTGCTTCAGCTGCCCCGCCGTCGCCTCGGCCGCCGGAGGCCCCCCGCACACGCGCCGCAGCTCCGTGTGGATCACCCCGTGCGGCTTGCCGCTCTGGTGGACGTAGGCACCGACCATCGTGTTGAGCTGCCGGCGCAGCTCCATCATCTCCTTGTGGGAGACCACCGGCCGCCGCTCGGCGGGCACTTCGAGCAGGTCGGCTTCCTCGTCCGGCTTCTTGCGGCTGTGCGCGATCTGCCGGGCCTGCCGCTTCTGGAGCAGCAGCTGCACCTGGTCGGGCTCCAGCAGCCCGGGGATGCCGAGGTAGTCCTGCTCCTCCTCGCTGCCCGGGTGGGCCTGCATGCCGAACTCGGCGCCGTTGTACATCACCCGGTCGAAGACGGCCTCGGACTCCAGCGCCTCGAAGGAGAACTGCTCCTGCTCACCGGTGTCCTCGTCCTGCTCCCGGTTCGCCTCGTCCATCTCCTTCTCGGACTCGGCGTACGGGTCCTCCTCGCCCTGCTTCTTGGGCTTGTCGAGGACGTGGTCGCGCTCGCGCTCCATCTCGTTGGCGAAGGAGAGCAGGTCGGGCACGGTCGGCAGGAACACCGAGGCGGTCTCGCCCCGCCGCCGGGACCGCACGAAACGACCGACGGCCTGGGCGAAGAACAGCGGCGTCGAGATGGTGGTGGCGTACACCCCGACCGCCAGCCGCGGCACGTCGACGCCCTCGGACACCATCCGCACGGCGACCATCCACCGGTCGTTGTTCGCGCTGAACTCGTCGATCCGCTCGGAGGCGCCGGAGTCGTCGGACAGGACGAGGGTCGCCGAGCTGCCGGTGATCTCCCGGATGAGCTTGGCGTACGCGCGTGCCGAGTCCTGGTCGGAGGCGATGACGAGGGCGCCCGCGTCCGGGATGGCCTTCCGGACCTCGGTCAGCCGCTGGTCGGCCGCCCGCAGCACGGACGGCATCCACTCACCGCGCGGATCGAGCGCGGTCCGCCAGGCCTGGCTGATGGCGTCCTTGGTCATCGGCTCGCCGAGCCGGGCGGCGATCTCGTCACCGGCCTTGGTGCGCCAGCGCATGTTGCCGCTGTAGGAGAGGAAGATGACGGGCCGCACGACGTTGTCGGCGAGGGCGTTGCCGTAGCCGTAGGTGTAGTCGGCCGCCGACCGCCGGATGCCGTCGTTGCCCTCCTCGTACGTCACGAAGGGGATGGGGTTGGTGTCGGACCGGAAGGGCGTACCGGTCAGGGCGAGCCGCCGGGTCGCCGGCTCGAAGGCCTCCAGGCAGGCCTCGCCCCAGGACTTGCTGTCACCGGCGTGGTGGATCTCGTCGAGGATGACGAGCGTCTTGCGCTGCTCCACGCGGTTGCGGTGCAGCATGGGCCGGACGCCGACACCGGCGTACGTCACGGCGACCCCGTGGTACTCCCGGCCGAGCGGCCCGGCGCTGTACTCCGGGTCGAGCTTGATCCCTATGCGGGCGGCGGCCTCGGCCCACTGCTTCTTCAGGTGCTCGGTCGGGGCGACCACGGTCACCTGCTGCACCACGTGGTGGTGCAGCATCCAGGAGGCCAGGGTGAGCGCGAAGGTCGTCTTGCCGGCGCCCGGGGTGGCGACCGCCAGGAAGTCCCGCGGCTGCTCCTGGATGTACTTCTCCATCGCGCCCTGCTGCCAGGCGCGCAGCTTGCTGGCGGTACCCCAGGGGGCGCGGCCGGGGAACGCCGGGGACAGGTGGTGCGAGGCGGAACTGGTGCCGGCGGTGGTAGTCACGGTCTCCGTTGGGGGTCGGGCGGCTCGTGCGAGGGAGCCTGACGGCTCGGCTACGTATGACAACCGGGCCACCCTACCGGCGCCCCGAGCCGGTCAACGCGCGGACCGGGCCGGGTCACCTGTGGGTGGGACCGACGTCACAGCCCTCTCAGCCGCCCCGCGATCCTCCCGACCTCCGCCTCGGCGCCGGAGGCGACGTCGACGACCAGCGCGTACGCCGTGTCCTGGTCCGCGCCGGCCAGGTCGACGCCGTTGAGGGCGAGGAAGGTGGCGGTGGACAGCCAGGCGGTGCGCTTGTTGCCGTCGACGAGGGGGTGGTTGGCGGCGAGTGCGTGCAGCAGGGCGGCGGCCTGCTCGTACAGGTCGTCGTAGGCGGCCGTGCCGAACATGCGGGCGCGGGGGCGGTGCACGGCGGAGGCGAGCAGCCCGGGGGCTCGCGCCTCGGGCGGCCGCCCGCCGAAGGCGACCTCGGCGATGGCGGTGACCTCGTCGACGGTCAGGTACCGGGTGTCACCCGTCTCCCTCGTCATTCGCCGAGCCTCCTCAGCAGGTCGGCGTGGTGGCGCGCGAGCCCCTCCGCGACGGCGCGCACGCGGGCGCCCTCTTGGCGCAGGTGTACGCGTACGGCGTCCAGCGCCACCTCTTCGGGCGTGCGGCTCTGGGCGTCGGCCAGGTCGTCGAGGGCGGTCCGCAGGGCGGGGTCGAGGGACAGATGGATGCGGGACATGCGCAGAGGCTACGGCCGGGGCGTGGGAGAGGACGACCGCTTTACGGCCCTCTGCGGCCCTCTACGGCCGTCGTTCCCGCAGCCGCGTCGACACCCAGGCCCCGGCCAGTGCCACCCCCGCCATCGGCAGGAACACCGCGGTGAAGGCGGCCGGGTGGGAGCCGGAGGAGTGCGTGGCCGTGTGGGACACCGCACCGCCGCCGAGCGCGGCGAAGGCGGCGCCACCGGCGGACAGCAGGACGACGTTGGAGAGGCCGTCGGAGATCTGGAGGGCGGCGGAGTTGGTGCCGGCCTCCTCGGGGGCGGACAGCTTGAGCAGGAGGACGCTCGTGGAGGAGATCACGAGCCCCATCCCGAAGCAGCCGAAGGCCCAGGCGACGGCGACGGTCCAGACGGGCACGGAGTCGATCAGCACGCTCGGTGCCGTGGCGATGGCCGCCGCAACCAGCAGCATCCCGACGGTGGTCAGCCGCTCCCGGTACGGCTCCACCCGCGACCGCGACTGCACCCACGAGCCCAGCGCCCACGTCCCCCCGCCCGCGGCGAGCGAGAACCCGGCCAGCGTCGGACTGAGCCCGCGCTGCGTGACCAGCATCAGCGGTACGAACGACTCTGCGGCGATGAAGGACCCGGCGGCGACGCCGCGCAACAGCACGACCGACGGCAGGCCGCGCACGGCCCGGTACGTACCGCGCGGGAGCAGTCCGAGCACGGCCGGGACGAGCAGGGCCACGCCCACGGCACTGGGCAGGAGTGAGAAGGGGCGCAGGTCCTGGGCGGCGTACTGGAGCAGCCCGGCCCCCAGGGAGATGGCCAGGGCGAGCCGGATGCGCCGAGGGTCGAAGGAGGCGGACGGGTCGTCCGGCGGGGCGGGCCGACCGGTCGTCCGCGCCGATTTTGGCGTGACGGGCCGATCGGTCGTCCGCGCCGGATCCGGAGTGACAGGCCGGTCGGCGAGGGCGGTCCGCTCGGCCGGGACGGGCACGTTCGGGCTCTCCGTCGGGACGGGCACGTCCGGGCTCTCCGCCCCGGTGGACCCGGCGGCGGTGTGCCCGGCGGCGGTGTGCCCCGCCGGTCCGGACGCCCGACGCCGTATCTGCGGCAGCGCGAGCGCGAGCGGGAAGACGACGAGCAGGGGTATCCCGACGAACACCCATCGCCACCCCAGCTGTTCGGTCACCGTGCCGGCGGCGAGCGGACCGACGATCGACGGCAGGACCCAGCTCGCGGCGAACGCGGCCATGATGGCCGGCCGCAGCCGCTCCGGGTAGGCCCTCCCGACGACGACATACAAGGCGACGATCACCAGCCCGCCGCCGAGTCCCTGCACGGCCCGCCCCAGGATGAACACCCACATCGCCCCGGCGGTCCCCGACAGCAACAGCCCGGCCCCGAAGGAGGAGATGCCTGCGGTCAACGGCCCGAGGATCCCCCACGCCGGTCGGACCACTGGCCCGAGAGCACCATCCCGAACAGGCTGGTCGTGAAGTACCCGGAGAACGCGAACGCGTACAGCGACACCCCGTCCAGCTCCCGGGCCGCGACCGGCATCGCCGTCCCCACGGCGGTCGCCTCGAAGGCGATGAGCAGCACGACGGAGACGATCCCGACACTCAACGCCCGGTACGCCGCCCCCAGCACGCCTTCTTCTCGCCCGGCCACGAAGGGCGGACCAGCGGCTTCCTCGACATCGGCATCACGCGGCTTCGGGACGGTCATGCCCGCCAGCGTAAGGTCCACACCCCACGATGACCCCTGTCCCGAGACGGTCCCGCCCTGAGACCTTGGTCGTACACCCCGCTTGTCGGCCACCCCCTTCATGAACGGCGTATGGCAGTCACATTGCAGCCCCCGCGCCCCCCTTGAGCCCACCCCCACCCCGTCCTACGGTCACTACACCGAGTTCACAGCACGGCCGTGTGCCCGAGTGGTTCAGGGGCTCGCCTGCAAAGCGAGTTACGCGGGTTCGAATCCCGCCACGGCCTCGAATGTCTTGACCAGGCAGGACATCAGGGCAGGCCCCACGCCTGGAGGCTGCCCTGATACTTATCCGTCTCAGTTCCTGTCTCAGTTGGCGCGTCCTTATACGCCACCTCGGCCCGGTCGGCGGCGGCGACCCGTTCGAGCACGCGCGACGTGCTCGCAAGGATCTCCGGTTCAGCACGACGAATGAACGTGCCGATGAGGCTGTCCGGCCCGTAGCGGCCAGCAATCTCGTTGACCCGGTCTACGGGATTGGTGGGCGTCCCGTCCGGAGTCGTATTCATGTCGCAGTAGCAGAGCGCGTCATTGAGCTCTGCACCTTCCCGCGGGAACTCGGCCTCCAGTTCCTCACGCAACCCCCGGGCCTCTGCCTCCATCCAGGAACAGGAATGGTGAGCCACGAGGTTCACAACCCGCTTGTCGGCGTCAGCAACATCCCGGAGGTAGCGGGCCCCATCAAGAGGGTGGAAACCCGTCTCGGCGAGGTCCGGGGCGTATCCGATGTCGTGCAGGACCGCAGCCGCCGCCAGCAGCTCCGCGTCCGCGCCCAGGATCGGCGCGATGGTTCGCGCCCGCTCGGCGACCCCCAGCGAGTGCTTCCAGCGGCGCGGCAGCGGCTCTGCAAGCAGGGACTCAGCCAGGGGATAGGCCCACTCAGTCAGCTCCGACAAGCTAGGAACGCTCCTCTCGAATCGGCACGGCGCGGACCGTCCGCACCTTGCCCTGCCCTCCACTTGCGAGCACGCCGGCGGCCTCCAACTTGTCGAGAGCCTTGGTCACGGTGGGACGTGAGACTCCGAACCGCTCGGCCAGAACGGACGCACTAGGGAACGCTGCCCCGACTTCCAGCCGCTCATCCGCGACGACGTCCGCGATGCGTTCTTCCAGCGGACGGCGGTCGGTCTGCTCGCCTGTTCGCACGACACGCCAACGGCCACCCGGCACCGGTTCGGCGACGCCGTCCCTGTGCAGAGCCGCGAACGCACGGAGAGCGACCCCACGCGAGATCTTGTATTCGCTCATGAGATCAGCCGCAGACGGAAGCTCCATCATTTCCGGGTCCGCCTCGACTCGTGCCTTCACGGCATCAGCGATCTTCAGGAAGGTCTCCCGAGGACTGGCCTGCTGCGACACTCGCTCTCCCTCTGCGCTCACCCATCGTCGCCCCAAGCGTCGCACGTGGGGCAACGGCTGCGCATGGGCGCGTGTGAATGAGTCCGCACACCGGCTCACTGTCCCGCGATCGCACGGGCGCCACTGAGACCAATCACTGGGCTTCGTCTACAAGTTGGCGGTCACCCCATGCAGCGCATCGGGTGCTATTCAACGCCCACTTCGAGGTAGCCGCGTATGTCCGCTGCCTTTAGCCGTAGAAGATCGTCGGCCGATTCATCCAACTCGATGGACTGCATGTCTTCGATCAACTGAAACCGCGTGCGAGCAACCGTCTCGGGTTCTTCGCGCATTGGAATCTCACCGGAATGCTGCGGGACCGGGTCGAACCACCGGTCGGGGCCTGAGGTGATCCTTTTAGCGGCAAGTTCCTCAATCTCCGTCAGGGCGGCAAACCGAATCTGTTCGGATTCATCAGGATCCTTCGCAAGGTCAGCAAGAAAGGCGACACCACGCATTCCACCAATGTCCCCTATGGAAATTATGGCAGCCATTCTAGTTTTGGCATCCATCGTCTTGCAGGCCGTCTCAAGGTGGGGAATTGTACCCTCATCCCCCAGATCTCCGGCTCCGATTATGGCATTGAGGCGCACCATTTCATCCTCGTCGTGCAGTGCAGCATGAAGATTTTCGAGACCTCGCTCCGACAGTTCACGCGACGCTGCCTGCATTAGTGTCCCGCGCTTCTCCAGGCTCCAACGCCTGGCAAAACCAAGGTTACGGAGCTCTGTCGAGCTTTCGCGACGCCTTGATGGCTCGTTATCTAGGGACAGCCCAGACGTGAGGTCGTTCATTTTTCGGGTCATGGCGGATCCCAACGGGGACTAACGTGCCAGCGGTCAATGAATTCCAGGTATGGAGACCAATCCGTCTTGCACTCGTGTGGGCCATCGACTTTTGCACGACGCCACATTTCGCGAGCTATCTTCGGACCAGGCAGTTTTACATCCCGATCAACGATCGGCCATTTCCCTGAAGGTTCAGGAACTTTAGGCCGGATAAATCTGAGAACCACATTGCTGGCGAAGGGGGTCATCGTAAGTTTGGTGGGCCACACAGTAAGAAGGTTCTCGAAACCCAGTGGATCGATAAAAAGATCCGTCATATGGGAGCCGATCCCAAAGTTCCGTTCGGAGGTCAGACCGGTATATACCGCCACTTGCACGTCCTGCGCTGATCTGTCGGTCAGCAACTGTGGAGCGGTGGCACGCAGCGAAACCATCATTCGCTGCACCCACTCCTCAGAGGGCTCAGGGCCGATGCTGGACTCCTCCTCGTTGCTCATGGGGAATGGTGTGCTGTTGTGGTCGGAGATGAGCCAGACTGGTTCACGCGAATCAGGGTCCCGACGTGAGCACAGGAAGACCCCATCCAGACCGCCACGAATAGGAAACACGGCTGTGATCAAGGGTAGTGTCGGCCCGCGGAGCACCATCATGTGATTCTTCCGCTGTGCTTGCACCGGCGTTCCGGCGGGCACGACGTTGTTGTCTGCCCCCAGCTTTGCCAGCAGGCTGTAGTTGCCGACTCCAGCGGAAAAGACCACGAAACTGGGTTTGAAGGTGACCTCACAGCCCGACAGAAGCGCGGTAACTCGCACTACTGAGGCACCATCCATCTCAAACTCAAGACTGCCCTTGCATTCGTCAAGCTTGTAGATCGCATGGTCCACGTCATGCGCCAGCTCTGCGACGACCTCACTTGTGTCCACTGAAAATTCGTCAGTCTGGAAAAGGTGGCACACCTTCCCACCCTGCAGCATAGCTGGAAAATCATCACGAGCACACGGAGAAAAGTTGAGGCCGGCTGCATTCCAAAAGTATTTATGCCGTTGCACTGCCGCCCCTGCCCCAAAACCTGCCAGCGCACGAGACGTGTCCGCCCTACCAAGGCCTTTCTCGACCACGAATGCTTTCCAGAACTGGGCGGCGGCATTCAAAATAATCATCATGTCAATGTCGTCGTAGTAATGCCCTCGGTGTATCAGCCCATGAGAATGGCACGTTTGACCGCCACCCAGCTCTCGCCGTTCGAGAAGGACAGCACGGTAATTCCGTTTGGTCAGATCGTTTAGCAGCCAGAGCCCTTGGGCGCCACCACCGATGATTAGAATGTCTACGCCGATCATGTCCATCATCCTCAGGACCGAAACAGGTCTCGTCGCCCGGTAAGCCTCAGCGAGGGGCCTACACAAGTGAGGAATAACTTGCACCCCCCAATGAGAGCGCTATTCCCATAAACCCCCATCCGGCATATATCACTATCCTCGCCCGCTGCGACCGGGTTGTCCACCGGAGGCTTCTAATTTGCTTTTCAACTGAAGGGGGACACCACGCCTCCCACTCGGCGCCTTGGATGGGCCGCAGCAGTGTTGATCTTCCTCGGAGTCTCTTCTGTGTGATCGAGTACGTTCTCGATCGGATTCCGTCTCTGACGGACCGCGCCGTCATTGCTGTACGGGCGCTGCGGAGGCTCCGAAGTGAGATCACCGGGCACCACGACGAGGGCTCACATCTTGGGCACGGTCGCCACGAGATCCAGGAGCGGAAGCCCGCCGAACCGTCCATCGAGTCGGCAGAGAAGGAACCCCCGAGCAGGACGGTTGAGGCGGTTTCCGCACCTCCGGTCCGGTCGGGCCGTCTCAGTTTCCGTCTCGTTCATAGCTGTACGCGAGTGTCCGGGGCCGTTCATCCAGCCCCGGCCAGGGCAGTGACCGTACGGGAATGAACGCCGCTGAACACGTCCGGATCATGCTCTGACCAGCATAGACAAACCTGCAAAGCGAGTTACGCGGGTTCGAATCCCGCCGCGGCTTCCATCGACTATCCGCACGACGGGTTGACCCTGACGCAGGGGCAACCCCCCAGCGTGATCCGCATGACTGCGAGAAGCGAGAGCGGCATTCACTGCTTCACCGTTCGGCACGACGGTGTCACCCTCCCGGTGTCACGTGGCGGACGGGGGCGCCCCCTGGTGTTGTGCCCGGGGCTGAACTGCACGCAAGCCGACTTGTACGACCTGGTCTCACTGCTGCGGCGTGATCACGATGTCGTGACCTTCGATCTGCGGGGGCACGGTCTCGCCTCCGCCGCCGAGCGGTACTCCTTCGATGCCTTTCTGGGTGACCTCGTCGCCGTGATGGCACAACTCGACCTGCCCGCGGCTCCGGTGCTCGTGGGCTACTCCCTGGGTGCGGACCTGGCCGTGCACTACGCGGCCGGCTGCCCCGGGACCATCGCCGGGCTCGTGCTCATCGACGGGGCGAATCCGCTGCCGGAGCCATTCCTCACCGACACCGACCTCGCGCAGTTCCGGGCCATGGCGGAGGCCGAGGCGGCGCGTCACGTGTCGCTCACCGCCGAGGACATCTTCGGCCTCGGCATCGAGATGGATGCGGTCCGGGGCGAGATCCTCGACCGGTACCGGCAGATCGACCTGCCCGTGCACGTCATCATGTCCTCTGCGATCGCCGGCGACAGCCCCGAAGGGCGCGCCCCACGGCACAACCGGCTGTGGCGTGCCGGCGCTGAACGGCTCATACGCGAGCAGCCGCACATCTCCGCCGACTGGATCGACGCCGACCACGGGTTGGTCTTCACGCACGCCCCTGACGTCGCCGAGATCATCCGGAGCAGACTGGCCCCATGCTGACCATCGGCGAGCTGGCGGCCTACGCCGGAGTCACCGTCCGCGCCGTGCGGCACTATCACGCCAAGGGGCTGCTGCCCGAGCCCGAGCGGGATCATTCCGGATATCGGCGGTACGACGCCGGCGCCGTGGTGGAGCTGCTGCGGATCCGTACCCTCGCCGAGGCCGGGGTCCCCCTCGCCCGTGTGCGGGAGCTGCTCCAGGCCGGTGAGGAGGAGTTCGTCGCGGCTGTCGCGGACATCGACAGGAGGTTGGAGACCGAGATCCGGGAGCGGCAGCGACACCGTGAGCGAATCGCCCGGCTCTCTTCGGGCGACGGTCTGGTGCTCCCGCCCGAGGTGGTCGCGTACCTCGACCGGCTGCGGGCGCTCGGCGTGGACGAAAGGATCGTCCGGGCCGAGCGGGACGGCTGGATCCCGCTGGCGGCGCGCTCACCCGGGCGGGTGGCGGAGTGGATCGCGCGCAAGCAGGAGCAGATCGGAGACCCGGAGTTCACCGACTTCTACCTGATCTTGAGTGAGGCTCTGGAACGGGGCGACGACGACCGGTCGCTGGCCGAGCTGGCCGACCGGGTGGCCGCCTACCTCACCAAGCTGGCCGACGAGCGGGGCGAGGAGTACCTCGGCGACCCGGCCATTTTCGAGCCGACGTTCGTCGAGCTGATGGACAGGCTCGCCTTCGACACCGTGCCGTCCGCCCGTCGGCTCATCGAGTTGCTGAAGCAGCGTGGCTGGGACGGTTGGACCGCTCTCCGCCGCGCGCCCGGCTCCCCGCAGGCCTCGCCCTCCTCGTCCTGAAATGCCTGCGTTCCCGTGCTTCCATCTGGCCTGCCTTGTCCGGCCGTTGTCCGCCCCCCGCCCCCGGCGAATTCGTGCACAACCCCGAGCACCCCTCAGGTGTCCAGAACATGACCGGTAGCCGTCGCTCCGGTCGTTCGCCCGCTGTTTCGACGAGGAGAACCGCCGTGCACCTCCGCCCCCCGGCAGCCGTCCTGGCCGCTGCCGTGATCGCCGTCGCCGGTCCCGCTGTCGCCGCGCCCCTGGCGCATGCCGAGGACGGCACGCCCGAGCTGGTCGTGTCGGCCCTGCCGTCCGCGGCTCCCCAGCCGGGCGAGGTGTACGACAAGTCCGTCACCCTCACCAACAAGGGCACGGCCGCCGTGGACGGGGTCACCTTCCGGGTGCGTCTGACGCGCGGGCTGGACTTCCCCGAGCAGGTGAAGGGCTGCACCTACACGACCGTCAAGGAGCAGATCCGGCAGGCGATTTGTGAGCTCGACACGGTCGTCGAGCCCGGCGCCTCCGTCACCACGCCCGTCCGGTTCAAGGCGTTGGACAACGCCCTGATGGAGGCCGTCGAGTACGGCACGAGCGCGAACGGTGGGACGCCGGGCGAGGGGTACGACGACAGCTACCGGCGGCTCACCCTGACCGCGGACAACACCGCCGATCTCGTCGCCGTCGGTGAGGAGATGGAGGCGCTGGCCGGCGAGGAGCAGTCGATCACGGCGACCCTGCGCAACGACGGCCCCGGCTGGGTGCAGAACCAGGAGAGCGACGACCTTCCGGCGCTGCTGGTGCAGATCCCGCCGGGCACCGTGGCCGTCGGTGTGCCGAAGGACTGCGCGCCGTTCGGCATCGACGGGCCGAGCGGGCCGCAGGGGACCACGGGCAAGCCCAAGTACGTGTGCTGGCCGCAGGACGGGACCCTCGACGTGGGCCAGTCCCTCGCCTACACCTTCACGCTGAAGATCAAGGAGTCCGCGCAGGACACCAAGGGCGAGGTCAAGGCGTCGTCCGTCTACGGCATCGCGCCGGAGTACGACACGAACCGGGCCAACAACACCGCCGTGATCGGCATCGACCTGCCGAGCGACTACGAGCCGGAGCCGAGCCCCTCGGACGGCGCGGACGGTGGTGCCGGCGACGGCGGGAACGGCAACGCCCCCGAGGGACAGGCCGCCGGCGGCACCGGGGCCACGGCTTCCCCCTCGGCATCGGCCTCGACCGGCACCACGGCCGGTGGCTCCACGGGCACCACGACCGGCAGCACCACCGGCGGCAATCTCGCCGCCACCGGCTCCGACGGCACCCCGCTCCTCGCCGGTGCCGCTGCCGCCGCCGCGGTGATCGGTGGCGGCCTGGTGTTCGCCGTACGCCGCCGCAGCGCCGCCAAGTCCGCCTGACGGCGGGGCCGTCAGGCCGTCAGAGCACCCCGCCCGCCTCGTCCTGGAACGCGTCCGTCCAGTAGTGACGGACCGTTCCGTCAGCGGTCGCGCCCGTCGGGTCCACCGTCGACAGGACCTGGAGCATCGTCATGGCCAGCTGGTCGTAGGTGTCGGTGGTCAGCTCGTGGGACGACTGGGCGTCTATCGCGCGCTCGCGGTGCAGCAGCCAGAGCGTGAACGCGAGGGTCGACACGTCCGTGTTGAGCGGGTACAGCGTCGCCTCGGGTTCGCTCCAGTTCAGGACCGCGCCCGTCGCGCCGTCGACGACCAGGCTGGTGTCCTCGACGAGGTGGCCGAGGCGGATCAGGCGGTGGGCTGCGGCGGGGAGTTCGGCCGGCGCGCCGGTGTCGGCGTAGTACTCGGCGAGCGTCGCCAGGGGGACGTCCGTGTCCAGGGAGAAGACGTGGGCGTCCTCCGGCAGGCCCGTCTCGCGCAGGAAGCGACGGGTCGGTTCATGCGTGAGGGTCGCGGGGAAGTCGACGTCCTCGAAGCGCGCCACCTTGCCGGGGCCGAACTCCTGGTCGAGGAGGCGGTGCGGGAGGTCCAGGGAGAGGCCGGACACGCCGCCTCGGCCCGCCACCAGGGACAGGGGGCGGATCAGCGCCGCCATCTTCCAGAAGGGGGCCGGTTCGCCGTCAGCGCCGTCGCGGAACACCGCCAGCAGGTGCTGCGACGCCTCCGCCACCGCCTTGGGGCCGAAGCGGCCCGCGTAGGAGGCGAACTGGCCGCGCAGGCCCGCCAGTTCGTCCGTGGCCTCCGCGAAGCGGACCAGCGTCCGCAGGGAAGGGGCCAGGGGGCGGCGGTCCATCAGGTCGGGGCGGTCGTGCAGGACGTACGTCGTCGAGATCTCGCCCGTCGCGCCGTCGAGCAGGACGGACTCCGTCTCCAGGCCGGCGGGGCCCAGCAGTCCGCCTATCACCAGTTGCTCGCGCAGCTCCGCCGAGAGGCGGTCGTCCGCGTCGCCCGTGGAATCGGCGACCGTGCGCAGGCCCTCGCGGCTCAGCTCCGCGAAGCTCAGTACGCCGCTGTCGGCGGGCAGTCCGGGGCCGGTCAGCCAGTGCCGCGTGGACGCGTGCGTCACCCACGGGTCCAGCTCGGACTCTGTCAGGGTGATCACCGCGGAACCGGCGTCGGTCGTACTCATGGGCTCCCCCGCATGTGCTTGCTCACCGTCCCCTGGCGGAGCACGGCAGACCGCCCGGGCCCAGCCCGGCAGCCGTTCCCCACTGCCCAGAACAGTACGCCCCACCACTGACAACGCCCCGGAACAGCGACGCGCGCCCGGTGACCCACGCGTCCACCTCACAAGACGCTCAGAGAACCCTCGCGCGTTCCCTCCCCGCAGAAATCGCTTCCGGTCCCTGGCGCGCCGCCGGTTCGAGGTGCCCCGGCCGAAGCCCGGTGACCGGGAGGGTCCGGTGCGCGGAGCACGGCCACCCCGGCCGGCGGCGCGGGCGGGCTCAGGCGCGTTCCGTGACCACCGCGGCCTGGGGGCGGATCGGGAGCCGGTTCACGGGGCGGCCCGTCGCGGCCCGCACGGCGGACGCGACGGCCGCCGGGGACGTCACCACCGGCACCGCGCTGACCGCCTTGGCCCCGAAGGGGGCGACGACGTCCCGTTCCTCCACCAGCCGGACGATGCGGATGTCGGGCGCGTCGAGGGCGGTCGGGAGGGCGTAACCGGTCAGGTCGGGGTGGCGGACGATGCCGCGCGGCGTGCGGAGGTTCTCCGTGAGCGCGATGCCCACGCCCTGCGTGACGCCCGCCTCGATCCTGGCCGCCAGCTGGGCGGGGTTGAGGACCCGGCCGACGTCCTGGGCGACGGCCAGTTCGACGACCCGTACGGAGCCGAGCTCGATGTCGACGTCCACCACCGCGCGGATCGCGCAGAAGGCCATGCCCACGAAGGCGTCGCCCTGCCCGGCCTCGTTCAGCGGCTCGGTCGGGTGCGGGCGGCACTGGGCGGTGGCCCACAGTTCCTTGCCGTCCAGCGCCTCGGTGACCGTCGTCGAGAGGACTCCGTCGTACGACGTGATCTTGCCGTCGGTGATCTGGAGCAGCTCCGTCGACATGCCGAACTTGTGGGCGAGCGGCTGGAGGAGCTGGGTGCGGACCATCTTGGCCGCGCGCTCCACCGCCCCGCCCGACACCCAGGTGTGCCGGCCGCGGCAGCCCGCGCCCGCCGGGGGCTGGTCGGTGTCGACCGGCGCCACGTGCACCTCGTCGACGCCGAGCGTCTCCTGGACGATCTGCCGGGCCAGGGTCGTGAAGCCCTGGCCGGTCTCGACGGCCGCGCACAGGACCGTGGCGACGCCGTCGTGGACCTTCACGGTCGCCGTGGAGACCTCGTCCGCGCCCTCCGCGCCGAGCATGTGCACCATGCCCACGCCGTAGCCGACGCCCCGGCGCACCGCGCCCGGTTCGCCCGCGCCCTCGGGGCCGCCGGGCAGCAGCCACTCGTCCTCGGGGGTGTCCTTGGGCAGCGGCGGCAGCGGGAAGTCCCGTACGGCCTGGAGGAGTTCGGCGACCGGGGCGGGGCAGGTCACGGTCTGGCCGGTCGGCAGCACGTCGCCGGTGGCCAGGGCGTTGCGCAGCCGCACTTCCGCCGGGTCGAGGCCGAGCTTCTTGGCGATCTTGTCCATCTGCGCCTCGTAGGCGGCGCAGACCTGCATGGCGCCTTCACCGCGTACGTGGCCGGACGGGGGGTTGTTGGTGCGGACGGCCCAGCCCTCGATGAAGGCGTTCGGGACGACGTAGGGTCCGCAGGCGAACGCGACGGCGGCGGCCAGGGCCTCGGAGGAGGTGTCGGCGTAGGCCCCCGCGTCGAGGAGGATCTGCGCCTCGACCTTGACGAGTCTGCCGTCGGCGTCGGCGTGGTGGCGGTAGCGCAGCAGGGTCGGGTGCCGGTGGACGTGGCCGAGGAAGGACTCCTCGCGCGTGGCGGTGAGTTTCACCGGGCAGCCGGTGCGCAGCGCGAGCAGGCCGAGCGGAAGCTGGAAGCCCTGGTCCTCGCGGTCGGCGGTGGCGCCGGGGACTCCGGTCACGACGACCTTGACGCGCTCGGGTTCCAGGCCGAACGCGGCGGCGGCCGCGTCGCGGTCGGCGTGCGGGTCGGTGGAGGCGAGGTACAGCTCCACGCCGCCGTCCGGGCGCGGTACCGCCAGGCCGGCCTCGGCGCCGATGGGCGCGGGGTCCTGGCGGCCGATGCGGTACAGGCCCTCGACGACGATCTCGCCGGCCGCCTCCGGGTCGCCGTGGTGCAGCGGGATGTGCCGGATCAGGTTGCCGTCGGGGTGCAGCGGCTCCGCTTCGAAGGCCTGCTCCGGGTCGGTGACCGGGTCGAGCACCTCGTACTCGACGATGACGGCGGCGGCGGCCATGCGCGCGGTGTCCGGGTGGTCGGCGGCGACGGCGGCGATGGGCTCGCCGTGGTGGCGGACGACCTCGGAGGCGAAGACCGGGCGGTCGGCCTTGCCGCGGCCGTGCAGCGGTCTGCCGGGAATGTCCTCGTGGGTGACGACGGCGCGGACGCCGGGCATCTCGCGCGCGTGGGTGGTGTCGATCGACAGGATGCGCGCGTGCGGGTGCGGGGAGCGCAGCACGGCCGCCCACAGCAGGCCCTCGGCCCACAGGTCGGCGGCGTACGGGAAGGTGCCCTCCGTCTTGGCGCGGGCGTCGGCGGGCGGGAGCGAGGCGCCGATGCCGTGCGGAAGCGGTTCGGGGGCGGGGGCGGCCTCCGCGGCCTGTGCGGCCTGGGCGGTGGCTGCTTCGTTGCTCACGCGGGGCCTCCGTCCTGGCCGTAGGGCTGGTCATGCGGTTCTGGGGAGTGCGGTTCGGGGGTGTGCGGTTCCGGGGGCGCTCCGAAGGCCGACGCGTTCACGCCACCGGCGCCCGGGCCGGCCTGGCGCGGGATGCGGGCCTCGTCGGTGTCGCCGTCGGCGGGCGCGGAGTGGGTCTCGCGCTCGGCGACGACCTCCTTGACGGCGTCCACCACGCCCCGGTAGCCGGAGCAGCGGCACAGGTTGCCGCACAGCGCCTGGCGGGTCTCCAGCTCGGTGGGCGCGGGGTTGCCCTCCAGCAGGTCGTGCACGGTCATCGCCATGCCGGGGATGCAGAAGCCGCACTGCACCGCGCCGCAGCGCGCGAGCGCCCGCTGCACGTCCGACGGCTGCCCGTCCTCGGCCAGGCCCTCGACGGTGCGGACCTCGCTGCCGGCCGCGGTCACGGCCGGGACCAGGCAGGACGCCACGAGCCGCCCGTCGACCTGGACGTTGCACGCGCCGCACTCGCCCTGCGAGCAGCCGTCCTTGGCGCCCGCGAGTCCGAGCCGCTCGCGCAGCACGTACAGCAGGGACTCGCCGATCCACGCGTCGGCGACGGGGCGTTCGGTGCCGTTGACGCTCAGGACGTAGGAGGCGAGGGGGTGTTCCTCCTGGGGCGCGGCGGGGGGTACGTCGTGCGGGGCGGCGCCGGCCGGCTCGGCCGGTGTCCCGGCAGCGCTGGTCTCGGCAGTCTGGGCCTCGGCAGCCCGGTTCTCGTCGGGGGCCGGACCGTCCTGGCTCTCGCCGTCGGCGGTCTCCGGGCCGGTGTCGGAATCGGCGTCCGCGAAGGCCGGGAGGGGCCCGGCAGCCGGCCCGGAGGGGCCGTCGGCGGCCTCTGGGGCCCCGGAGGCGTCCTCGGTGTCCTCCGAGGGCTCACCGGGGCCGGGAGCGGGCTGTGAGGCTTCCTGGGCGTCCTGCGGGGGCGCGGCGGCTTCCGGGTGTGCCTCGCGCGTGGGCTCCCCGGGGAACTCGCCGGGGGTCTCGGGGTACGGCTGTCCGGTCGCGTGGCCGTCGGGGGCGGGCGACTCCGGTCCGTGCTCGGGGTAGCCGGAGGACTCGAACCCGTGGTCGGGTCCGAGGCCGGCCCCGTGGTCCGTCCCGTGGTCGGGTCCGAGGTCGGTCCCGTGGTCGGCGAAACGGGACGGCTCCGCCGGGTGACCTGCCGCCGTCCCGGGCTCCTCCGGCGCGTACTCCGACGGCTGAGGCGCGTGATCCGGGCCGGGCTCCTCCGGCGCGTGGCCGGCGGTCGCGGACGGCTCCGGCGCGCGGCCGAACTCGTCGGGCCGGTGCGCGGGGCCGGTGTCCTCGTGGTCCCCCGGCGCGTGCGCGTCCTGCGGGTGTCCGGGTCCGGCCTCGCCCCGCCCCGCCTCCCGCGGCAGCGGTCCGGTGCCCTGCTCCGTCGCGTATCCGGAGGCCGGTCCGGCGTCGCCCTGCTGCCCGTGATCCTGCTCGTGGCCGTGCTCGTGGGGGTAGCCCGGGTGGGCCTCCTCCTGCCCGGCCGGGTCCTGCGGGTCCTGCCCCCACGGCCGGCCCGCGGCCTGGGTCGCCCAGGGGGCGGGCGCACCGCCGGGCAGCGTGGCGGGCGGGGTGCCGCCCCACTGCTCGACCAGCGAGGACGTGGTGAACTCGCCCGATTCATCCGGAAGGTCACCCCCGGCGACGGGGATGGACCACTGCCCGGTCACGTCATGGCCGGGCGCGGCGCCGGCCGCCGCGGTCTCCTCGAAGTTCCACTGCCCGGTCGCCCCGGGGTTGTACGTGAACCGGTCGTCGCCGCCGTGCTGCGGCGCCGTCGCGTCGGAGCCGTAGGGTGCCCCGGCGTCGTACGGCGCGTCGGGGCCGCCGTACGGCTGCCCGGGCACGTCGTGGCCCTGCTGCTGGTGCGCGCCGTGCTCGTGTCCGTGCTGCGGGTGCCCGGCGTTCGGGTCGTGCCACTGCCTCCCGTCGACCGGCGCGCCCGGCACGGGCCACGCGCCGGTGGCGGCCGGGTCGGTGCCGGCCGTCGAGGCGGGGTTGACCGTTATCTGCGGCGGTACGTAGCCGTGGCCGGGCGCGGCCAGCGGGCTGTCGGCGGCCAGCAGGGCGTCGACGCCTCCCTCGGGGAGTTCGACGAAGGCCGTGGCGCCGTCGTCGTACTCGCCCTGGGGCAGCGGGTCCCAGCGGCTGCCGCCCCGGGGCGTGCCCTCTCCGTGCTGGTCGTCGGTCACGACAGTGCCCTCCCCAGTGCTCGTCGGGCCAGCGCGGCGACGGTGCGCCGCAGGTGCAGTACGGCGGGCGGAAGCTGCGCGACCGAGCCGTCCTCGGCGGGCGCCGCGTCGGGGATGCAGGCCGCGGCGACGTACTCCCCGAAGGCGTTCAGCGCCTCCGGGACGAGCGCCCGGTTGTTGTCCCAGTCGATGAGGCCGGCGACCCACTGCTCGGCCTCCAGGGGCCGCAGCGCCATCGGTGCTATGGCGCCCACCGCGCAGCGCACGCCCCGGCGTGCCGGGTCCAGGACCAGGGCCACGGACGCCACCGCGCGTCCCGGGCCGGTCCGGCCGGTCGCCTTCAGGAAGACCTGCGGGGCGTGCAGCAGCGGCACGCGCACGTAGCCGATGAGTTCGCCGGCGCGCAGCATGTCCATCCCGGCCAGCAGGTGCGAGACCGGGATCTCCCGGCGGGCTCCGCCCGGGCCCGCGATGATCAGGGTCGCCTCCAGGGCCGCCAGCACCGGCAGCGCGTCCCCGGTGGGGGCGGCCGAGGCGATGTTGCCGCCCAGGGTGCCCGCGTTGCGGATGTGCGGCGGGCCCGCGGCGCGCGCGGCGGCGGCGAGCGCCGGGATCAGGGCCGCGAAGTCGGGGCGGCCCATGCGCGCGTGCGTGAGGCCCGCGCCGAGCAGGGCGTGACCGTCCAGGTACTGCCAGCCGCGGATCTCGCTGATCCGGCCGAGCCCGACCAGCGCGGCGGGCCTGAGCTGCCCGGAGTTGACGGCGGCCATCAGGTCGGTGCCGCCCGCGACGGGCACGGCTGCGGGCATGGCGGTGAGCGCCGCGACGGCCTCGTCCAGTGTCGTGGGCAGCGTGACGGCCTGCCCCGCCTGCGGTGCGTGCGTGGTCAAACCGGCTGCCCCTTCCCGCTGCCCCACCTGGTCCCACCTGTGCTGCCGTACGGTACGTGCTGACAGGGCGGACGTGGCAACTCTGGCACATCTTGGCGAGAGCCGAAGACACGGGTCCGCTAGGAGGCATTCGCCCACCTCATCCGCGAGATGGTCCGTTTTCACACAGGTTCACCAGTGGATGCCGATTGGCACTTTCGGTGACCCTTGTGCGCTTTTCCGTGACCTGTTCGAGCTGTTCGGTCGCAACGGACGGCAGGGCGGGTCGCCGGACGCCGCGACAGCCGGCCCTACCGGCTGGGCGGCGGGCCGTCGATCGGGCGCCCCAGTACCCCGGGGCGCTGTTGCCAGGGCAGCGGACCCGTGGGGGGCCGGTAGGCCACGCCCAGGGCGTCCAGCCGTCGGTAGTGGGCGGACATCCGGCGTTCGAAGTCGTCGAAGTCCCGTTCCTCCGGGGCCGGCAGGGCGCTCCAGGCGACCTCCGCGAAGGCCGCGAGGCGGGGGAAGGCCTGGTAGTCCACGCGCGCGTGGTCCTCCATCACCTCGGTCCACAGGTTGGCCTGCGTGCCCAGCACGTGCCGCGCCTCCTCGGGCGTCAACTCCGGTGGAACGGGCTCGAACCGGTAGACGTCCTCCAGGGTGCGCACCCACCCGATCGGTACCGGCTCCCCGGGGCCCGGGTCCTGACGGTGGTCCAGGTACACCTGCTGCTCGGGGCACATGACGACGTCGTGGCCGGCCCGGGCGGCGGCGATGCCTCCGGCGTAACCGCGCCAGGACGACACGGCCGCGCCCTTCGCCAGACCGCCCTCCAGGATCTCGTCCCAGCCGATCAGCCGGCGTCCGCGCCCGGCGAGCCAGGTGTCGAAGTGCCCGATGAACCAGGACTGGAGCTCGTCCTCGTCCGCGAGGCCGAGTTCCCTGATGCGCGCCTGCGCCGTCTCCGACCGCCGCCACTGGTCCTTGGGACATTCGTCGCCGCCGACATGGACGAACTCCGAGGGGAACAGCGCGAGTACTTCCTCGAAGACGCCCTCGTAGAAACGCAGGGTGTTGTCAGTGGGGGCGAGTACGTTCGGGTTGATTCCCCAGGTGTCCCAGACGGAGAGGGAGGTCGTGTCGATGACGTCGGTGTTGCCGAGTTCCGGGTACGCGGCGATGGCGGCCTGCGAGTGGCCGGGTACGTCGATTTCGGGGACGACGGTGATATGCCGCGCGGCGGCGTAGGCGACGATCTCCCGGATGTCGTCCTGGGTGTAGTAGCCGCCGTGCGGCTTGTCCTCCCACAACGGCGAGGCCCGGTGGCCGGTTTTGGTGCGGGCGCGCCAGGCCCCGGTCTCCGTCAGCCGCGGATGCCGCTCGATCTCGATGCGCCAGCCCTGGTCGTCCGTCAGGTGGAAGTGGAAGACGTTGAGTTTGTGCGCCGCCATCAGATCGAGGTAACGCAGGACGCCTTCCTTGGGCATGAAGTGCCGGGCGACGTCGAGCATCAGTCCGCGCCAGCGGAACCGGGGGCCGTCCTCGATCGTCAGGTACGGCACGGTCCAGGCGCGGTCGCGGTCGAGCGGGGCCCTGCGGTACGCGTCGGGGCCGAGGAGTTGGCGCAGCGTCTGGGCGCCCCAGAAGACGCCGGCCGCGTCGCCGCCCTCGATGAGGACGCCGTCCTCGTCGCTGACGAGGCGGTACTCCTCGGGGCCGAGCCCGGGGCCGAGACGCAGCCCGATGCCGCCCCCGGTGCCGTCGGGCTCCCGCCCCTCGCGCAGCGGCAGGCCGGTGGCCTGCCGGAGGGCGGCGCTCAGCCAGTGTCCGACGCCTTCCGTCCCGGTGCCGGCGTGGATCCGGGAGCGGCGCGTCAGCCGCACCTCGCCGGAACCGGCGACGGCACCGCGGGGCGCCGGAATCAGTTCGGTCACGTCAGTCCTTCACCGCTCCGCCCAGCCCGGAGACCAGACGGCGCTGTACGAGTACGAAGAAGACCAGGACCGGGATCGTCATCACCGTGGAGGCGGCCATGACCCCGCCCCAGTCCGGGTCGTCGGGCTTGTAGAAGACGAGCAGGGCCATCGGCAGCGTGGACTGCGAGGTGTCGCTGATGATGAACGACTTGGCGAAGAGGAAGTCGTTCCAGGCGGAGATGAACGAAAACACGCTGGTGGCCACGAGGCCGGGCAGGACGAGCGGGAAAAGGATCTGCCAGAGGAATCGCGCCCGGCTCGCCCCGTCGATGTACGCGGCCTCCTCCAGGGCCTCCGGAACGGCTTTCACGAACCCCCGCAGCATCCAGATCGCGAAGGGCAGCGAGAAGGCGATGTGGGGCAGGATCAACGAGCCCAGGGTGTTCAGCTGTCCGGCGTCCCGCATGAGGAAGAACAAGGGGATCGTCAGGGCTTCCACGGGCACCGTCTGGGCCACCAGAAACATGATCAGGAGGGTGGTCCGGAGGCGGAAGCGGAATCGTGTGACGGCGGTCGCGGCGAGAAACGCGATGAGCGCGGAGGCGATCACGACACAGCCCGCGACGAGAAGGCTGTTGAGGAAGTAGCGGCCGAATTCCTGCTGCCCGAAGACCCGTCGGAAGGAATCCAGGGAGGGCGCGAGCGTCCACGGCCTGGGCTCGCTCGACTCGATCTCCCCGGCCGGTTTGAAGGCGCTGAGCACCATCCAGTAGAGGGGGAAGGCGACGACGACCGCGATCAGCAGGGCGGAGGCCTCGGCGGCCAAGCGCCCCGGGCGGCGTACACGGGCGCGGAGCGGGTTCACAGTTGCTCCCCCTGTCGGCGCAGCAGCCGCAGGTACACCAGCGTGACGGCGAGCAGGATCAGCAGCATCACGACGCCGATCGCGGAGCCGAGGCCGTACTGCGAGGACGCGAAGGCCTGCTGGTAGGCGTAGACGTTCAGGACCAGGTTCTGGCCGGCGATGCCGCCGCCGTTGGTCATGACGTAGATCTGCGTGAAGACCTTGAAGTCCCAGATGACCGACTGGATGGTGACGACGACCAGGATCGGCCGGAGCATCGGGGCGAGCACGGAGCGCCAGATGCGCCACTGCGAGGCGCCGTCGAGGGCGGCGGCCTCCAGCACCTCGCCGGGTACGGCGCGGATCCCCGCGTACACGGTCACCATGACGAACGGGAAGGAGCACCAGACCACTTCGAGCAGGACGAGGAAGAAGGCGCTGAGACGGCCGTACGTCCAGGAGTGGTCGCCGAGGCCCAGCATCCGGTTGACGGGGCCGAAGTCCGGGTCGAAGAGGAACAGCCAGACGGTCGAGCCGGTCACCGCCGGGGTCGCCCAGGCGCCCAGCGCGGCCAGCATCAGGGCGAGGCGCGGTACGGCCCTGACCCGCGTGAGGAGCACGGCCAGGGCGCACCCGACCGCGAGTGTGGAGACGACACAGGCCGCCGCGAACAGCACGGTGGCGAGCAGCACCTGCCAGAACTGCGGGTCCCCGAACAGCTGGGCGTAGTTTCCGAACCCCTCGAAGGTGGCCGGCTCCCCGCCGCTGACCTGTGCCTGCGTGTACTCGAAGAAGGAGATCAGCCCGAGCTGGTAGATCGGGTAGAGGAGCAGCCCCCCGAGCACGACGAGCGCGGGCGCGAGGTACAGCCAGGGCGTCCAGCCGCCGGAGACGAGCGGGGACGCACCGGAAGCGCCCCGGCGCACCCCCGCCCGGCCGCTCCGCCTCCCCCGGGCCTCCTTGGACGGAGCCCGGCCGGCCGATCCCCGGCCCTGCCCGGCGCGGACGGCGACGGAACTCTCCCTCGCCGTCCCCGCCGGGACCGCCCCGGATGCACCGGCGCACCCCTCAAGGGAACGCTCCCGGGCGGCTCCCGCCGCAGCCGCCCCGACTCCGGCACCGTCGGTGCCCGTCGTCTCCGTGTGGTCGTTCACCCGGCTCACCCCGCGGAGCCGAACGCGGCGTTCATCTTCTTCGCGGCGTCGTCGGAGGCCTGCGTGACGTCCTTCTTGCCGCTGATGACTTCCTGGAACATCGTCGGCAGGATGAGGGAGGAGTCGATCTGGGCCCAGGCGGGTGACGCGGGGACGAACTCGGTGCCGGCGGCGAGGGTCCGCACGAAGGGCTTCACGAACGGCTCCTGCCGCGCGACCTGCTGGCGGACGTCCGTGAAGGTCGGCAGGAAGCCCATCGCCTCGAACAGTTCACTCTGGGTCTTCTTGGAGGCGAGCCGCTCCATCAACTCGACGGCGAGCGTGCGGTGCGAGGTGCTCTTCAGGACGCCGATGTTGTTGCCGCCCGCGAAGGCCGGCGCGATCGAGCCGGACTTCACCCCGGGCAGCGGGACGACGGCGTACTTGCCCTTGACCTTCCCGGCCTCGACGGCGGTGTGGCTGAAGTCGCCGCCGATGGCCATGCCCGCCTTGCCCGCGGCGAACGCGGAGACCGTGTCGTTGCCGCCCATGCCCGCGCACTTGGCGGCCGGGCAGTTGTCGTCGCCGAAGAGGGACGTGTACGCCTTGATGCCCTTGCGCGCCTCGGGGCTGTCGATGCCGGCCGCGTACGAGCCCCCCTTGCCGCTCGCGATCTCACCGCCGTGGGCCCACACGAACGGCATCGCGCCGTAGGTGTAGGCGCCGCCGACCACCAGCCCGTACAGCTCGGGCTTCGCGGCGCGTATCTCGCGGGCGGTGGAGGCGAGTTCGTCCATCGTCTTCGGGACGGCCAGGCCGAGTTCCTTGAAAACGTCCGTGCGGTAGTAGAGCGCTCGGACGCCGACGTAGAGGGGGGCGCCGTAGAGCTTGCCGTCCACCGTCACCGACTGTCTGGCCGTCGGGTCGGTGTCCTTCGCCTCGCTCCAGTCGCCGAACTCCTTCGTGACGTCGAGGAGTCCGCCGTCCTTCACGTAGCCGGCCGTGTCGGTGTTGCCGTACTCCATCACGTCGGGCGCGGAGGCGGGGTCGTTGAAGGCGGCCTTGACGCGCTGGGCGCGGGTGTCGACCGGGATGTACTCGACGTCGACGTTCGTGCCCTTGTGGGCCTTCTCGAAGCCGGCGACGACGGAGTCGACGACCTTCTCCTTGGGGGCGTTGCCGACCTCCTGGAAGAGCCACACGCGCAGCGTGCCGGTCTTCTCGTCCTTGTCGGAGGAGAAGTTCGAGGAGGTCTGGGGCGCGCAGCCGGTGGCCACGAGAGCGGCGAGCGCGGTGAGCCCGGCAAAACGGACGGACAGGTTCATGGAGTGTTCCTCCGAGGGAGTGTTGCAACATGCGCAATGAAGGTTTCGCTGTGCACAACACATCGGAGGCTAGGGACTGCATGAACACGCCCACAAGAGGTCTCAACCACTCTGTGACCGGCAGACGCACCCCGTGCAACGCCCGGACAGCACAAAAGCCCCCAGGGCGCGCAAAACGCACCCTGGGGGCTTCACGCCCGTGGGTAGGGCCTACTTGTCGCCCTTGTCGTCGTCCCCGGAGCTCATGGACTCGTAGATCTCCTTGCACATGGGACACACGGGGTACTTCTTCGGGTCGCGGCCCGGCACCCAGACCTTGCCGCACAGCGCCACGACGGGGGTGCCGTCGAGGGCGCTCGCCATGATCTTGTCCTTCTGGACGTAATGGGCGAAGCGCTCGTGGTCACCGTCACCGTGGGAGGTCTGCGGCGTCGGCTCAACGAGGGTCCCCGTACCAGTCCCGCGCTCGGGCTCGAGAGTGCTCATAGGGCCAAGGGTACTGAAGCTCACAGGCATCAGTTGAGCGAAGGGTCGTCCGGGTACGTCGCGACCATCGCCAGCTCGCTGCGCTGGCGGCGCAGCACCTCGCGCCAGAGCCGCTCGGGAGCAGGGGACGAGACATCGCCGGGCTCCGACTCGACGACGTACCACGCCCCGTCCACCAGCTCGTCCTCCAGCTGGCCCGGGCCCCAGCCGGCGTACCCGGCGAAGATGCGCAGGGAGCCGAGGGCGGAGGCGAGCAGCTCCGGCGGGGCCTCCAGGTCGACCAGGCCGATCGCGCCGTGCACCCGGCGCCAGCCCAGCGGGGTGGTCTCACCGGACGCGCCGCCGGGAACGACCGCGACCCCGAGGGCCGAGTCCAGCGACACCGGGCCGCCCTGGAACACGACACCCGGTTCCACGGCGAGATCCCCCCAGCCCTCCAGGATGTCGCCGACGTCCACCGGAGTGGGGCGGTTCAGGACGACACCGAGGGAGCCCTCCTCGTCGTGGTCGAGGAGCAGCACCACCGCGCGGTCGAAGTTGGGGTCCGCCAGGGCGGGGGTGGCCACGAGCAACCGCCCTGTGAGCGAGGACACCTCGGTCATGGCAGACATGATCCCGCATTCTCCCTTCGCGTGGGGAGGCAATGCGGCACAGGGAGGGAACGCAGCTCAGGGCGCACTGATGCGTCACACGCGCACGAATCCGGCCGTGACCCCATGTGCCCGGCACGGAACGGTTCGTGTTGTGACAGAGCTATGACGTGGCTGGGTCTCACTCAGGCTTACAGAAGGGGGGTGGTGGGCGATTACCCTTTCCCTCCTGGCCCCTGCCCGACTCCACGGAACGCGAGATTCATGACCGTCAACGACGATGTCCTGCTTGTCCACGGCGGAACCCCGCTGGAGGGCGAGATCCGTGTCCGCGGTGCGAAGAACCTCGTACCGAAGGCCATGGTGGCGGCGCTGCTCGGCAGCGCTCCGAGCCGGCTGCGCAATGTTCCGGACATCCGCGACGTCCGGGTCGTACGGGGTCTGCTTCAGCTGCACGGTGTGACGGTCCGTCCGGGTGACGAGCCCGGCGAACTGGTGATGGACCCGACGCGCGTGGAGAGCGCCAACGTCGCTGACATCGATGCCCACGCCGGTTCGAGCCGTATCCCGATCCTGTTCTGCGGCCCGCTGCTGCACCGCCTCGGCCACGCCTTCATCCCCGGTCTCGGCGGCTGCGACATCGGCGGCCGGCCCATCGACTTCCACTTCGACGTGCTGCGCCAGTTCGGCGCCCGCATCGAGAAGCGGGACGACGGCCAGTACCTGGAGGCGCCGCAGCGGCTGCGCGGCACGAAGATCCGGCTGCCGTACCCGTCCGTCGGCGCGACCGAGCAGGTGCTGCTGACGGCCGTCCTCGCGGAGGGCGTCACCGAGCTGTCCAACGCGGCCGTCGAGCCGGAGATCGAGGACCTCATCTGCGTGCTGCAGAAGATGGGCGCGATCATCGCGATGGACACCGACCGGACGATCCGGATCACCGGTGTCGACAAGCTCGGCGGCTACACCCACCACGCCCTGTCGGACCGGCTGGAGGCCGCCTCCTGGGCGTCGGCGGCGCTGGCGACCGAGGGCAACATCTACGTCCGCGGCGCGCAGCAGCGCTCGATGATGACGTTCCTCAACACCTACCGGAAGGTGGGCGGGGCCTTCGAGATCGACGACGAGGGCATCCGCTTCTGGCACCCCGGCGGCCAGCTGAAGTCCATCGCGCTGGAGACGGACGTCCACCCGGGCTTCCAGACCGACTGGCAGCAGCCGCTGGTGGTGGCCCTGACCCAGGCCACGGGCCTGTCCATCGTCCACGAGACGGTCTACGAGTCCCGGCTCGGCTTCACGTCCGCGCTGAACCAGATGGGCGCGCACATCCAGCTCTACCGCGAGTGCCTGGGCGGCTCCGACTGCCGCTTCGGCCAGCGCAACTTCCTCCACTCGGCGGTCGTCTCGGGCCCGACCCGGCTCCAGGGCGCGGACCTGGTCATCCCCGACCTCCGTGGCGGCTTCTCGTACCTCATCGCGGCGCTGGCGGCCCAGGGCACGTCCCGGGTCCACGGCATCGGCCTGATCAACCGCGGCTACGAGAACTTCATGGAGAAGCTCATGGAGCTGGGCGCGAAGGTGGAGCTGCCGGGCAAGGCGCTCGGGTAGCCCGGACGAAGACGCCCAAAGGGGCGGCCACCCGGTTCGGGTGGCCGCCCCTTCGATGTCACTCAATGTGGTTCGCACACCGTCGGCGTGCGAACGGCAGGGTTACTTGCCCTTGGCCGCTTCCTTGAGCTTCGAGCCCGCGGAGACCTTCACGCTGTAACCGGCGGGGATCTGGATGGGCTCGCCGGTCTGCGGGTTGCGGGCGGTGCGAGCGGCACGGTGAGTGCGCTCGAAGGTCAGGAAGCCGGGGATGGTGACCTTCTCGTCGCCCTTGGAGACGATGTCGCCGACGACGTCGGCGAACGCGGCCAGCACGGCGTCGGCGTCCTTGCGGGTCACCTCGGCGCGGTCGGCCAGCGCGGCCACCAGCTCACTGCGGTTCATGTTGTTACTCCCGTGTTCATCTTGCCGTTGAGGCGTCAGATCGAAGCCGATGCTGCCAGGGTCCTCGATGAGTCCCCGGACCCGGGTCCGTCGTCAGACCCTCGCGCCCAGGGACGCATCCTGCCCCTACCTGCGGCGGGAAAGCCAATCCGGCACCCGCAGGAGTCGTGAGAACACCCTTGGGGAGTCACACGAAAAGAGGGCCTGAGCCTGGCGCCACGATAGCTGCGCTGCTGACAGGGTTCTTGCGACGCGCCGGGTTCCGGGCCGCCGTGGGGTTACTCACAGTCCGGGGCCGGGCCCCGCCGGGGCCCGGTTCGGCCTGGGCCTCAGACTCCGGACGGGCTGCCCGCCGTCGCGCCGACGGCCTTGGCGGCCTCCCGCACGGCACCGGCGACCGCTCCCGCGACCTTGTCGTTGAAGACGCTCGGGATGATGTAGTTCGGGTTCAGCTCGTCCTCGGTCACCACGTCCGCCAGAGCCGTCGCGGCGGCCAGCATCATCTCGGTGTTGACCGTACGGGACTGCGCGTCCAGCAGGCCGCGGAAGACACCCGGGAAGACCAGCACGTTGTTGATCTGGTTCGGGAAGTCCGAGCGGCCGGTGGCGACAACGGCCGCGGTCTGGCGGGCGATTGCCGGGTCGACCTCGGGGTCCGGGTTCGCAAGCGCGAACACGATGGCGCCCTCGGCCATGGCGGCCACGTCGTCGCCGTCGAGGACGTTCGGGGCGGAGACGCCGATGAAGACGTCGGCGCCGCGCACGGCCTCCTTGAGCGTGCCCGTGAGGCCCTCGGGGTTGGTGTTGTCGGCGATCCAGCGCAGCGCCGAGTCCGGGGCGGCGTCCACGAGGTCCTCGCGGCCCGCGTGCACGACGCCGTGGATGTCGGCGACGACGGCGTTCTTCACGCCCGCGGCGAGCAGCAGCTTGAGGATGGCCGTACCGGCCGCGCCGGCGCCGGACATGACGACCCGGATGTTCTCCATGGCCTTGCCGGCGACACGGAGTGCGTTGGTGAGCGCGGCGAGGACGACGATCGCGGTGCCGTGCTGGTCGTCGTGGAAGACGGGGATGTCGAGCGCCTCGCGCAGCCGGGCCTCGATCTCGAAGCAGCGGGGCGCCGAGATGTCCTCCAGGTTGATGCCCGCGAAGCCGGGGGCGATGGCCTTGACGATCTCGACGATCGCGTCGGTGTCCTGGGTGTCGAGGCAGATCGGCCAGGCGTCGATGCCGGCAAACCGCTTGAACAGGGCGGCCTTGCCCTCCATGACGGGCAGCGCGGCCTTCGGGCCGATGTTGCCCAGGCCCAGCACGGCGGAGCCGTCCGTCACGACCGCAACGGAGTTGCGCTTGATGGTGAGGCGGCGGGCGTCCTCGGGGTTCTCGGCGATCGCCATGCAGACGCGGGCGACGCCCGGCGTGTAGACCATGGACAGGTCGTCACGGTTGCGGATGGGGTGCTTGGACGCCATCTCGATCTTGCCGCCGAGGTGCATGAGGAAGGTCCGGTCCGAGACCTTGCCCAGGGTGACGCCCTCGATGCCGCGGAGTTCCTCGACGATCTCGTCCGCGTGCGCGGTCGACGTGGCCGCGATGGTGACGTCGATACGGAGCTTCTCGTGACCGGACGCGGTGACGTCGAGGCCGGTCACCGAGCCTCCGGAGGACTCCACGGCGGTGGTGAGCTGCGAGACGGCGGTTCCGCTCGCGGGCACCTCCAGCCGGACCGTCATCGAGTAGGAGACGCTGGGCGCCGTTGCCATGGCCGACTTCCTCTGCTTTCACCTGACGCTGAGTTGTGCCGTCCGATCGTCGCACCTACCGCTGAGTAGCAGGTAGCCGCCCTCGATTGCGAACTTTTTGTTCGCGGAATGGGGCAGCAAAAAGAGACCCACGTCACGTGGACGTGGGTCTCTTCTCGGTCAAGTGGCACCGACCCGCCATGCTCGCCTCGCGGCAAGTGGTCGCTCGTAGCGACGAAGGTTGGGCCCGGGGGCTTGGATCGGGCCGGTGCCACATCCAGGCTAACAAACAGATCCCGTAAGGCCATTCCCGTACCGGGAGTTCATTTCGCCGGCAAGTGGGTAACCCGGCTCAGTCCCTGAGCAGGTCCGGGATTCCCGCCGCGTCGGGCTCGTCCCGGTCGGCCGAGACGACCGTGAGCTGCTGGGTGGCCCGGGTCAGCGCGACGTAGAGGACGCGCAGGCCGGCCGGGGACTCGTCGGCGATCTCCGCCGGGGAGACCACGACCGTCGCGTCGTACTCCAGGCCCTTCGCCTCCAGGCTGCCGAGCGCCACGACCCGGTCTCCGAGACCGGCGAGCCAGCGGCGGGCCTCCTCGCGGCGCTGCATGGCGACGACCACACCGACCGTGCCGTCGACGCGCTCCAGCAGCCGGGCCGCCTCGTCGCGGACGGTCGCGCCCAGCGTGTCCTCCACGACCGTGAAGCGAGGTTCCACGCCGGTGGAGCGGACCGCCTTCGGGGACACGGAGCCGGGCATGGCGAGGGCGAGGACCTTCGCGGCCAGGTCGGCGATCTCGGCCGGGTTGCGGTAGTTCACCGTCAGTTCGAAGCGGCGGCGGGGCCGGGTGCCGAGCGCCTCGTCGCGGGCCTGGGCCGCCTCGTCCGGGTCGGACCAGGAGGACTGGGCCGGGTCGCCGACGACCGTCCAGGTGGCGTGCCGGCCGCGGCGCCCGACCATGCGCCACTGCATCGGGGTGAGGTCCTGAGCCTCGTCGACGATGACGTGGGCGTACTCGACGCGCTCCTGCGCGAGGCGTTCGGCGCGCTCGCGCTGCGACTCCTCGCGCACCGGCATCAGCTCCTCCAGGCCGGTGAGCTGGTCGAGCGGGTCGAGTTCGCGCTTCCGGCGGGGGCGGGCCGGGGCGCCGAGGACGGCCTGGAGCTCGTCGAGCAGGGCGATGTCGTGCACCGAGCGGCCCTCACGCCTGAGCGAGCGGGCGACCTTGCGGACCTCGCCGGGGTTGAGGGTCCGGCGGGCCCAGCGGCCGAGGCGCCGTTCGTCGGCCATGGCGTCCAGGACGGCCGCCGGGGTCAGCTCCGGCCACCAGGCGTCGAGGAAGGCGACGAAGGCGTCCTCGGAGATGATGTCCTCGTCGAAGGAGGAGCGCAGTTCGGCCGCGAGCTCCGGGTCGCTGTGCCGGCCGGCCGCGCCGGACCGCTCCCACAGGGCGTCCAGGAGGAGCTTGCGGGCCCGGGGGCGCAGCAGGTTCACGGGGGCGGTGCCGCCGAGGGCGGAGCGCCGGATGCCGTCCAGCTCCCGGGCCTCCAGCTCCAGGCGGCGGCCGAAGGCGACCACGCGCAGCCGCTCCGGCGGATCGTTCAGCTCCAGGGCGCCGCGCGCGGCCTTGCGCAGCACCTTGAGCATGCGGGAGGAGCCCTTGGCACGGGCCACGGACGGGGAGTCGTAAAGCGTGGCCTCGCTGCCCTCGACCAGGGAGCCGATGGCGCGGATGGCGACCTGGCCCTCCTCGCCGAGGGAGGGCAGCACGCCCTCGGTGTAGGCGACGAGCAGCGGGGTCGGCGAGACGATCAGGATGCCGCCCGCGTACCGGCGCCGGTCCTGGTAGAGAAGGTAGGCGGCGCGGTGCAGGGCCACGGCGGTCTTGCCGGTGCCCGGGCCGCCCTCGACGTACGTCACGGAGGCGGCGGGGGCGCGGATCACCAGGTCCTGCTCGGCCTGGATGGAGGCGACGATGTCGCGCATGGTGTGGCTGCGGGCCTGGCCGAGCGCGGCCATCAGGGCGCCGTCGCCGATGACGGGCAGTTCGCCGCCGTCGAGGTACGCCGTCAGCTCGGGGCGCATCAGGTCGTCCTCGACGCCCAGCACCCGGCGGCCCTTGGAGCGGATGACGCGGCGGCGGACGACCCGGCCGGGGTCGACCGGGGTGGAGCGGTAGAAGGGGGCGGCGGCCGGGGCCCGCCAGTCGATGACCAGCGGCGCGTAGTCCTGGTCGAGGACGCCGATGCGGCCGATGTGCAGGGTCTCGGCGATGTCGGCGGTGTTGTCGGGGCGTACGGCGCCCTCCGCCGGCTCGATGGCGGTGTACGCCCCGTCGGGGCCCTTCTTGCCGTCCTTGCCGGTCAGCAGGTCGATCCGGCCGAAGAGGAAGTCCTCGAACTCGTTGTTGAGCCGGCTGAGGTGGATGCCCGCGCGGAAGACCTGCGCGTCCCGCTCGGCGAGTGCGCCGGGGGTGCCGACCTGCCCGCGGCGGGCCGCGTCCTGCATCAGGAACTCCGCCTCGTGGATCTTCTCCTCGAGGCGCCGGTACACCCGGTCGAGGTGTTCCTGTTCGACGCCGATCTCCCGGTCACGAACCGAATCGTGCACCGAACCGACCGCGCCTTGTCTGTGAGCCTGAGCGGCCACCGGGCCCCCTTCTGACGTGCTGGGCAGCCGTCAACCGTACGCGAAGGGGACCCCTGGAAGCTACGGGCCGGCGGCAGGCACGGGTCTGTTGCCCCCAATGGCTCCTGCCGGCGACCGGAAGACCCTGGCTAGGCGTCGACCTCGACGAGCCGCTTGCCGTCGAAGGTGACGACCTCGAAGTGGTCGATCTCGTTCGGCTCGAAGGCGGCGCCGCCCTGGACGTACAGGGGCTCCTTGGCCTTGTCGGACTTGGCGTCCGGCAGGCCGTAGCCCCACTCCGGGACGGACCAGGAGGAGAGGGTCTCGCGCTCGCCGTTCTTGCCGACCGCGACGAGGGCGCACTTCAGCGGGCCCTTGACGTTCTTCAGCTCCAGGACCATGCCCGTGCCCCAGTCCTTCTTCTGGACGGCGACGGTGGCGGAGACCTTGGTGTTCGGGTCGGTGGCGCTGATCTTGTCCGAGATGCCGTCGAAGGCGGCCTTGGCGGGGCTGGCCGCCAGCGGGCGGTTCTCCGCGCCGCCACCGCCGTCGCCGCCGTTGGTCGCGACCGCGACGAACGGGCCGCCGATGATCAGCGCGCCGGCCGCGGCCACCATGTAGAAGCTGCGGCGGCGCTTCTGGGCGCGGCGGTCGGCGACCTCGTCGACCAGCTTCTCCACCAGGCGCGGCCGGGGCTTCGCGGACAGGGAATCGCCGATCGCGGGTGTGCTGCCGGAACCGGGGAGGTCGGCGAGGGCGGCGAGCATCGGCTCCATGCCGGCCAGTTCGTCGAGCTGCTGGGCGCACCATTCGCAGGTGGCGAGGTGGGCTTCGAAGGCGGTCGCTTCGGCGTCGTCGAGGATGCCGAGGGCGTAGGCGCCGACGGTCTCGTGCTCGTTCGGCACCGGAGATTCCTGCATGGGGCCAGACATACCCATGCCTCCCGTACCGAACCCTTGGTTACCCCCGTAAACACTCATCACGCCGTCACCCCCCGCTCCTCCAGTGCGAGCTTCATCGAACGCAGGGCGTAGAAGACCCTGGAGCGGACGGTGCCGCTGGGTATGCCCAGGGTCTCGGCCGCCTCATTGACGGTACGCCCCTTGAAATACGTCTCGACGAGCACCTCCCGGTGGGCGGGCGTCAGGTCGTCGAGTGCGTCCGAGAGAGTCATCAGCCACAGCGCCTTGTCGATCTCGTCCTCCGCGGGGATGACCTCCAGCGGCGACGGGTCGACCTCCTGCGGCCGGGCCTGCCGGCTGCGGTGGCCGTCGATGACGATGCGCCGGGCGACCGTCACCAGCCAGGGGCGTACCGATCCGGTCGCTCTGTTGAGCTGACCGGCGTTCTTCCAGGCACGGATGAGCGTCTCCTGGACGACGTCCTCGGCGCGCTGCCGGTCGCCGGCGACCAGGCGCAGGACGTATGCCAGCAGGGGTCCGGCGTGTTCGCGATAGAGCGCACGCATCAGCTCCTCATCGGGTTCCGAGGGCTGGGACATGCGATGTCGGGCCCTCGGTGCACGTTCATTGGCCACGACGGAATCCTTGCGCACGCCCACCTCCGGTGTCCGGGGGTTCCCCCAGTCGGTCGCTCCACAAGCCGTACGGATGCGAGCCGTTGGGTGTTCAAAGAGACGTGACAGATTTCTTCCGGATGACGTGACGAGCTGGACATGGGGTCACATTCCCACCCCGCGTTCTTTACATTTCCGCCACATCGGAAAGTTCAAGCCAGCCCTTCCCTACGGTGGCGTAGGTAAACGGCATGTAATCGAAATCACTTCGACAGCACGGTCGCAGAAGTCGCATTTAGGACAGGTAAATTGAGTGCACGGACCACTCAATTCCGTTTCAGGCGCGGGAGAGTGCCGCGCGGCGACGGTGCCGGGCGACTCTCTCGCGGTTCCCGCAGACCTCACTGGAGCACCAGCGCCTCCTGCGTCCCCGGGAGGTGTCGAGGTACACAATGGGGCAGTTGTCGCCTTCGCACTGGCGCAGGGCCGCGCGGGCGACGGGATCGGTCAGCAGGTCCACGGCGTCCCGGGCGACGACCGCGAGCAGGGCGGCGCAACCGGGCGGTCCGTCCAACCGCCGCAGGAGCTGGCCGTCTTCGCCGCGGACCGCACGCGGGGCCGGGGGCGCGGTGCGGGCCAGGTCGTTGACGCGGGCGAGGGCGAGGTCGTACGTCGCGACGCCGGGTCTCGGCCGGCAGCGGACCAACCGGTCGATCTGGGCGCGCAGTTCACGGAAGGCGAGCAGCCAGCCGGTGTCCGCGTGGGTCAGGACGGTGTCCGCCGGGACGAGTCCGGAGCCGGTGATCCAGGCGCGCAGCACGTCGACGGAGTCGAGCCGCTCCTCCGGGTGCGTGGTGGAGAGCAGGTCCAGGCAGGCCCGCCCGGCGTCGAAGCGCAGTTCGTAGGGGGCCGTGGCCGTACCCAGTGCCATGTGCCTGTCACCGCCTAGGGGTTCACCCCGGTCGCGAGGGCCTGGGTGAGACGCCAGTGAGAGGGCCGGTAAACCGCTCCCCCTTACAGTGCCTGCCCGCTACGACGCCGGAAACCCCCCGCACACGCCTCGTCGCGACGACCGCCCGGAAGGGACGCGCGTTCAGGCCGAGCCGGGTCCGAAGGCCGTGCGCCGACGGCACACCGGCCGCCAAGGCGTCCCGCTCGGTCCGGGCGACCGGGGCCGGCGCCTCACACTCCGACGGGCCACCGGGCCCGAAGCCACCGGCTCAGCCCGTACGACCGGGCACGGCGCCTCACGCTCGACGAGCGGCCGGCCTCAAGACGCCCCGCCCGGGACGGGCGGCCGGACTCATGGCGTCCCGCTCGGGCCGGTCGGCCGGAGCCGACGCCCCACACTCCGACGGGCCACCGGACACAAAACCACCGGCCCAGCCCGTACGACCGGCCACGGCACCTCACGCACCACGAGCGGCCGGCCTCAAGACGCCCCGCCCGGGACGAGCGGCCGGCCTCAAGACGCCCCGCCCGGGACGAGCTGCCGGCCTCAAGACGCCCCGCCCGGGACGAGCTGCCGGCCTCAAGACGCCCCACTCGGGACGAGCTGCCGGCCTCAAGACGCCCACTCAGGCCGGGCTGCCGGCCTCAAGACGCCCCACCCGGGCCGGGCTGCCGGCCTCAAGACGCCCCACCCGGGCCGGGCTGCCGGCCTCAAGGCGCCCCGCTCGGGACGGGCGGCCCGGGGTCGGCGGATTCCGGCTCAACCCCCGGGCGGGATCACGCGTCCGCGTACTTCGTCTCCGCGCTCGGGTCCAGGGCCAGGCGGTAGCCCCGCTTGACCACCGTCTGGATCAGCTTCGGCGTGCCGAGGGCCGTGCGGAGGCGGGCCATGGCCGTTTCGACCGCGTGTTCGTCGCGGCCGGAGCCGGGGAGGGCACGCAGGAGGTCCGCGCGGGCCACGACCCAGCCGGGGCGCCGGGAGAGGGCGCGCAGGAGCGACATGCCGGCGGGCGGCACCGGCTTGAGGTGACCGTCGACCAGGACAGCGTGCCCCCGGATCTCCACACGGTGCCCGGCGACGGGGAGGGAGCGGGCCCGCGCGGGAAGTTCCTGGCAGAGGAGCTGCACCAGGGGCCCGAGCCGGAAGCGCTCCGGCTGGATCGTGTCGATGCCGCGGGATTGCAGGGGCAGGGCGGTGACCGGGCCCACGCAGGCCGGCAGGACGTCATGGCCGAGCGCCGCCAGGACCTCGTCGAGCAGTCCGCGTTCCTCCGCACGGGAGAGCAGGGAGGCCGCTGCCGGGGCGCTGGTGAAGGTGACCGCGTCCAGGGCCCGGCCGACCGTCGCGTCCAGCAGTCGGTCGACCGGGGTGATGTCCTCCGGCGGCATCCAGCGGTAGACGGGCACCCCGACCACCTCGGCCCCGCCCTCCCGCAGCGCCTCCACGAACCCGGGCAGCGGCTCACCGTGCAGCTGGATGGCGATCCGCAGACCGTCGACGCCCTCCTCCAGCAGCCGGTCCAGCACCTCCGCCATGGACTCCGAGGACGGCGACCACTCCTCGGTCAGCCCGGCGGCCCGGACCGCGCCCTTGACCTTCGGACCGCGCGCCATGATCCGTACGCCGCCCAGCCGCGCCAGCAGCTCCTCCCCCAGCCCCCAGCCGTCGGCGGCCTCGACCCAGCCCCGGAAGCCGATCGCGGTCGTGGCCACGACGATGTCCGGAACCTGCTCGATGATCTCCTTCGTCGCCGCCAGCAGTTCACTGTCGTCGGCGAGCGGCACGATCCTGAGGGCAGGTGCGTGCAGGACGGCGGCACCGCGTCGCTGTAGCAGCGCCCCGAGCTCGTCGGCCCGGCGCGCGGCCGTCACACCCACGGTGAAACCCGCCAGGGGCCCGTGGTCCGGTCGCTGTTCTTCCTCGTACATGGCTGTCGTCCCGCACTCGAGTCGTCGTACTGCGTGGGTACGGCGTACCTACATGCCGATCGAGCCTGTCAACGGCTCGTGACAGGCCCGGATCGGCTTGATGTCGCTGGTGTTACGTCACACCTCGGCGTAGCTGAGCTGCGGCTTCGCCTCCGAGGTCGCCGTGGTGACGGGTACCCGGGGAGCCGTACGGCGAAGGTATACGGCCCAGGTGACCACGAAGCAGACCGCGTAGAAGGCCAGGAAGGCGACGAACGCCCCGGTGCCCGAGCCGTAGGAGAGGAAGGACTGGCGGAAGGCGAGGTTGATGCCGACGCCGCCGAGCGCGCCCACCGCTCCGATCAGCCCCATGGAGGCCCCGGAGAGCCGCCGCCCGTACGCGGCCGCCTCCTCACCCTCCAGCCCCTTGGCCAGGGCCTTGTTCTGGAAGATGCCCGGGATCATCTTGAACGTCGAGCCGTTGCCGAGCCCGCTGAGCACGAACAGCACCACGAACGCCCCGGTGAACAGCGCCAGCGACTTCTCCATGGAGGCGCCGATCAGGACCGCCGTCGCGACGCCCATGGCGACGTAGTTCCACAGGCTGATCCGCGCGCCGCCGAACCGGTCGGCGAGCCGGCCGCCGACGGGCCGGATCAGGGAGCCGAGCAGCGGACCGAGGAAGGTGACGTAGGCGGCCTCCAGCGGGGTCCGGCCGAACTGGTTCGTCAGCACCTGGCCGAAGGCGAAGCTGTATCCGATGAAGGAGCCGAAGGTGCCGACGTAGAGGAAGGACATGATCCAGGTGTGGCCGTCCCGCGCGGCGTCCTTCGCGGCACCGGTGTCGTTCTTGACGTTCTCCAGGTTGTCCATGAACAGCGCGGCCATCACGGCGGCCACGACGATCAGCGGGATGTAGATCCCGAGCAGCACGCGCGGTCCGCCGCCCGCCCCGATGATCGCCAGCGCGGCGAGCTGCGCCACCGGCACGCCGATGTTGCCGCCGCCCGCGTTCAGGCCGAGGGCCCAGCCCTTCTTCCGCAGCGGGAAGAAGGCGTTGATGTTGGTCATGGACGAGGCGAAGTTGCCGCCGCCGACACCGGCGAGCAGGCCGACCAGCAGGAACGTGGAGAAGGAGGTCCCCGGCTCCATCACGGCGAACGCGGCCACGGTCGGGATCAGCAGCAGGGCCGCGGAGATGATCGTCCAGTTCCGTCCGCCGAAGATCGCCACAGCGAAGGTGTAGGGGACGCGGACGACGGCGCCGACCAGCGTGACCATCGAGGTCAGCATGAACTTGTCGGCCGGGGTGAGCCCGTACTCCGGGCCCATGAACAGCACCAGCACGGACCACAGGGTCCAGATCGAGAAGCCGATGTGCTCGGACAGCACGGAGAAGAAGAGGTTCCGCCGGGCGATCTTCTCCCCGGTCTCCTTCCAGAACGTCTCGTTCTCCGGATCCCAGTGCCGGATCCAGCGTCCGCCCTTGCTCGGGGGTGCGGGTGCCGTGCCAGGGCCTGTCATGACGCCTCCACTGTGCTCCGGGGCTCGGTCGTGCTTCGAATGACTGAACCCGAAGGTAGGGAGGACGCGTTTCCTGCCTGTGGCACCGCGGGTGTCCGCGAGGGAACTTTGCTCTCACCCCCGGCTCGGGCGGGATGAGAGGTTCCGGCGGGTTTCGGAGGCCCCCTAGTGCTGCGGGGGCTGCCAGTGCGGGTTCTGCTGCTGGGGGTGGGGCTGGTGGTAGGGCTGTCCGTACGGGCCCGGGGGCTGCGCTCCGTACGGGCCGGGGGCGGGCTGGCCCTGGTACGGGCCCGGGGCGGCCTGGCCGGGGTAGGGACCAGCGGCGGGCGGACCGCCGTAGGGGCCCGGGGCGGGCTGAGCCGGATACGCGCCCTGCCCGCCATACGGTGCCGGTGCCGGTGCCGGTGCCGGTGCCTGCTGCTCGTATGGGCCCGGTGCCGGTGCCTGCTGCGCGTACAGGCCCGGGGCCTGCTGCGCGTACGGGCCCGGTGCCGGTGCTTGCTGCTCGTACGGCCCGGGCGCCTGCTGCCCGTACGGCCCGCCCGCGAACGGATTGCCCTGCCCGGGCAGCTGCGCCCCCGGCGGCAGGTACCGCGTCCGGCCGTTCTCGTCCGTCACCGGCAGGAAGCCCGCCGCCTGCAACCGGGCCGCGAACTTGACGTTGCGCTTGCGGGTCACCACGAGGCCGATGCCGAACACCGCCATGAACAGCAGCCACAACACACCGGCCACGACGAAGTCGACGGCCTCGCCCCCGAAACGGAAACCGAGGATCACGCAGCCGAGGGAGACGCCCAGGGCCCCGTACCCCATGCGCTTCTCGGCGTGCTTGCCGGTGAGGTCGAAGTTGATGCGGGCCTTGAGGAGTTCGAAGGCGCCCGGCACGACGGGCGGCACGGAGACGCCGTCGGCCGCGTCGGGGTACTGCGCCCAGTTCTGCCCGGCCCGGGCCCGTGCCTGCGGGCTGGGGTCGGGCAGCAGCAGCATGGTGAGCGCGCCGTTGCGCCCGCTGCTCTGGCGGACGTCGGCGTACTCGTACCCGAACTGCTGGGCGACGAAGGCCAGCCGGGCGAGCTTCTTCACGGACGCCATCGGGCTGGTGAGCTCGACGGGTTCCCCGCTCGCCATCAGCCGCAGCATCTTCTGCATCTGCCGCTTACTCATCCCCACCGCTCCCGCCGACCACTTGTTCACAAGCGCAACCCGGGCAGTTTTCCACACCGGCGGGCCTTGCTCAGCTGCCGGGTACCGAGCGTCTCCGCCCCCCACGGCGCCTCGCCCCGGGCTCCTTCACCGGCCACAACCGTGGCTTCTGCTTCGCCGCCAGGTCCTCCGCCCAGCCGAAGGCCAGGACGCAGCAGCCGATCAGGGCCCAGACCAGGAGCAGCACCGGCCAGACGCTCTCCAGCAGGCCGGGCACGTTCTGTTCCAGCAGGGGGAAGCCCCACAGGCGGTCCCACAGGGTCGCGGCGATCAGGATGCAGGTGTTGTGCCACAGGTAGATGGTCACGGCCCGGGAGTTGAGCAGGGTGATCGTCCCCGCGAAGGGGCGCAGCCGGCGCGGCCACTCCGTCCAGGAAGGGCTGAGGTGCAGCAGCAGGAACACCGTGCCGAAGGACCACAGGGCCTGGGCCAGCGGCATGCTGTCCAGGTCGTTCCCGGTGCCGAAGTCGTGGTGCAGGGCGTACCAGAGACCGGCCAGCGCGATGACCGGGGCGACGGACGGCACGATGTAGCGCGGCAGCCGTCGCAGGATGCCCTCCTGGTGGGCCATGCCGAGGATCCAGCAGGCGCCGAAGGTGGAGAAGTCCGTGAGCGCCGAGGGGACCCGCTCACCGGGCAGCGTGAGCCATTCCTGCTCGAAGGCGACGGCCAGGGCGAGGGGCGCGAGGATCGTGACGACCGGCAGGGCCCGCAGGGCCTTCAGCAGCAGCGGGGACAGCAGGACGTACCAGAGGTAGGCGCGGATGTACCACAGCGGGCCCGCGAGGTCCGCGGCCCAGTTCTCGCCGATGAACCCGTGGATGCCGGGCAGGCCCTCCGCGTAGGGCGGGTCGCTGAGCGGGACGATCCAGAAGGTGAGGTGGAGCAGCCACCAGCCGGGGTGTCCGTCCGCGTCCGGGCCCCAGCCCTGGAGGACCATGCCGGTGACGCCGACGACGCCCAGCAGCCACAGCGGGGGCAGCAGCCGGCGCATCCGGCCGCGGATCACCTGCACGGCCGGGCGCTTCAGCGAGCGGGCCATGAGGCTCCCGGCCAGTGCGAACATCACGCCCATGGACGGGAACAGCAGCGGCAGCCAGGCCCAGCCCGTCAGGTGGTACAGCACGACGCGGAACAGCGCGAGGGCGCGCAGCAGGTCGAAGTACCGGTCGCGGCCGGGTTTCTTCGAGGAGGCCCGCTCCTGAGGCGCGGCCTCGGCCGCGGTGGTCACCTGCGTGGTCATCCGACCGGCCTCTTCTCCGTCATCTGCTGGGGCGTGCCGGATCCGGGGCCGGGCAGGCCCACCGCGCCCGTGCGCCGCAGCTTCTGCCAGCGCAGCCGGCCGCCGGTGAGGGCGGTGATCCAGGACTGGAGCAGGACGACGTACATCAGCTGGCGGTAGAGGAGTTGCTGGAGCGGGAGGGAGATCAGGTGGGTCATGCGTTCCTTGTCCAGGTGGAACGCGTAGGCCGCGCACACACCCTGCACCGCGAGGACGCCGAGCCAGGCTCCGATGGTCTTCTCGGTGGGTCCGAACACCAGCCCGTACAGCAGGAACACGTCGATCAGGGGGGCCAGCAGCGGTGCCACGACCATGAACATGGACACGAGCGGCATGCCGACCCGGCCGAAGCGGCCCGAGGGTCCCCGTTCGAAGACGGACCGGCGGTGCTTCCAGATGGCCTGCATGGTGCCGTAGGACCAGCGGTAGCGCTGGGACCACAACTGCTGGACGGACTCCGGGGCCTCGGTCCAGGCCACGGCCTTCTCGGCGTACACCACGTGCCAGCCGTCGCGGTGCATGGCCATGGTGATGTCGGTGTCCTCGGCGAGCGTGTCGTCGCTCATGCCGCCGACGCGTTCCAGTGCGCTGCGCCGGAACGCCCCGACCGCGCCGGGGATGGTGGGCATGCAGCGCAGCACGTCGTACATGCGGCGGTCGAGGTTGAAGCCCATCACGTACTCGATGTGCTGCCACGCGCCGATGAGCGAGTCCCGGTTGCCGACCTTGGCGTTGCCCGCGACGGCGCCCACGCGCGGGTCGCCGAAGGGCTGGACGAGTTCGCGGACGGTGGTCGGCTCGAAGACGGTGTCGCCGTCCATCATCACGATCAGGTCGTACTTGGCGTTGGCGATGCCCCGGTTGAGGGCGGCGGGCTTGCCGGCGTTGAGCTGGCGGACGACGCGCACACCGGGCAGGTTCAGGTTCTCGACGATCCGGGCGGTGCCGTCGCTGGAGCCGTCGTCGATGACCAGCACCTCGATGGGGTGGTCGCTGGCGACGAGCGAACGGACCGTCTGCTCGATGCACTTGGCCTCGTTGTAGGCGGGCACGAGGACGGACACCGGTTCCGTGACGGGTTCACCCCAGCTGAACCCGCGGCGCCGGACCCGGCGGGCGTGCGCCACGGAGAGGATCAGCATCAGCCCGAGACGCCCGAAGACCAGCACACCGACGACGGCGAGGCCCGCGACGAGGACCCCGGTCACGTTCTCGGAGGCCTGCACCAGGAAGACCCACGCCTCGCCCTTCAGCGACTCCAGCCCGGCGACGCGGGTGTGTGCGCTCGGCGCGTCCAGGGCGCCGGTGAGGGTGTGGAAGCGGTAGCCCTTGTCCTGCAGCCCGGAGATGTACGTGTCGAGCGCGGCCACGGTCTGGGAGCGGTCACCGCCGGAGTCGTGCATCAGCACGATGGCGCCCTTGCCGTCCTTCGGCGTGGCGTTGCTGATGATCTTCTGGACGCCGGGCCGGCGCCAGTCCTCGCTGTCGGTGTTGTTGACGATGGTGATGTAGCCCTTGCTGCCGATGTACTCGGTGACCGGCCACGTGTTGTTGTCCATGTTGTGGGCGAACGACGAGTAGGGCGGGCGGAACAGCGAGGTGCGGATGCCGGCGGCCCCGGCCAGCGCGAGCTGGTTCTGGGACAGCTCCCAGTCGACGCGGCTCTTGGTCTGGAGCGACAGGTCCGGGTGGTTGAAGGTGTGCAGGCCGATCTCGTGGCCCTCGTCGACCATGCGCTGGACGAGGTCCGGGTGACGGGAGGCCATGGTGCCGGTGATGAAGAAGACGGCCCGGGCGTCGTGCTTCTTCAGGACGTCGAGGACCTGGGGCGTCCACCTCGGGTCCGGGCCGTCGTCGAAGGTCAGGACCAGTTCGCCGTCCGGGAGTTCCAGAGCGGTGGGCTTCCCGTTGCGGGTGTCGATGACGGGCCCGCCCTTCAGGATGTCCTTCGGGACGCGGTCGTTCGCCGCGGGCGGGCCGACGCGGTGGTCGGCGAGGATCTCGCTGTGCACGTAGCCGCGCAGCATGAGCATCGCGCCGAGGGCGACGAGCACGAACAGGGGCAGCAGCAGACGCATGGGCAGGCGCCGGCGCCTGAAGCCGCCACGGGCTCGCGACGCGGGCCCGGAACGGCGAGTACGGGATGCCATGGGTGGTGGTACTCCGGGTGGTGCGGGATGGGGTGGTACGGGGACGGAGGCGGGCGGACGGTGTCGTGGGTCGGGCCCGGCCGGTCGGGGACGTCTCGGTTGCGCGGGGTGGGGCGCACTCCGTGACGTCCTGAGGTCCCACTGCGGGAGCGGGACGGGTGGGTGGAGCGGGTGGAGCGGGTGATCGCGAGCTGCGCGGCTCCGCTCCGGAGCGTTCGGGGTTCGCCCGCCGGCCCGGACCGGTGCCGGTGCGGCGCCCGGCCGGAAGAGTGGTGGAGCGGCGCCCGGGCGGCGGGCGCCGCTTTCGCGGACGCGGAGGACTACGCGGCGGCCGGTGTCTCCGCGACGGGCTGCGGCTCGGCCGGGCCCTCGGCGACGGTGCCGCCGTCGCCGCCGGTGCCCGTCGTCTCGGTGGGCGTGGCCGTGGGCTCGACCGTCGGGGTCGGGTCGGTGGCCGGTGTGCTCGGCGGGTCCGCCGGTTTGGTGGGTGCCGGGGCGGTGGCCTTGCCGCCCGTTGCCGGGGCGGTCCGGGTCGCGCTCGGCGTGGGCTCGGCGGAAGTGCCGGAGCGGCCGGTGCCGGCGGTGGTATCGGGTACGGCGGCACTGAGGCCGGGCCCGGGTGCCGTGGGCTGGCCGGTCGCCGGCGTGCTGCCCGGGGCGGTGGCGCCGGTGCCGGTGCCGGTGGCGGGTGCCGACTCGGCGGGCAGCGACGGGGTGTCGACCTGCCCGGCCGGCGGGTTGTCGTCCTTGGTCGGCACGGGCAGCCAGGGGGCGTTGGAGTTGCCCGACAGCAGCGTGGCGACGATGACCACGGCGTAGGCGCCGCAGGCCAGGGCGACGGCCATGCCGATCCGGCGGTAGCGGCGGCTGCGGCGGCCGGACTCGTCGACGAAGACGGGCCGGTCGGCGGCGGCCTCGGCGCCCGGGCCGCCCTCCTTGACGTGCCGCAGGAAGCCGTCCCCGAGCTGCACGGCGTCGAGCTGGACGGTGACCTCGTGCGGATCGTGGGTCTGCCCGTCGGCGTCGGGGGTGTCCTCCGGCGGTTCGGCCCCGGCTTCCTCCTGCTCCTGCCAGGGGTCGCGGACCGACGTCCCGGTCCCCGGCTGCGGGACCGACGTCCCGGTGCCCGGCTGCGGGGCGAGCGAGTCGGCCTCGCCCTCGCTCTGGCGGGGAATGCCGCGCAGTATCTCCGTCCCGGCGGGCAGCCGGTGGCCGGTCGTCCGGACATCGCGGTCGGGGAAGACCTGGGTGGCTCTCCCGTCCCGGGCTCCGCTGTCCGACGGGAGTTCCCCGGTAGCCACGGCGGCCTCGGGCCACTCGGGTTGGGCGTCTTCTCGCCACTTTGTCACGCGCACGCACTTCCCCCCACGGGATGGTTCAGGTGCGCTTGCCGACCTGAGCACCCGCCGTCGGATCGGGCCCCCACCCGTCCGAGCGCCCCCTCTTACCACACCGTGCTCAGGGGTCGAATGTAGCGCACGCGCAGGTTCTGTGTGGGCGCCGTGTCGAATCGTGTCAGCCGTGAGACGCCATGAGGACATCGTCTCCGGCCGGCAACCAGGCACCCTCGGGCCTGCGCAACCAGCCCGTTTCCGCAGCCAGCCGGGCCACCGCCCGGCGCAGCGCGTCGAACGCGGGATGGGTCAGGCCCTTGCGCCACACCAGGGAGACGGGGGACAGCGGAACCGGGTCCACCAGGGGCCGCACCACCATCGACGGCAGGGCCGGGACGTCCACGACGGTCAGGACCGGATGGCGCGTTCTGGCCATGACCCGCTGGAACTCCTCATCCCCGACGGCCAGCGGCGCGGGTGGCGCGATTTCGATGCCCCGCCCCTCGAACAGCAGCCGCGCGAGTCCGGTCCACTCCGGTGTGCGCGGGTTGCCGGCACCCGCGTAGACGCTCTCGCCGGCCAGCTCGGCGAGCGGCACGGCCTCCCACGAGGCCAGCCGGTGGTCGTCCGGCAGCACGACCGCCATCGGCTCCAGCCGCACGGGCTGGTGGTCGAGCCCGGACCGCAGCGCCGGGTCCAGCCCGGCGAACCGTCCGAACGACGCGTCCAGCCGGCCGGCGAGCAGTTCTCCGGCGGCGCCGGTCAGGCCGCTCTCGTAGCGGGCCATGAGTTCGTGGCGGGGGGCGAGTTCGCGCGCCGCGTGCAGCACCCGGCGCGGTGTGACCAGGCCCGGCGAGTTGAGGTCGACCAGCAGCGGCCGGGCCTGGTCGAAGGCGGCGAGCAGTTCGTCCTGCGCCTGGAGCACCCGGCGGGCGTACGGCAGCAGCCGCTCCCCGTCGGCGGTGAGCGTCACCTGCCGGGTGGTCCGCACGAACAGCTCGGCGCCGAGTTCCCGCTCCAGTCGCCGCACGTCCCGGCTGAGTGCCTGCTGAGCCACGTGCAGCCGCACCGCGGCACGCGTGAAGTGCAGTTCCTCGGCGACGGCGACGAAGCCGCACAGCAGACGGTGATCGAGGTGCCCGGACATGCCGCGAACCTACAGCGGCCGGGGCGCGGGCGTGCGCGGCCCTGTCGAACTCAGGGGCGGGTGCCCTTCAGGGAGGGCCCGGCCTCGCCCGTCCGAGGGCCCGGGTCCTTCGGGCCCTCCGCGTTCTTCCGGCCTGCCGCACCCGTGTCCGGCGGAGCCTGCCCCACCCGGTGACGGGGTACCGACCGCATCGGCGGCCTGGTCAGGGTGATCTGGCGGACGACCTGCTGGAAGCACGCCAGGGCGGCGAGGCCGGGCAGGGCGGCCGCCGCGGTGCCGAGGACGGTCCGGGGCGCCTGGACCACGCACAGCAGCACGGCGATGGAGGAGAAGACCAGGACCACGCACCAGGAGTGCACGGCACGGCGCTGGTGCAGCGCGGCACGCAGGACGGACAGCGAACCCACCAGCCAGGGCCCGTACACCAGCAGCGGCCACCAGGTGCGCAGGCCCCTCGCCGCGGGGGACACGGCGACCAGCCGCAGGGGGTCGTAGGCGACGATGCCGCTCAGGAGGCTCACCGCGGAGGCGATGACGGCCGCGAGGGCGGCGACCAGGAAGCTGGTGGTGCGGAGCAGGCCGTGGCCTTTGCGCGCCCGGACCCTGCGGTGCCGCCGGGGTACTTCCCGTACGGGCGGCAGTTCCTCGGTGATGTCCTGGAGCCGCCGCATATGGGTGCCCGGGGCGGCGGCCGGTGCCGGATCCGCGACGGGGGCCGGGTCCTCGTCCCGGGGGGCGGGAATCCTCGTCGCCTGCTCCCCGAGGGCCTCCTCCAGGATGAACGCCAGTTCCTCGGCGGGGTCCCAGGTCGGGTCGGGCGGGGTGAGGGGAGTGATGAAATCGCGGGCCGGAGCCCGGTGCCGGCCGGTGCCCTCTACTTTGTCGTACATGGCGGGGCCCGACTATTCCGCAAGCGCGAAAGCGGGCCAATCCGTGGCACTGATCCACCGGCGGGCGAGATCCTTTTCCAGCGCGCTCATGCGGTCGATGAAATCGCGCAGGACCGGCTCGGTCACCTGCAACGCGACCGGGCAACCCCCTCTGGTGAGCGTCCCGTTGACGGTCGCCGACGAGTGCGCTGGAGCGGGAATGTAGGTGTACGGGCCGAGCGTTACCGCCCAGCCGTCTTTCCTGGTCGCCTCGGTCATGTACCGACTAACCGTCGCCCCACTTCGGCGGATGCGCGGCAAACGAGTGAAGGAATTTCCCGAATGAACATCTTTTCCATGCGCCATGAGGAGCATTAGGAATCTCCATATCCCTGTATGAAGAACAAGGAGCGAACGTTTCCCGCCATGCCCTTCCGGCCGTCCCGTCGCGGATCCACAACCCGCGTGCGTGGGGATCCACAACCCAAGTGCGTGACCGAGCACGGAACAGGTGTTGGACCGCTTGATCGTCCCCGGGCGAGGGTGGACGCATGCCGCAACTCTCCCCGTATCGCCGCCTGTTCCGTCTGCCGGGCACCCGCGCGTTCACCGCCGGGAACCTCATCGCCCGGCTGCCGATGGGCATGTTCAGCGTCAGCGCGGTCGTAATGATCGCCGGGAGCCGGGGCTCGTACGCCCTCGCCGGTGCCGTCACGGCGACGGGGCTCGCGGCGACCGCCCTGGTCGCTCCGTGGATCGCCCGGCTCATCGACCGGCACGGCCAGGCCCGGGTGGCCCTGCCCGCCACGGTGATCGCCGTCCTCGGCTCGCTCTGCCTGCTGCTGTGTGTGCGCCACGACGCCCCCGACTGGACCCTGTTCGCCTCCTACGCCGCCACCGCCACCACCCCCAACACCGGCGGCATGTCCCGGGCCCGCTGGGCGCATCTGCTGGCCGGCGACCCGAAGGCGCTGCACACCGCCAACTCCTTCGAGCAGGCGGCGGACGAACTGTGCTTCATGCTGGGCCCGGTGCTCGCGGCCTTCCTGTGCGGGGCGTTCTTCCCCGAGGCGGGCACGCTCGTGGGCGCGGTGCTGCTGCTGACCGGGATGGTCCTGTTCACGACCCGGCGCGCGACGGAGCCCCCGGTGCGCACACACATACCCGGCAGGGCGCCCCTGCGCGCACCCGGCATCCCCCCGCTGCTCGCGGTCTGCCTGGCGATGGGCGCCGTCTTCGGAGCGACGGAGGTCGTCACGCTGGCGTTCGCCGACGCGCAGGGGCGGCAGTCGGCGGCCGGCGTCGTGCTCGCCCTCCAGGCCGCGGGCTCCTGCGCGGCGGGCCTGCTGTACGGCGCCGCGCGGCCCGCCGGTCCGGCCGCTGCGCGGCTGCCCTGGTGCGTGGCGGCGATGGCCGCGCTGCTGGCCCTGCCGCTGCTGGCCACGGCCCTCACCGGTTCGCTCCTCGCCCTGGCGGCGGCGCTGCTGGTCGCCGGGATGGCGACGGCCCCGACGATGGTCACCACGATGACGCTGGTGCAGGAGCGCACCCCGGAGGGCCGGCTGAACGAGGGCATGACCCTCGCGGTGACGGGACTGCTCGGCGGCATCGCCTGCGGCAGCGCGATCGGTGGCTGGACCGTGGAACACGTCTCCCCGACGGCGGGTTACGTGGTCCCGGTGACGGCGGCATCCGTGGCCCTGGTGCTGTCCCTGGTACCCGCTTCGAATCGCTTCACTGTTGTACCCACGCCCCATTGACGCCCTCAGATCCCCCGCTTACGTTCGGATCGTCGAAGCGCTTCGACGTCATGCGCCGGGAGAGTAGGGACCCCACATGAAGTTCACCGACGGCTACTGGCTCCTGCGCGAGGGCGTCACCGCGGCCCACCCGGCCCAGGCCCTCGACGTCACCGAGGCGGACGGCGCCCTGGAGATCCACGCGCCGACCCGGCCCATCCGCTCCCGCGGCGACCTGATGACCGGCCCGGTCCTCACGGTCAGGGTGCACACCCCCATGCCCGGCGTCATCGGCCTGACCCTGACGCACTTCACCGGCGGCGAGCCGCGCGGCCCCGAGTTCGAGCTCACGGCGTCGGACACCACCGCGGAGATCTCCTGCGACGACGAGCACGCGACCCTGACCTCCGGTGACCTGTCGGTCCGGCTGGCCCTCGGCGGGCCGTGGCACGTCGAGTTCCTCGCGCACGGCCGTACGCTCACCAGCAGCGGCCACAGGAACGCGGGCATCATGCGGGACGCCTCGGGCGCCCACCACCTGCGCGAGCAACTGGTCCTCAACGTCGGCACGTCCGTCTACGGCCTCGGTGAGCGCTTCGGCCCGCTGGTGAAGAACGGCCAGGTCGTCGACATCTGGCAGGCCGACGGCGGCACGTGCAGCGAACAGGCCTACAAGAACGTGCCGTTCTACCTCACGGACGCGGGCTACGGCGTCTTCGTCGACCACCCGGGCGAGGTGTCGTTCGAGGTCGCCTCGGAGGTGGTCTCCCGGGTGCAGTTCAGCGCGGAGACGCAGGAGCTGACCTACTACGTCGTCCACGGCCCCACGCCGAAGGAGATCCTGCGCAGGTACACGGCCCTGACCGGCCGCCCGGCCCTGCCGCCCGCCTGGTCGTTCGGCCTGTGGCTGTCGACGTCCTTCACCACCTCCTACGACGAGGAGACGGTGACGTCCTTCATCGACGGCATGCGGGAGCGTGAACTGCCGCTGTCCGTCTTCCACTTCGACTGCTTCTGGATGCGCGAGTACAACTGGTGCGACTTCCGGTGGGATCCCCGCGTCTTTCCCGATCCGGAGGGCATGCTGGCCCGGCTGAAGGCCCGCGACCTGCACGTCTCCGTCTGGATCAATCCGTACATCGCCCAGCGCTCCCCGCTGTTCGCCGAGGGCAGGGCGCTCGGGCACCTGCTGAGGCGGCCGGACGGCAGCGTCTGGCAGTGGGACATGTGGCAGCCCGGCATGGCCCTGGTCGACTTCACCTCCCCGGCCGCGCGCGACTGGTACGCCGCCAAGCTGGAGGCGCTGCTCGCGCAGGGCGTCGACTGCTTCAAGACCGACTTCGGCGAACGGGTGCCGCTCGACGTGGTCTGGTCCGACGGCTCGGACCCGGAGCGGATGCACAACTACTACACGTACCTGTACAACCGCACGGTCTTCGAGGTGCTGCGCAAGCACCGGGGCGAGCAGGAAGCCGTTGTCTTCGCACGGTCGGCGACGGCGGGGAGCCAGCAGTTCCCCGTGCACTGGGGCGGGGACTGCGAGGCGACATACGAGTCGATGGCTGAGTCGCTGCGCGGCGGCCTGTCCCTCGGCCTGTCGGGATTCGGCTTCTGGAGCCATGACATCGGCGGCTTCGAGGGCACCCCCACTCCGGCCCTGTTCAAGCGCTGGCTGGCCTTCGGACTGCTCTCCTCGCACAGCCGCCTGCACGGCAGCAGCTCCTACCGGGTCCCCTGGCAGTTCGACGAGGAGTCGGTGGACGTGGCCCGCCACTTCACCCGGCTGAAGCTCCGCCTCATGCCCTACCTGTACGAGACGGCCCGCGCGGCCCACACCGAGGGCCTGCCCATGATGCGGGCCATGGTGCTGGAGTTCCCGGACGACCCGGGGTGCGCGCACCTGGAACGGCAGTACATGCTCGGTTCGGACCTGCTGGTCGCCCCGGTGTTCAGCGACGAGGGCGACGTCACGTACTACGTGCCCGAGGGCACCTGGACCCACTTCCTGACCGGTGGGACGGTGACCGGCCCGCGCTGGGTGCGCGAGCGCCACGGCTTCCTGAGCGCGCCGCTGCTGGTGCGGCCCGGTGCGGTGATCCCGGTCGGCGCGCGGGACGACCGCCCGGACTACGACCACGCCGACGGGGTGACGCTGCGGGCGTACGGCCTGCGGCCCGGCGACGAGGTGACGGTGCCGGTCGGGGACGTGACCTTCACGGTCGTCCGCGAGGGGAACACCCTGCGGGCGACGTGCGGCGCCCCGGTAGCCGCCTGGAGCCTGGCGGCCGGCGACCGCGAGGTCCAGGCCCCGCCCGGGACGGGGCGCCTCACACTGGAGCTCGGCTGATGGTCGGGATCACGGACGTGGCACGACGGGCCGGGGTCTCCCCCAGCACCGTCTCCTACGCGCTGAGCGGCAAGCGCCCGATCTCTGAGGAGACCCGGCGGCGCGTCGAGGCGGCCGTCCGCGACCTGGGCTACCGCCCCCGCGCGGGCGCCCGCGGCCCGGCCGGCGGCCGACGGAACGTCCTGGCCCTGGCGGCGCCGCTCCGCCCCGGCGTGCACATCCCGGTGGTGATGCGGCTGGCGGTGTCGGTGGTGACGACGGCCCGCGCGCACGACCACGACGTCCTGCTCCTCACCCAGGAGGAGGCGGAGGAGGGCCTGGCCCGCGCCCTGGACGCGGCGTCGGTGGGCGGGCTGCTGCTGGCGGACGTCGAACTCCACGACCCCCGCCTCCCCCGGCTCCGCTTCCCGGACAGCCCGTCGGTCCTGATCGGCGTCCCGGCGAACCCGCGCGGTCTGACCTGCGTGGACCTCGACTTCAAGGCGGCGGGCGAAGCCTGTGTGAACCACCTGGCGGGGCTGGGCCACCGCACGGTCGCCCTGATCGGTTCACCCCCGGAGGTCTACCTCCGCAGGACGGCCTACGCCCACCACCTGATGCAGGGCTTCACCACGGCAGCCGCCCGGCACGGCCTCACCACGTCCGTCCACCCGGGCGACCCCGACCCCGCCACGGCCCCCCGGCTCGCCGAACGGCTGGTCCGCGACCATCCCGCCCTCACCGCCGTGGTCATCCACAACGAACCTCTCCTGGCCCCCCTGATCACCGCCTTCGAACACCTCGGCCTGCGGGTCCCCGCCGACCTCTCCGTCACCGCGGTCTGCCCCGACGACCTGGCGACGACGCCCCGCGTCCCGGTCACCTCGGTGACCCTGCCGTCCGAGGAGCTGGGCGCCCGCGCCGTGGACCTCCTGATACAGAAGCTGCACGGCACCCCCGCCCCGGAAACGACGCTGCTGCCACCCCGCCTGACGGAACGGGCGAGCACGTCACGCCGGGTGACGGCCTAGCAGGGCGGCCTCCAGCCGCTCCCCCGTCATCTCGATGACCACGGCGTCCTTCCGCATGCTCTCGGGCAGATGAACGTACTCGTCCGGACGGCACACGACCCTGCCTGCGCTCGGATCGAGAGCGACCGCACCCAGCCGGGACGCCAGCTCGGCGAGAATGACGAAGACCGCGCCGGAATGCGGGCGTTCCACCAGGATGCCGGTGTCGTCGGCGAAGATCTCGGCCTCACCGCCGTCATCGGCCCTGATCCAGAACCGGAGGGCCCCGTCCTGGTCGATACGGAGCCTGGGGTCCCCGACGTCGTGGGGTTCCAGGACGGTCCGGACCAGCTCCAGATCCAGCGCTACGGGGACGTCGGCGCCCTCGGCGAACTTGTAGAGCGACGGGCTGTAGCCCATGAGACCTCCTCGACGACCCATGACAAAGGCCCCGCCGCTCAAGAGCGGCGGGGCCTTTGCCCACATGGGATGAGTGGAGATGGCGGGAATCGAACCCGCGTCCAACGGTGCAGAACCAGGGCTTCTCCGTGTGCAGTTCGCTGCGATTTTCTCGGCCCCGGCGATCACGCGAACAAGTCGCCGACGGGCCCAGTCACTGTTTGATTTCCCATCGAACCCCGTGACCGGGCTCGATGGTTTAGTTCCCTAGCTTATGCCAGGATCCGGGTCGGGAACACTCCCGGGCTGACACCCATTTAGGGTCCTTCAGTCACTGCTTATCAGGCAGCGAGGGCGAAGGACTGGGAATCGCGCTTGGTATTGGCGATTATTTTTTGCGACATATGGTTTACGAGATCATTGCCGCTTCCTCGACACGCTTCCCCTGCTTCGACAGCCGCTGTCGAAACCGATCATCCCCATGTTGTGTTGACAATCCCCTCCGGAGAGGGGGCGCGCACCCGCTGTGGGGTGCAGGCACCATCGTACGTGACCAACGCAGGTCGGTGCCAGCGTATTCCCTACGCCCCGCGCTGCCTCCGCTTCACCGCCGCGATCGCGCGGTCGGTCTCGCGGCGGTCCTGCTTCTCCCGCAGCGCCTGACGCTTGTCGTACTCCTTCTTGCCCTTCGCCAGCGCGATCTCGACCTTGGCCCGGCCGTCCTTGAAGTACAGCGCGAGCGGCACGATGGTGTGGCCCGTCTCCCCCGACTTCGACTCCAGCTTGTCGATCTCGGCGCGGTGCAGCAGCAGCTTCCGCTTGCGCCGGGCGCTGTGGTTGGTCCACGTGCCCTGGCTGTACTCCGGCACGTGCACGTTGTGCAGCCACGCCTCGTTCCCGTCGAGCTGCACGAAGCCGTCGACCAGCGACGCCCGTCCCTGGCGCAGGGACTTCACCTCGGTCCCGGTGAGGACCAGGCCGGCCTCGTAGGTGTCGATGATGAGGTAGTCGTGCCGCGCCTTCTTGTTCTGCGCGATCAGCTTGCGCCCTTTTTCCTTAGCCATAGTGCCGACCATTTTCGCACTACGGAGGGGCTCTGCGGAAAGTCGATTACGAGGGGCTCGCGAGGCCGCGCAGTACGGCCTGGGCCCGGGGGAGGGCGTCCTCGCCCGTCTCCAGGTCGGGCGTGATGCCCCGGCCGTCGACCCCGCGGCCGGAGGGGGTGCGGTAGTGCCCGACGGTCAGCTCCGCGACGGAGCCGTCGGGCAGCTCGCTCGGCATCTGGACCGAGCCCTTGCCGAAGGTGCGGGAGCCCACCACGAGCGCCCGCCCGCGGTCCTGTACGGCGCCGGTGAGGAGCTCGGCCGCGCTCATCGTCCCGCCGTCGACGAGCGCGACCAGGGGTCTCGTGGTGTCCCCGCCGGGCTCGGCGTGCAGGGCGCGCTGCTCGCCGTCGACGTCGTAGGTGGCGACCAGGCCGCCGTCGAGGAAGGCGGAGGCGGCGGTCACCGCCTCGCCGACCAGGCCACCGGGGTTGCCGCGCAGGTCGAGGACGATGCCGGCGCCGGGCGGGGACTGCCGTACGGCCTCGCGGACCTGGTGGCCGGAGTCCTTGGTGAAGGTGGCGACCTTGATCACGGTCACCCGGCCGTCGAGTTCCCGGACGGTCACCGCGTCCGTGGAGAGCCTGGCCCGGCGCAGGGTTTCGGTCCACGCGCGGCCGCCGCGTTCCAGGCCGAGGCGGACGGTCGTACCGGCGGGGGCGTCGGTGGCGTCCCCGCGCAGTAAGGAGACGACCTCCGTGACGGGACGGCCGTCGGTCTTCTCGCCGTCGACGCTGCGCAACAGGTCTCCGGGGCGGATCCCGGCGGTGGCGGCGGGCGAACCGGCCCGCACCTTCGTCACCTCGATACGGCCGTCCCGTTCGCTGCGGGCCCACAGGCCGACGCCGGTGTACTGGCCGTCGAGGGACTCCTCGAACTCCTCGTACTCACCCCGGGAGTAGACGGCGGCCCAGCGGTCCCCGCTGCGGCTGACGGCGCGCTTGGCGGCCTGGACCGGGGACGTGCCGTCGGCCATGGCCTCCTCGGCGGCCCGGGTGACGTCCGCGTGGCGCCCGGCCGTACCGGCCGAACGAGCCTCGTCCGGGGCGGACTTCCCCTGGCTCTGCGGCAACGCCCCCGTGGCCGCTCCGGCGACGAGCACGCTCGCGAACACCAACGTCAGGGCGGCCCCGCGACGGATGCGACGGGGCTGACAGAACGGGTCACGACCTGACATGCCGGTGAGTCTAGGACAAGCGGAAGGGCCGTACGGTCGGTTGACCGCACGGCCCCTCTTGGTATGCGTCACACCTTCAAGTACTTGCGCAGCGCGAAGAACGCGGCCAACGCGGGCATCAGGAGGCTCGTGGCGAGGATGAGCGGGAGCTTGGTGAGGACGGCGTCCCAGCCGATGAAGTTGATCAGTGTCAGCTGGTCGGCCAGGGCGAGTCCGTGGTCGATGAGGAAGTACCGGGCGAGCAGCAGGAAGCCGCACGCGAGGGTGCCGCCGATGAGTCCGGCGACCGCGGCCTCCATGATGAACGGCGCCTGGATGTAGAAGCCGGAGGCGCCGACCAGCCGCATGATGCCGGTCTCACGCCGGCGGCTGAACGCGGAGACGCGCACGGTGTTGACGATCAGCATCAACGCGACGACCAGCATCAGCGCCATCACCGCGCGGGCGGCCCAGTTCATGCCGTTCAGCAGCTTGAAGAGGTTGTCCAGGATGCCCTTCTGGTCCTGCACGGACTGCACGCCGTCCCGGCCGTTGAAGGCGGTGGCGATGACCTGGTACTTCTCCGGGTCCTTCAGCTTGATGCGGTACGACTCCTGCATCTGGTCCGGCGTGAGGGAGCTGGCGAGCGGGGAGTCGCCGAACTGCTCCTTGTAGTGCTTGTACGCCTGGTCCTGCGTCTCGTACGTGACCGCCTGGACGACGTCCATCTTGTCGAGGTCGGCCTTGATCTGCTTCTTCTGGTCGTCGGTCACCGCGCCCTTGGCGCAGTTGGGGTCGGACTCGGCGTCGCTCTTGTTGCAGAGGAAGATCGAGACGTTGACCTTGTCGTACCAGTAGCCCTTCATGGTGCTGACCTGGTCACTCATCAGGAGCGACCCGCCGAACAGGGCGAGCGACAGGGCGACGGAGACGACGACGGCGAAGGTCATCGTCAGGTTGCGGCGGAGACCGACACCGATCTCCGACAGGACGAACTGGGCGCGCATGGCGACTGGTTATGCCTTTCCGTGGATCTCGGGTGCGGTATCAGTGCTGGTAGCCGTAGACACCGCGGGCCTGGTCGCGGACGAGGCGGCCCTTCTCCAGTTCGATGACGCGCTTGCGCATCTGGTCCACGATGTTCTGGTCGTGCGTGGCCATCACCACGGTCGTGCCCGTCCGGTTGATGCGGTCGAGCAGCTTCATGATGCCGACGGAGGTCTGCGGGTCGAGGTTGCCGGTGGGCTCGTCGGCGATGAGCAGCTTGGGCCGGTTGACGAAGGCCCGCGCGATGGCGACGCGCTGCTGTTCACCACCGGACAGCTCGCCGGGCATCCGGTCCTCCTTGCCGCCGAGCCCGACGAGGTCGAGCACCTGGGGCACGGACTTGCGGATCTCACCGCGCGACTTGCCGATGACCTCCTGCGCGAAGGCGACGTTCTCGCCGACCGTCTTGTTGGGCAGCAGGCGGAAGTCCTGGAACACCGTCCCCAGCTGGCGCCGCATCTGCGGCACCTTCCAGTTGGAGAGGCGGGCGAGATCCTTGCCCAGAACGTGCACCTGTCCGTGACTGCACCGCTCCTCGCGGAGGATCAGCCGCAGGAAGGTGGACTTTCCGGAGCCGGAGGACCCCACGAGGAAGACGAACTCGCCCTTCTCGACCTCCAGGGAGACATCCCTGAGGGCGGGGCGGGTCTGCTTGGGGTAGACCTTGGAGACATTGTCGAATCGGATCACGGATGCACCACGGGTCGCCGGGGGTAGATGAGCGTGACCATACGCGAACCGGGTGGGGCACCGCAGTCACCGACTGTGGTTGCGCCACGGATGTGCCGTTTTATGCCGAGCCCGGAAGGGCGCGGGAGACTGTGCGTACAACCACAGAAAATGCGCAGCCGCGCGACGGCGGTCGGAACCTGGCAAAGTGGAGGGGGGAACATTCCCACCCCCACGGACGTTGGACACGTGGAACCGGCGCAAGGAGGGCAAGCGCATGACGTACGACCGGCTGGTGTGCGCGAACTGCGCGTCCCCCGTGAACGAGGGCCGTTGCCCCGTGTGCCGCGCGAACCGTGAGCGGATGCAGCAGGAGAACTTCCTCGCGGGCATGAACCCGATGGCTCTGATCGCACTGCTGACGGTGCTGATCGCCGCGGTGGCCCTGCTGGCACACCAGACCGCGTAAGCCGGTACCGCAGCCCCCAGACATGGCCGAGGGCCCGGAGCGTTTCGCTCCGGGCCCTCGGTGGTGTCGCTGCGCGTACGGTCCGTACGGTCGCGGCTACCGTCAGGCGGCGGCCCCGCCGCGGCCGCCCGCGAGGCGCGGCAGCAGGCGGAAGCCGACACCGCCGGCGATCATCGTGGCGGCGCCGATCACCAGGAAGGTGGTCTGCGCGGCACCCGTCTCGGCGAGCTCCTGGCCGTTGCCCTGGGCCTGCGGGGCCGGGGTGGAGTCCGAGCCGATCTCGGTGAGGGAGGAGGAGCCCTCCTCCTGCGGCGAGGTGCCACCGTCGGGGTCGGCGTTGTTGCCGTCGCCGATGCTGCCGCCGTTGCCGTTGCCGTTGCCGCCGCCGTTGCCGCCGCCGTTGCCGTTCCCGTTGCCCGGGTCGGACGGGACGTCGGTCGGGTCCTCGGTGGGCTCGGTGGGCTCGTCAGTGGGCTCGGTCGGCTCGTCGGTGGGCTCCTCGGTCGACGGCGGGTCCGTCGGGAGGTCCGTCGGCGGGTCCGTCGGGAGGTCCGTCGGCGGGTCCGTCGGGAGCTCGGTCGGCGGGTCCGTCGGGTCCTCGTCGCCGGCGCTCACGCCGACGCCGACGCTGGTGTCGCCGAGGCCGACGCTCACGCCCAGGTCGAGAGCGGATGCCGCACCGGCGGCGGTCAGCGAGGCACCGGCGGCGATCACGGCACCGGCCGCTATCCGCGCGACACGGATCCGCGTCTTCTTCGTCATGTGGTTGCTACCCCCAGTAGCTCATCGTCATTAGGCAGCGCTCGGGGCTGTGCTCGACGGGGAAAGCCGCGGTGAAAGGCCCCCCGGTTCACATGCGCCCCAGAGACACGCATGCCGCGCTTTACCCTTCCCACTTTTCAAGAACACGTCAAGGCCGTTTGCAGCCGCCATGTCCAACTACGGGGGCTATGCCGGGAGTCTGAGGCTGTGAGTGTGATGTAAAACCCAGACATGGGGGTACAGAAAAGGCAACTGCCGCCCTGACGGCGGCAGTTGCCATGTCGACAAACTTACTTCTCCTGCTGCTTGCGCCAGCGAATTCCGGCCTCGATGAAGCCGTCGATCTCGCCGTTGAACACCGCCTCGGGGTTGCCGACCTCGAACTCGGTGCGCAGGTCCTTGACCATCTGGTACGGGTGCAGGACGTACGAACGCATCTGGTTGCCCCAGGAACTGCCGCCGTCCTTGAGGGCGTCCATCTTGGCCCGCTCCTCCTGGCGCTGCCGCTCCAGCAGCTTGGCCTGGAGCACGTTCATGGCCGTCGCCTTGTTCTGGATCTGCGAGCGCTCGTTCTGGCAGGAGACGACGATGCCGGTGGGGATGTGGGTGAGCCGCACCGCGGAGTCGGTGGTGTTGACGCCCTGGCCGCCGGGGCCGGACGAGCGGTACACGTCCACGCGCAGTTCGGACTCGTCGATCTCGATGTGGTCGGTCTGCTCGACCACGGGCAGGATCTCGACGCCCGCGAAGGAGGTCTGCCGCCGGCCCTGGTTGTCGAAGGGCGAGATGCGCACGAGCCGGTGCGTGCCCTGCTCGACGGAGAGCGTGCCGTACGCGTAGGGCGCCTGGACGGCGAAGGTGGTCGACTTGATGCCGGCCTCCTCCGCGTACGACGTCTCGTAGACCTCGGTCTTGTAGCCGCGCTGCTCGGCCCAGCGCAGGTACATGCGCTGGAGCTTCTCGGCGAAGTCGGCGGCGTCGACGCCACCGGCCTCGGCGCGGATGTTCACCAGCGCCTCACGGGAGTCGTACTCGCCGGACAGGAGGGTGCGGACCTCCATCTCGTCCAGCGCCTTCTTCACGGCGGTGAGCTCGGACTCGGCCTCGGCGCGGGTGTCCGGGTCGTCCTCCTCCTCGGCCATTTCGAAGAGGACGCCCAGGTCGTCGATGCGACCGCGCAGGGCCTCGGCCTTGCGCACCTCGGCCTGGAGGTGGGACAGCTTGCTGGTGATCTTCTGCGCCTCATCGGGGTTGTCCCAGAGGGACGGCGCGGCCGCCTGCTCCTCGAGCACGGCGATGTCTGCCCTCATCTTGTCGAGGTCCAGAACGGCCTCGATCGACTCCATGGTCGAGGAGAGGGACTTGAGCTCTTCGGATACGTCGACGACTGCCACGCCCTCCAGCGTAACGGCTCCGCCCGGCGGCCATGCCCGGGCGGCCCGCACCGAGAGCGCCGGGGCGCCCGGGCGGTCACCGTGCCGGGGGCGAAAGCGCCGGCGTCCTGCGACGGCCTGCCCGGCAGGCTGCGGGCCCGACCGCGAGACCGGCTGCGGCCCGACGGCGAACCGGCTGCGGGCCCGACGGCGAACCGGCTGCGGGCCCGACGGCGAACCGGCTGCGCGCCGCGGGAAGAGCCGACGGCCGGCCACCGAACCGGCCGGCACGCTGCGGTCCGCGGCGCCGGGCCGCCCTGGGGCGGAGCATCCGTGTCCCGCGGCGGCTCCGGCGGCACATCACCCGGGGACGCTGGGCGGACGGCGGCTCAGGGGGTCTGCGGGGCGGAGTTCCTCGTGTCCTGGGGAGGTGCGCCGCCGTCGTCGTCCGACGTGGTCAGCCAGGCGCCGACCCCGATCGCCGCCGCGAGGGCGACCGCGCCCGCGCCCAGGGCCACCCGTCGGCGCCGGGCCGCGGCGCGGTTGCGGGCCGAGCCGGGGCGGGGGGTGCCCGCAGTGCGCGGGGCCCGGGCCGTGCCGTGGGCGCCGCCGGCCAGCTCGTCGGGGGCGGGGACGCGCATCGAGGTGTGGGTGTCGCGGTTGGAATCAGCCGGTTTCGCGCCCGGCACCAGGGGGACCGCGCCCCGCCGCCGTACCCGCTCCGGGGCCGGTCCGGTGGGCTGTTCCTCGCGGTCGGAGTCCTCCGCGGACTCGGTGTCGGGCTCGTCGACCTCCAGCGGCGGCATGCCCGCCAGCATCGGCAGCAGCTCCCGCAGCCGGGCCCCGAGCTCCGAGGCCCGCAGCCGCGAGGCAGGGGCCTTGGCCAGGCACTGCACCAGCAGCTGCCACAGCTCGTCCGGGATGCCGGGCAGCGGGACGACCGTCTCCGTGACGTGCCGGCGCAGCACCGCACCGGGGTGGCCGCCGCCGAAGGGAGTGAAGCCCGCCAGCAGCTCGTAGAGGACGGTGGCGAGCGCGTAGATGTCGACCGAGGCGCGCGGGGGCAGACCTTCGACGATCTCCGGGGCGAGGTAGTCCGGAGTGCCGATGATCTTCGTGGCCTTGGTGCGGCGCGGGGTGTCGATGAGCTTGGCCACGCCGAAGTCGGTCAGCAGGGCGCGGTGCGAGCCGCCGGGTCCGAGCGGGCCCTGCATGTCCAGGAGGACGTTCTCCGGTTTGACGTCCCGGTGCACGACGCCGGCGGCGTGCGCGGCCGCCAGTCCGTCGGCGATGTCGGCCGCGATCGCGACGGCCGCCTCGGGGGCCAGCCGCCGGTCCCGGTCGAGGCGGGTGCGCAGGTCCGTGCCGCGGACGAGGTCCATGACGAGTGCCAGGTCGTTGCCGTCGACGACCAGGTCGCGCACCGAGACGACGTGCGGGTGCTCCAGGCCGAGCAGCGCGGTGCGCTCCTGGACGAAGCGCCCGACGAGTTCCTGGTCGGACGCCAGGTCCTCGCGCAGCAGCTTGACGGCGACGGGGCCTTCCGGCCCCTCGCCCAGCCACACCGTGCCGGCGCTGCCCCGCCCCAGGATCTGGTGGGCGGTGTACCGGCTGCCGATCTTCCGTGCCAAGGCTGCTCCTACCGACGCGTGTTGTCGCTAAAACTACGCGTCCGGAGAGCCAACCTTCACCGTGGAAGCCGAAATCACCCGCCGGGTGTCGACAAATCACCAACCCCGCAGGGTGGTTCCGGTCAGTTCGTGCCGGAACTGCTCCCGAGCTTCTCGAACCAGCCGGTCACGGCGGAGAACCAGTCGGTGAGCTGGGCCCAGTAGCCCTTGGTGGTGCCGATCCAGCCCTGGAGCGGGCTCAGTTCCCAGATCAGCCAGCCCGCGACGAACAGGATGACGATCGTGAAGAGGCAGCCCTTCAGACAGCCCAGCCCGGGGATCCGCATCGGGTTGGCGCTGCGCTGCCGCGGCTGCCGGGGCTCGCGCTGCGGCCGCTGGGGCTGCTGGGGCTGGGCCGGGGGCGCGGGCGGGGCGTAGCGCTGCGGCGGCTGGGGCCGCTGGGGCTGCGGGGCGTACTGCTGGGGTTGCTGCTGCTGCGGGTGGCCGTAGCCGGGGCCGGGCGGGGGCGCCTGGCGGCGCGGGGGCTGCTGCTGGGGCCGGGCCACCTGGCGCTGGGGGCGGCGGCGCAGCGGGTCCTGGCCGGGGTCGAGGTACTGGACCTGCGTCTGCTCGTTGCGGTCGCGGGCCGCCCGCAGCTGGTTCTGCCAGGGGTGCGGGTCCTCGGGGCCGCCCTGCTGGTTCTGCTGGCCCGGGTGGCCGGGCGAGCCCGGCGGGACCGGCGGCATGACGGCGGTCGGGTCGGCCGCGCCCCGGTGGTTCATGACGGCGGTGGGGTCGGCGGCGCCGGCCGGGCCGCCGGTGTGCGGCATGACGCTGGTCGCGGCGTTCGGGTCGTACGAGCCGGCGCCCTGCGGGAGGACCTGGGTGGGGTCGGCCGCGCCGGGCGTGTCCGGCACCGGCGCGGGGGCCGGGTCGGGCACGAGGAGCATGCCGACGCCCTCGGCGGCGGCGATCTGCGCGGAGTTCGCGTGCACCCCGATGCCTTCGGCGACGACGCGCAGGCCGCGGGCGAGGTTCTCGGCGCTGGGCCGCTCGTCGGGGTTCTTGCGCAGGCAGCGCTCGATGACCGTCCACAGCGGGTCGGGGACGGTGGAAGGGCGGCGCGGCTCGGCGCTCAGGTGCTGGTGCAGCACTTCCAGGGCGGAGCCGCCGGAGAACGGCGGGCGGCCGGTGACCAGCTCGTACAGCAGGATGCCGGCGCCGTAGATGTCGACGGCGGAGGTCTGCGGACGGCCCTCCGCGGACTCGGGGGCGACATAGGCGGGCGTGCCGACGAACTCCTGGGTGCGGGTCAGCCCCGGGGAGTCGGCCAGGCGGGCGATGCCGAAGTCCGTCAGCAGCGGGTGCATCTGCCCGTCGTACTGCTGGAGCAGGACGTTGGCCGGCTTGAGGTCGCGGTGGACGACGCCGTCGGCGTGGCTGGCGGCGAGCGCGTCGGCGATCTGGGCGGTGAGCAGGGCCGCGGCGACCGGGGTGAAGGGCCCGTTCTCGCGCAGGTAGCGGTGCAGGTCGGGGCCCTCGACGAGGTCCATGACCAGCGCCAGCAGCTCACCCTCGACCACCAGGTCACGGACCCGGACGATGTTCGGGTGGGTCAGCCGGAGCAGGACGGAGCGCTCACGCAGGAACCGCATGACGATGTCCGGGTCGCCGGCCAGCTCCTCCTTGAGGACCTTGATCGCGACGGTCTCGCCGGGCTGCCCCGGCACGGCCGCCTCGGCGCCCGCGGTCTCGCGCTGGCGGGCTCGCCAGACGGTGCCCGTGGCGCCGCGTCCGAGCGGCTCCTCGAGCAGGTACTTGCTGCCTACCGGCCGCACGTCATGCGCTCCCTGGTGCTTGCCTTGCCTGCTGGCCTGTCCGACCCACTGTAGTGCCGGGGGGCCGGGGACCGGAGTGTCGTCTTTCTGTGGGTCTTACGTAGCGCCCCTCACACTCGTTCGAAGGAAAGACGCTCACCTCGGTCTTGTGGTTGCCGGGAACGAACGTGACTGATCTCAAGAGGTCGCCTGTGGGTCATCTCTCAGGCACTTTTGCGGGCAGAGCCGACCAATCAAGATCACCTTTTCCGGAGCGAGGGGCGCGTTGTCAGTGGCAGGTGCGAGGATGCTGGCAGTACTGGCCGACGTGCTGGGGCGGGGTGGGGGACTCCGCGCCCGGGCAGAAGGGACCGCTGACGGCGATGCAGATCCGGCTGACCGTCGTAGATCCGCTGGGCCCGTCGGCGCCGGCGCTGGGCCGCGCCCCGCGCAGCGACGTACTGGTCACGGCCCCCGCCGGTACGGCACTCGCCGCGGTCGCGTCGGCGCTCGTCCAGGTGGTCTCCGGCGGTGACGGCTCGGGCACGCCCGTGCTGTACGCCGGGGAGCAGCGGCTGGACGCGCAGCGCTGCACGCTGGGCGAGCCCCCGCTGACCGACGGTGCCGTACTGTCCGTGGGCACGCCGGGCGAGCCGGAGCCGCACCCCGAGCTGGAGGATGCCCCGGCCCAGCTCCAGGTCGTGGCCGGCCCCGACGCGGGCGGCGTCCACCTGCTGCACGGCGGCGAGATCCGCATCGGCCGCTCCGCCGACGCCGACGTGCCCCTGGACGACCCGGACGTCTCCCGGCTGCACTGCGCGGTGACGGTGAGCGCGGACGGCCGCGTGGCGGTCGCCGACCTGGACTCCACGAACGGCACGACGGTGAACGGCGCGCGGGTCGGTGCCCGGGTGGTCCCGTTCGCGCCGGGTGCGCTGCTGCGGATCGGCGAGTCGGCCCTGCGGCTCGCCCCGGCCGGGGGGCCGGGGGGCCGGGTGGAGACGACTCCGGACGGTGAGGGGCACGTGCGCGTGGCCGGCCCCGCCGGGGACGACGGGGCCGTGTCCCCCTCCCTCTCCCTCTCGTCCGTGGCGGATCCGGGACCGGCCGGACCCACGGGTCCCACGCATCACGCCCACGGCTCGGCGGCCTGGGGCACGCCGGGCGCCACGAGGCCCGGCTCCGCTGATCCGGCCGTGGTGCCGGGGCAGGGCGGGGCGCCGCGGATCGAGAGCGGCGGTACGGGGGCGGCGTCGGACGCGCCGCGGCAGTGGGAGCAGGGCAGCGGTGCCCGGCCTGCCGGCCTCGGGGGCGAAGCCCTGTCGGGTGACCGCCGGAGCGAGGTGCCGTCCCAGGGCAGCCGGGCCGAGGCGCCCTCCGACGGCCGCCGGAGTGACGTGCCCCGACCGGGCGCGGGCGGCGCTGTCCACCCGGGTGACCGCCGGAGCGAGGTGCCGTCCCCGGGCAGCCAGAGCGAGGCCCTCTCCGGCAGCCGCCGGGATGACGTGCCCGCCCCCGGCAGCCGAGGCGAAGCGCCCTCCGGGAGCTACCGGAACGACAGGCCCACCGCGGACGGCAGGGGCGAAGCCCTGTCGGGAGACCGCTGGAGCGAGGTGCCGTCCCCGGGCAGCCGGGGCGCTGCGCCCTCCGACGGCCGCCGGAATGACCTGCCCCCGCCGGGCGCGGGCGGCACTGCCCGCGCGGGGGGCCGCCGGAGCGACCTGCCCACCGCTCACAGCCAGGGCGAAGCCCCCGCCGACAGCCGATGGAACGACGCGCCCACCGCAGGCAACCAGGGCGGAGCCCTCTCCGCTGACCGCCGGGACGAGGTGCCGCCCCCGGGCAGCCGGAGCGAAACACCCTCCGCGAACCGCCGACACGACGTACCCACCCGGGGCAACCCAGGCGAAGCCCCCACCGCTGACCGCCGGGACGAGGTGTCGTCCCCGGGCAGCCGGAGCGAAACACCCTCCGGCAGCCGATGGAACGACGTGCCCCCCCGGGGCAACCCAGGCGAAGCCCCCTCCGGCAGCCCTCGAAACGACCCGCCCACCGCGGGCAACCAGGGCGAAGCCCCCTCCAGTGCCCGCAGGAGCGAGGTGCCGCCCCCGGGCAGCCGGAGCGAAACACCCTCCGCGAACCGCCGACACGACGTACCCACCCGGGGCAACCCAGGCCGAGCCCCCACCGCTGACCGCCGGAGCGAGGTGCCGTATCCGGGTCCGGGGGGCGCGGCCCATGCGGGGGACGGCTGGAGTGAGGTGCCGCCCGGAGGCACCGGCGGCGAGGCCCGTCGGCAGGCGGCCGGCGGAGGGTCGCGGCCCGGGCCCGCCGGGGCCGCGCAGTCCTCCTCCGGGACACCCGCAACGCCTGCCCGGGAGCATGACGCCGCTGACGGTTCGACGCCGCCGGCCGCTTCGGGAGCCCCGGCCGGCGCCGTACGGCAGCGCGGCGGCACCGGAGACACGCACGCGGGCCGTTCCGGGCTCGCGGCGTACGACACCGGTCACCCGGGCGGAGCCGGTCCGCACCCCTGGGACCAGGACGGACCGGCCGCTCCCACGGGTACCGACGACCCGGCCCTCGCGGACCAGCGTGCCGGGCGCGGCCGCAAAGGCACTCCCCTGCGCGGCACCGACGTGCCCGCGGGAGGCCGCAGGCGTGGCGGGATCGGGGCATGGGCCCGGCGGCTGGCCGGAGGCCGCGGCGAGCAGGCGGCGGAGCCGCGCGAGGCGGACGCGTATGAGGACGCCCCGGCCGCGGTGGTGGCGGAGCAGCACCCGGTCGTCGTGCCGGCCGCGCCGGAGACCTGGCCGGACCCGGCCACGCTGCTGCTCACGGCCCTGGGGCCCGGGCCGCGGCTGTGGGAGCGCGGCCCGGGCCACCCGGAGGCGCTCGCCGTGCGCCTCGGTACGGCCGACCGGGCGGCGCCGGACGGCTCGGGCCTGCTGCCCGCCGTCCCCGTGACCGCCGGGCTGCGCGAGGTCGGCGCACTGGGCCTGGCCGGACCGCGGGCGCGGCTGGCCGGGCTGGCGCGGGCCGTGCTGGCCCAGCTCACCACGCTGCACTCCCCGGACACGCTGGAGATCGTCCTGATCGCCGCGGACCGCTCCCGCCCGCTTGAGGAGCGCACCGCCGAGTGGTCCTGGCTGGGCTGGCTGCCGCACGTGCGCCCGGGGCACGGGCAGGACTGCCGGTTGCTGCTGGCCCTCGACCGCGAGCAGGCCGCGGCCCGCACCGACGAACTCACCCGCCGCCTGGAGGACCAGCTGGCGGACGCGGCTGCGGGGAGGGGCGCACAGCCCACCGCCGCCGCCTCGCCCCCCGCCGGGACCGTCCCGGCCCCCCGCCGCCCCTCCTGGGCCCGGGACGACGACACCGGGGCGGCCGGTTTCCCCGGCCCCTACACGGTCGTGGTCGTCGACGGCGACCCGGGCGGCGCCGACCTGCGCGAAGCGGTCGCGCGGCTGGCTCTGGAAGGCCCCCGGGCCGGCATCCACGTCGTCTGCCTGGCCGAGACGGCCGCCGCCTCCCCGGCCTCGCCGGTGACGGAGACGTACGAGGCGGCCTGTTCGGTGGCGCCGACGTTCCGGCAGTGCGGCGCGGTCGCGCTGCTCAGCGGGGACGTGGCGACGGCCCTGCGGCTGATGCGGGTGGCCCGGGCCGGCGGTGACGGCACACCGGCCGGGCCGGTCGGTCACGGCACCATCGCCACCGTCGACGCCGTCTCACCGGCCTGGGCCGAGCGGTTCGCGCGGGCGCTGGCGCCCCTGCGGACGGACGGCCCGGCGAACGAGCGCCAGCCCCGCGTCTCCGCACCGCTGCCGCAGGCGGCCCGCCTGCTGGACGAGCTGGGACTGGCCCGGGCCACCCCGGCGTCGCTGATGGCGCGCTGGGCGGACGCGGCCGACGACGCCGACGCGCTGGGCGGACGCGTGCGCGCGGTGCTGGGTGCCGGTCCGCGGGGGCCGGTCTGCGCGGACCTGGCGGTCCAGGGGCCGCATCTGCTGATCGAGGGCCCGCCGGGCAGCGGCCGCACGGAGCTGCTGCGGGCGGTCGTCGCGTCGCTGGCCGCCGCCGAGCGGCCGGACCGGCTCGGCATCGTGCTGGTCGACGGCCGGGGCGGCCCGGGCGCGGGCGGCGGGCACGGCGAGGGACTGCGGTTGTGTACGGACGTACCGCACGTCACCACGCTGCTCATGGCCCACGACCCGGTCCGGATGCGGGAGTTCGCGCAGTCCCTGAGCGCCGAGCTGAAGCGGCGTGCCGAGCTGCTCGGGCGGTCCGACTTCGCCGAGTGGCACACCGGGCGCGAGCTGTCGGGCCGCATGGTCGCCCAGCGCACGGCGACGGGCCGGGGCGGCGCCCGGACCGAGGCGGCCGCGGCGGGAGGATCCGGCGACCTCGACTCCCCGGCCAGTTCCACCATTCGGCTGCGGCCCGGAGCGGCCCGGCGGCAGACGGAGGCGGCCGCGCCCCCGCTCCCCCGGCTCGTCGTGGTCGTCGACGACCTCGACGCGCTGGTCTCCCCGGCGCTCGGCTCCACCGGCCGGCCCGCGGCCGGGTCGGTGATGCGCGCGCTGGAGGCCGTGGCCAAGGAGGGCGAGCGGCTCGGCGTCCACCTGGTGGCGGCCACCGGCCCGTGCCCCCGTACGGCGGAGACGGAACCGGCGCGCCGGGCCACCCTGCGCGTCACGCTCGACGCCCCGGCCTCCGGCCCCGAGGAACCGGCGCCCGGGCGGGGCCGGCTGACCGGTGCGGACGGGCGGGTCACCCCGTTCCAGGGCGGTCGGGTCACCGGCCGGATCCCCCGGACGGCGACGCTGCGCCCCACGGTCGTACCGCTGGAATGGCACCGCATGGGTGACCCTCCGGCCCGGCGTCCGGTGCGGGAACTCGGAAACGGCCCGACCGACCTGGCACTGTTGGCCAGCGCGCTGGAAAGGGCGGCGCGGGAGGTCGCGGCGGCGAAGGTGCCGTCGCTCCTGTAGCCGGAGACGGCCGCCGGGCCTGCCGGCGTCCGGGGCCGCGGCCCTGGTCACGAGGGAGTCACGATCCCCCGCTTGACAGCCGACGCCATCTTGCCGCCCCCGCACACCCGGGCGTAGACCAGATCGCACGGGAGCGCGCTCGACGTTCGACGAGGAACGAAGAACGGGGCAGTCATGCGCATGACGAGCAGCACCATCCGGACACGCTGGTCGCCCAAGCGGGACACGGCGACCCCCCAGCACCGCAGAGCCGCCAGGACGGCGGCCGCCGTCGCCGCGGGAGCCCTCGCGCTCTCGCTGTCCGCCTGCGGAAGCAGCGACGAAGGCAGCGGTGGAAGCACGGGCGACACCGACCAAACCACCAACGACGTCACCCTTCCGAAGCTGGACGGGACGAGCCTGGAGGTCGCCGCCGTGTGGAGCGGCACCGAACAGGCCAACTTCAAGAAGGTCCTCCAGGAGTTCGAGAAGCGCACGGGCGCCAAGGTCACCTTCGTGCCCGCGCAGGACCCGATCATCAACTTCATCGGTTCCAAGGTGGCCGGCGGGCAGCCGCCGGACATCGCGATGCTGCCGCAGCCCGGCGCCATCAAGCAGGCCGTCGACAAGGGCTGGGCCAAGCCGCTGGGCTCCGAGGCCGCCAAGGAGCTCGGCGAGAACTACTCGCAGGGCTGGCAGGACATCGGCAAGGTGGGCGGCAAGCAGTACGGCGTCTACTACAAGGCCGCCAACAAGTCCCTGATCTGGTACAACAACCAGGTCTTCGAGAACGCCGGGGCGAGTGAGCCCGAGACCTGGCCGGACCTGCTCAGCACCGCGCAGACGGTCTTCGACTCCGGCGTCACCCCGTTCTCCGTCGGCGGCGCCGAGGGCTGGACGCTGACCGACTGGTTCGAGAACGTGTACCTCTCGCAGGCCGGCCCGGAGAAGTACGACCAGCTGGCCAAGCACGAGATCAAGTGGACGGACCCGTCCGTGAAGGACGCGCTGACCACGCTCGCGCAGGTCTGGGGCAAGGCGGACTGGATCGCGGGCGGGGCGAACGGGGCGTTGCAGACCGACTTCCCGGCGTCCGTCACCCAGGTGTTCACCGGCGGGGACCAGCCCAAGGCCGCCATGGTGGCCGCGGGTGACTTCGCGCAGGTCAACATCCCCTCCAGTATGAAGATCGGCACGGACGCGAAGGTGTTCCCGTTCCCGGCGGTCGGTGACAACGGACCGGTGGTCTCGGGCGGCGACGCGGCCGTGATCCTGGAGGACTCGAAGGGGTCGCAGGCCCTGGCCACCTGGCTCGCCTCCCCGGACGCGGCGTCGATCCAGGCCAAGCTGGGCGGCTACCTCTCGCCGAACAAGAACGTGCCGAACTCCGACTATCCGAACGCGGTGCAGCAGAAGATCGCCAAGGCGCTCATCGACGCCGGTGACGACTTCCGCTTCGACATGTCCGACCAGGCCCCGCAGGCCTTCGGCGGTACGCCCGGCAAGGGCGAGTGGAAGATCCTCCAGGACTTCCTGAAGAACCCGAAGGACGTCGCGGGGACGCAGGCGAAGCTGGAGGCCGAAGCGGCAGCGGCCTACGGGAACTGACCTCATGACGTCGGTTCCGGCGGCAGGGGGCGCCAAGCCCCCTGCCGCTCCCAAGTCGCGCAAGAGTGTGACCGGCACCCGCAGGACCGTCGCGGCGCTGTTCCTGTTGCCCGCGCTCGTCCTGCTCGGCGCGCTCGTGGTGTACCCGATCGGGTACTCGGTCGTGCGCAGTTTCTACGACCAGTCCGGTGACGGCTTCGCCGGAATAGACAACTACAAGGCCCTCTTCACCGACGAGGGCATCCGCACCGCGCTGAAGAACAACATCATCTGGGTGGTGTTCGCGCCGACGGTCGCGACGGCGCTCGGCCTGATCTTCGCGGTGCTGACCGAACGGGTGCGCTGGGGTACCGCGTTCAAGCTGGTCGTCTTCATGCCGATGGCGATCTCGATGCTGGCGGCGGGCATCATCTTCCGCCTGGTGTACGACCAGGACCCGGACAAGGGCGTCGCGAACGCGGTGTGGGTGGGCGTGCACGACACGTTCTCCCAGGCGTCGGCGTTCCCGAAGGCCCACCCGGGCCGGGAATCGCCGCTGAAGCCGGCCGGCGGCGGCGCGTTCATCACCACGTCGCCCGTCCGCACGGGCGAGGCGGTCTCGCTCCCCCTGGTGGGTGTGGCGCCGGACCTGATGCCGGACGACGCCAAGACGGCCGTGGCGCCGAAGCCCGAGCCGGGCAAGGTCACGGGCACGACCTGGCAGGACTTCACGCGCGGCAAGGGCGTCGGCACGCTCAACAGCGTCGACTCCTCCGAACTGGGTTATGCCGGCATGAAGATCGAGGCCGTGAAGGACGGCAGGGTGGTGGCGTCGGCGACGGCCGCCGGCGACGGCACCTTCACGCTGCCCGCCTCGGCCGACGGGGCCCAACTCCGGCTCCCGGCGAGCAACTTCAAGGAGCCCTACAACGGCCTGGACTGGCTCGGCCCGTCCCTGGTCACCCCGGCCATCATCGGCTCGTACATCTGGATGTGGGCGGGTTTCGCGATGGTGCTGATCGCGGCCGGGCTCGCGAGCGTGCCCCGTGAGCTGCTGGAGGCGGCCCGGGTGGACGGCGCGAGCGAGTGGCAGGTGTTCAGACGCGTCACGGTGCCGCTGCTGGCACCGGTCCTCGCGGTCGTCGCCGTCACCCTGATGATCAACGTGCTGAAGATCTTCGACCTGGTCTTCATCATCGCCCCCGGCTCCTCCCAGGACGACGCGAACGTCCTGGCGCTGGAGCTGTACCGCAAGGGCTTCTCCGAGGACCAGCCGGGCATCGCCAGCGCCATCTCGGTGTTCCTGCTGCTGCTCGTGATCCCGGTGATGTGGTTCAACGTACGCAGGCTGCGGCGGGAGGTGCGGCGATGAAGGCCAAGCAGTCGCTGGGATCGCGGCTCGCCGAGGCGGTCGGCGGCGGGGTACTGCGGGTGTTCCTCGTCGTCGTCGGACTGTTCTGGCTGGTGCCGACGATCGGTCTGCTGCTGTCCAGCCTCCGTGCGCCGGAGGACATCGCGGCCAGCGGCTGGTGGAAGGTGTTCACCGAGCCCTCGCAGATCACGTTCGACAGCTACCGGAAGCTGCTGGAGAACGACGACATCACCGGCTCCCTGCTGAACACGGTCTGGATCACCGTGCCGGCGACCCTGCTGGTCGTGATCATCGGCTCGCTGGCCGGCTACGCCTTCGCCTGGATGGAGTTCCCGGGCCGGGACTGGTGGTTCCTGGGCGTGGTCGGTCTGCTGGTCGTGCCGGTGCAGGTGGCGCTGATCCCGATCGCCGAACTCTTCGGCAGCATCGGCATCTTCGGCTCGGTGCTCGGCGTGGTGCTCTTCCACGTCGGTTTCGGTCTGCCGTTCGCGGTGTTCCTGCTGCGGAACTTCTTCGCGGAGATCCCGAGAGAGCTGCTGGAGGCGGCGCGTCTGGACGGGGCGGGCGAACTGCGCCTGTTCTTCCGTGTCGTCATGCCTCTCGGCGGTCCGGCGATCGCCGCGCTCGGCATCTTCCAGTTCCTGTGGGTGTGGAACGACATGCTGGTCGCGCTGATCTTCTCGGACTCCGGGAGCCAGCCGATCACGGTCGCGCTCCAGACGCAGGTACGGCAGTTCGGCAACAACATCGACGTGCTGGCACCCGGCGCGTTCATCTCGATGGTGGTCCCGCTGGCCGTCTTCTTCGCGTTCCAGCGGCAGTTCGTGTCCGGCGTCATGGCGGGCGCGGTCAAGTAGCCCTCAGAACAGCGCAGTTGAAGGGGCGGGCCGGGGGCGGTCCGCCCCTTCCGCGTTCCCCCGGATGCCGTAGCCACCGTAACCAAGTCGGCCCATCGGCCGTTCCCGGGCCGAACGCCCGCGCCGACCGATGGATGGCCTCTTGCCCAGGTTCAGTGTCATTGTCCCCGCGTACCAGGTTCAGGCGTACCTGCACGAGTGCCTCGAATCGGTGCTCTCCCAGTCCTGTCCCGATCTGGAACTGATCGTCGTCGACGACTGCTCGCCGGACGCGTGCGGCGCGATCATCGACGAGTTCGCCGCCCGCGACACGCGCGTGCGCCCCGTCCACCTCCCGGAGAACGTGGGCCTGGGCCGCGCGAGAAACGCCGGGGTGGCGCACGCGAGCGGTGACTACCTGCTGTTCCTCGACAGCGACGACACCCTCACGCCCGACGCGCTGCGGTCGATCGCCGACCGGCTGAAGGAGACCGGCGAGCCGGACGTGCTGGTCTTCGACTACGCGCGCACCTACTGGACGGGGGAGGCGATCCGCAACCAGGCGGCCCTTCAGCTCACCGAGCAGGGCCCGGCGCCGTTCCGGCTGGAGGACCGGCCGGGGTTGCTGCGGCTGCTGATGGTCGCCTGGAACAAGGCCTACCGGCGGGAGTTCGTCGAGCGCGAGGGCTTCGTCTTCCCGCCCGGCGTCTACGAGGACACGCCGTGGACGTACCCCGTACTGATGACCGCCGAGTCGATCGCGACCGTCGACCGCGTCTGCGTGCACTACCGGCAGCGGCGCCAGGGCAGCATCCTGCGCACCACCAGCGAGCGGCACTTCGACGTCTTCGAGCAGTACGACCGGGTCTTCGCGTTCCTCGACGAGCGCCCCGGGCTCGCCCGGTGGCGGCCGGTGCTGTTCCGCCGCATGGTGCACCACCTGGCGATCGTGTACTCCCGGCGGGACCGGCTGCCCCGGGGCTCGCGCGCCGACTTCCTGCGCCGGGCCCGCGCCCACTACCGCCGCTACCGCACCCCCGGCGTGCCCGTCCCCCTGCGGTGCCGCATCCACCACGTCCTGATCCGCTTCGGCCTGCACCGCACCTACCGCACCCTCCAGCTGGCCTCCGCCCTGCACCGCGCCGCCGCCAGGACCACCGGAACGCTGCTGCGGGGCCTGCGGTCGGCGGCCCTGCACACCCACTACCGCGTGCAGCGCTGTCTGCCGCTGCGCACCGACCGCGCCGCCTTCGCCGCCTACGACGGCCGCGGCCACGGCTGCAACCCGGGTGCGCTGGAGGCCGCGTTCCGCGAACACGCGCCGCACATCCGCACGGCGTGGATCGCCCGCCGCGAGCACCACCACACCATCCCGCCCGGCCCGCGCCGCCTCGTCCCCGGGACGGCCGCTTACTGGACGGCCCTCGCCCGCTCCCGCTACCTGGTCAGCAACACCGGCTTCGACGACCGGCTGGCCAAGCGCCGGGGCCAGGTCCTGATCCAGACCGGGCACGGCACCCCGCTCGGCCACCTCGGCCTCGACCTCCAGGAGCGCCCCGCGGCGGCCCGCGGCCGGGACTTCACGCGGTTGCTGAAGGACGTCGACCGCTGGGACTACGTGCTGTCCGCCAACCGCCACACCACGCTGACGAACGAGCGGGTCCACCCCGGCCGCTACACCACGCTGGAGTACGGCTACCCCCGCAACGACGTGTTCCGGACGGCGACACCGGCGGACGTGGCACGGCTGCGCACCTCGCTGGGCATCCCCCGGGGCTCGGTGGCGATCCTGTACGCGCCGACCCACCGCGACTACCGCCGCTCCCAGCGCCACACCCTCGACCTCCAGCGGATCGTGCGCCGCCTGGGCCCGCGCTTCATCGTCCTGGCCCGCGCCCACCACGCCTACGACGCCCCGCTGATCAGCACCTGCGGCCGGGTCGTCGACGTCTCCGGCCACCCGAGCGTCGAGTCGCTCTGCCTCGCGTCGGACGCCCTGGTCACGGACTACTCGTCGCTGATGTTCGACTACGCCAACCTCGACCGGCCGATCGTGGTCCACGCCGACGACTGGGAGGCGTACGACGCGGCCCGCGGCACCTACTTCGACCTGCGCGACTTTCCGCCGGGCGCGGTCGCTCGCGGGGAGGACGAGCTGATCGACATCTTCGCCACCGGCCACTGGCGCGGCTCCCGCTCGGCCCAGCTGCGGGCGGCGTTCCGCGAGCGGTTCTGCACCTACGACGACGGCCGGGCCGCCGAGCGGGTGGTGCGCCGGGTCGTCCTCGGGGAGTCGGAGCTGCCGCCGGTGGTGCCGCTCGGCGAGCGCCGCCCGGTGCCGTCCGCGGCGGCGTCCCTGACCCGTGAACCGCTCACCACCGTGCCGCTGCCGACCGGTCCCCACGCCGTCAGCGACAGCCTCTGACCACGGTTCTCATCCGGGAGTCCGCATGCCCTCCAGCCCGTCCCGGCCGACACCCAGCCGGCCGTCCTCCTGGCGCCCGTCCGGGCGGCCGGGACGCCCGCGCACCGGGTGAGACGGCCCGCCACCACCTTGTGAAGACCGCCCCGGGCAGAACGCCCCCGACAGAAAGAGCAGAATGCCCCGCTTCAGCATCGTCGTCCCGTCCCATGGGGTCGCGGGCCGGCTGTCCCAGGCGCTGGACTCCGTCCTCGCCCAGTCGTTCGGCGACTTCGAGCTGATCCCGGTGTGCGACGCACCCGACGCGCCGGCGACGGACGTCGTCACCGGGTACGCCGAGCGGGACTCCCGGGTGACGCCGGTGCACTCACCGCCGTCGGACGGACTGGCCGGGGCGCGCAACACCGGGCTGCGGGCGGCCGTCGGCGGCCATGTGCTGTTCCTCGACGGCGACGACGTCCTGGCCTCGGGGGCGCTGGCGGCCCTGGACGCGCGGCTGGGCGAGACCGGCGACGTGGACGTCCTGTACTTCGAGCACGAGCGCACCCCCTGGTGGGAGGGCGAGCCGACCAACCCCGCCGCCCCCCTGCTGGCCAGGACTCCGGACGGGGTCTTCACCCCCGACCGCGCCCCCCGGCTCACGGGCGTGACGCTCCCGGCGTGGAGCGCGGTCTACCGCCGGGCCTTCCTCACCGAGCAGGGCCTCGCCTTCCCCGGGGACCACTTCACCGACGTCGGCTTCGGCGGTCTTGTCGCCCTGCGGGCGGAGCGGGTGGCGGCCCTGCGCACGGTCGTCGTACGGCATCGGCTGCGCCGGCAGGGCAACCGGCTGGGCCTGCCCGGCGAGCACCACGCCGAACTGCTGGACCAGACCGAGCTGGTGCTGACGCGGGCCGCGGAACTGGACCTGCCGGCGGACCGGCTGAAGCCACTGTTCGAGCAGCTCTTCGCCGCCGTACTGAAGACGGCCGCCCACCCCCGCCGGCTGACGTCCGGGCGACGGGTCTTCTTCCGGCGGGCGAGCGCGCTCTACCGGCGGCACCGCCCCGACGGCTACCGGGCTCCCGGCGGCAGCCTCGGCGTCCAGCACCGGCTGCTGGCCTCGGGGTCGTACGCGGCGTTCCGCTCCCTGCGCGCCGCCAACCGGACGGCAGCGCGGGCCGCCGCGCTGCTCCCCCGCCCGCGCGGACTGCGCACCCGGCTGCGCTATGCGGCGGCCCTGCGCCTGCCGCTCGACCGGAACCTCGTCGTGTACTGCGCGTACTGGGGCCGCGGCTACGCCTGCAACCCGGCAGCGATCCACGCCAAGGCCCGCGAACTGGCACCGCACCTGCGCGCGGTGTTCCTGGTGGAACCGGACGCGGTGGGCAGCGTGCCGCCGGACGTGGAGTACGCGGTGATCGGCAGCCGGGCCTACTGGCAGGTGCTGGCCCGCGCGAAGTATCTGGTCAACAACGCCAACTTCGCGGACGCCGTGGTCAAGCGGCCCGGCAGCGTCCACCTCCAGACCCAGCACGGCACCCCGCTGAAGACGATGGGCGCCGACCAGGCGACGTACCCCGTGGTGGCCGCGGCGACCGGCAGCTTCGCCAGGCTGCTGGCCCGGGTGGACCGCTGGGACTACAACCTCACCTCCAACCGGCACTCCACCGAGATGTGGGAACGGGCGTTCCCGAGCACGCACGAGACGCTTGAGTACGGCTATCCGCGCAACGACGTCTACTGCACGGCGTCCGCCGAGGACGTCGCCCGCGTCCGCAAGGAACTGGGCGTCCCCGACGGCAAGAAGGCCCTGCTGTACGCGCCGACGCACCGCGACTACGCCACCGGCTTCGAGACGGGTCTTGACCTGGCGGAGTTCTGCGAGGCGATCGGCGACGACTACGTGGTGCTGCTGCGCGCCCACTACTTCTACGACCGGGGGGCCGGCAGGGGCGGCGGGCGGATCATCGACGTCACCGGGCACCGCTCGTCGGAGGACGTGTGCCTGGCCGCGGACGGGCTGATCACGGACTACTCGTCGATCATGTTCGACTACGCCAACCTGGACCGGCCGATCGTGGTGTACGCCGACGACTGGGACGTCTACCGGGAGACGCGGGGCGTCTACTTCGACCTGATGGAGCTCCCGCCGGGCCGGGTCGCCAGGACTCCCGGGGAGCTGGCGGCCGTCTTCCGCGACGGCTCCTGGGCGGACGAGACCGCCACGTCCCTGCGGGCCGTCTTCCGGGAGCGCTTCTGCCAGTTCGACGACGGGCGGGCCGCCGAGCGCGTGGTGCGCCGGGTGCTGCTGGGGGAGCCGCCCGAGTCGATCCCGCCCGTGGTCCCGCTCGCGGAGCGCGTCCCGGCCCCCGCCGCCACCCTCGTGAGGAGCTGACCGAAGAAGTGCCCCGCTTCAGCATCATCGTCCCCGTCTACAAGGTGCAGGGCTTCCTGCGCGAGTGTCTCGACTCGGTGCTCGGCCAGTCCCACGGCGACTTCGAGGTGATCGCCGTGGACGACCGCTCGCCCGACGGCAGCGGCGCCATCCTCGACGAGTACGCCGCCCGCGACGCCCGGGTGCGGGTGCTGCACCTGCCCGAGAACGTGGGCCTGGGCCGGGCCCGCAACGCCGGTCTCGCGCAGGCGGCCGGCGACTACGTCCTGTTCCTGGACAGCGACGACCGCTACACACCGGGCCTGCTGGCCGCCGTGGCCGCGCGCCTGGCCGCGACCGGCGACCCGGACATCCTGGTCTTCGACCATGTGCGCACCCACTGGTGGGGCCGCGGCGGACGCAGCGAGGCGGCGGACCTGCTGGCCGCCGCGGGCCTGGAGACGTTCGGCATCCGGGAGAGCCCGCAGTACCTGAACCTGTTCCTGGTCGCCTGGAACAAGGCCTACCGCCGCTCCTTCCTCCAGGAGCACGGGCTCCAGTACGCGCCGGGGCTGTACGAGGACGCGCCGGTCACCTACCGGTCGATGGTGCTGGCCGGGCGCATCGCCTGCCTGGACCGGATCGGCGTGGAGTACCGGCAGCGCCGGCAGGGCGCGATCACCAAGACGCCCGGGCGCCGGCACTTCGAGATCTTCCCGCAGTACGAGGGCCTGTTCGCGTTCCTGGAGCAGCGCCCCGACCTGGACTGGGCGCGGCCGCTGCTGCTGGAGCGGGCGCTGGACCACATGCTGTTCGTGCTGGCCCGCGAGGACCGGGTCCGGCCGGCCGACCGGGGCGACTTCTACCGCGAGATCCGCTCCTTCCACCGCCGTCACCTCCCCGAGGGCGGCTTCCCGCGGCCGGACGGCTGGCGTGGCGCCGAGATGCGGCTGCTCGCCTCGGCGCCCTACGCGACGTACGCGACCGCCCGTGGGCTGCGGGACCTGCGCGCCACAGCGCTGGGCGGGCAGCGGCGGGTGGCGAGGAAGGCCTCGGCGAGCGCCCTGCGCGGCTGGTACGCGGCCCAGTCGAAACGCCCGCTGGACCCGCATCTCGCCGTCTACTCGGCGAGCCACCACCGGGGCGTGACCGGTGACCCGGCCGCGATCCACGACAAAGCCCGCGAGATCGCCCCGCACATCCGGGGCGTGTGGGTGGTCCGGGAGGACGCGGTGGACGCGCTGCCGCCCGGCATCGACCATGTGACACCGGGCTCGCGGCGCTACCACGAGGTCATGGCGCGGGCCACGTACTGGGTGAACAACGTCAACTGGCCCGGCACCCTGGCCAAGCGGCCCGGCAGCGTGCACCTCCACACCCACCAGGGCACCCCGCTCAAGTACATGGGCGCCGACCTGCTGACCAAGCCGGGTGCCCGGCACGGTTTCGACGTGCCGCAGATGCTGCGCCGCGCCGACCGCTGGGACTACAGCCTGGTCGCGGGGCGGCACGCGGAGCGGGCGTGGGAGCGGGCGTACCCGTGCCACTTCACCTCGCTGCGGACCGGCAGCCCGCGCAACGACGTGCTGGTCGGGGCGGGGCCCGAGCGGGGCCGTGCGGTGCGCGAGCGGCTCGGCGTCCCGGCCGGTGACACGGTCGTCCTGTACGCGCCGACCCGCCGTGACTACCGGCGGGGTGGCCATGTCGACCGGTTCGACCTGGCCCGGTTCGCCGCGGACCTGGGCCCCGGGCACACCCTGCTCGTCCGGTTGCACCCGTCGCTCGCGGCAGGTGTGGCGCGGGGTCTCGGCCTGGCCGATCTGCACCGGCGGGGCGTGCTGGTGGACGTCACCGACGAGCCGCACGTCGAGGACGTGATGCTCGCCTCCGACGCGCTGGTCACCGACTACTCGGCCCTGATGTTCGACTACGCCCTGCTGGACCGGCCGGTCGTCGTCCACGCCGACGACTGGGGGGCGTTCGCGGCGAGCCGGGGCGCCTACTTCGACATCACGGCCGACGCGCCGGGCCATGTCTCGCGCTCGTACCGGGAGCTGACCTGGCTCTTCGCGTCCGGCACCTGGCAGGACGCGGAGGCGGCGCGACTGCGCACCGGTTTCCGGGAGAGGTACTGCGAGTTCGAGGACGGGCGGGCCGCCGAGCGGGTCGTCCGGCTGCTGATGCTGGGCGAGCGGGGCGGGGCGTCGCTGCCCGCGGCGCGCCGGACCGAGGGGGCCCGCACCCGACCCGAGGCGCTGATCGAGGGATGAGAACCCCCGCGACCCCCGAGGCCGTCCCCTCCCTGCCCGGCCAGCGGGCCGCCTCGGCCCGGCCGCCGGCCGCCGTCGAGGGGCTGCGGCCGGTGCACGCATGGCGGGCCGCCCTGGTCGCCGCGCCCACCGCGGCCCTGTTCGTGCTGGGCTACCGGCGCCGCTGGATCTGCGACGACGGGCTCATCTACCTGCGCCCGGTCCGGCAGATCCTGGCGGGCAACGGGCCCGTGTTCAACGTCGGGGAGCGGGCGGAGAGTTCGACCGGCACCCTGTGGCAGTGGCTGCTCGCCCTCGCCACCTGGGTCACCGGCGAGGACCCGGCGTTCCTCGCGGTCGGTCTCGGCCTGGTCCTGAGCACCGCGGGATTCGCGTTCGCGCTGCTCGCCACGTGCCGGCTGCACTGGAGCGCGGGGCTGCTGCTCCCGGCCGGTGTGTTCGTGCTGCTGGCCGTGCCGCCGTTCTGGTCGTACATGACATCGGGTCTGGAGAGCGGTCTGGGCACGTTCTGGACCGGCCTGTCGTGGTGGCTGCTGACGCGGACCCGGCGCGGGCAGGAGGCCCGGCTGACGTACACGGCCGCCTTCGTGTTCGGACTGGGGGCGCTGGTCCGGCCCGACCTCGCGGTCGTCACGGCCTGCTTCCTGGCCGCGCAGTGGTGGGTGCTGCGTCCCTCCCGCCGTGGCACGGCGGCGATGCTGGCCGCGGCGGGAGCGGTGCCGCTGGCGTACGAGGTGTTCCGGGCGGGCTATTACGGGGTCCTGGTGCCGCTGCCGGCCATCGCCAAGGAGGCGAGCGCCAGCGACTGGAGCCGGGGCGCCGGGTACGTGCAGGAGACGCTCGGACCGTACTGGCTGTGGCCGGTCGTCCCGGTGCTGGGGGCGCTGGCCGTCCTGCTGGTACGGCGCACCCGCCGGGAGCAGCGGGACCGCGCCCCGGGGCGGGCGCCACTCGCGGTGCTGCTGGCGCCGCTCGCGGCGGGTGCGCTGCTCGCCGGATACGTCGTCCGCGTCGGCGGTGACTACATGCACGCCCGCATGATCCTGCCCGCCCTTCTGCTGCTGATCCTGCCGGTGCTGGTCGTGCCCGCGACCAGGGTGACCGGCGTGGCGGGCGTGCTGCTGGTGGTGTGGCTGTGCGCGGCGGTCAGTCCGCTGCGGGCGCCGTTCGACGTGCGCAGCACGCCCGGGTCGTTCAACGTGCGCAGCTCCGACGTGGAGAGCCTCGGCGACCACAACCCGGTGCGCACCGCCACCTGGGTGGACAACTGGCCCGCCCTGCCGGAGGGGCGCGCCATGCTGGCCCGGGCCGAGCGGGCGCCCGTGCCGACGCTGCTCTACTTCGACGCCCGGCGGCGGCTGCACGCGACGCCGATGCGCGCGGACTCGCCGTACCAGGTGGTGATCGTGGGCCGCCATCTCGGCGTGACGGGGGCGGCGGCGCCGCTGGACGCCTACGTCAACGACGCCTGGGGGCTGGCCAGTCCGATCGGCGCGCACCTGGCGCTGGAGCGGTGGAGCTGGCCCGGGCACGAGAAGTTCCTGCGCAACCACTGGGTCTTCGCCGAGTGGGCGGCGAAGCGTCCGCCGCAGCGCGACCTGCTGCGGGCCGGGGCCTCGCGGGAGGCGGTCGAGGCGGCCCGGGCCGCGCTGGGCTGCGGCGATCTCGCCGAGCTGCGGGAGTCGGTGCGCGCACCGCTCACCGCCGAGCGGTTCTGGCGCAACCTCACCGGAGCGGTCGAGCGGACGCAGTTCCGCTTCGCGCGCTGGCCGGCGGCGGCGCAGCAGGCGCTGTGCGACCGACCGGCAGGTGGGCGCGGCGGCCTCACCCGATGAAGTGATCCGGGGTCAGGGCAGGCGTGGGGCGGGAACATTCGGCGCATGCCCCAGACCCCTTCCACCCTCCTGTGAGCGCCCCGGTCCTGGTCCGGCGGGCGGTGCGCGGTGCGACGGCGCTGCGCGGCGGCCGTGCCGGGAGGCTCACCCCGTACCAGTTCTACGGCGCCCTGTTCTGGCTGGTGATGACGCTGGCGTACTGGCGGGTCCCGCTGTGCTGTGACGCCGGACAGCACGCGGCGGTGGTCGAGCGCCTCAAGGCGGACCTGCTCCATCCGGCCCACACCATGGCGGACCTGCCGGGCGGGGGCAGCCCGTACTACGGGCCGTACGCCGTCGCCCAGGGCTATGTGGCGCGGCTGACCGGGTTGTCGGGCTGGGAGGTCGTGAAGCTCGCCGGGCCGGTGCATCTGCTGGTGCTGCTGACGGGGCTGGGCCGTTTCGTCAGGACGATCACCTCCCGCGCGTGGGCGCCGGTGTGGGCCCTGCTGTTCATGACGCTGCTGTGGGGGACCGCGCGGATCCTGTGGAGCGGCTACCTCGGGCTGATGTCGATGACGACGAACCTGGGCTATCCGTCCGCGCTCGCCATCGGGCTGACGTTCTGGGCGTGGGCCTGGACGGGAACCCGCGCGCGGGACGACGCCCCCGCCGTGCGGTTCGTCGGCCCGAGCGGGCTCGGCGGCCGGTGGGGGTATGCCGGGATCGGCGCCCTGTACGCGCTGATCCTGCTCACCCATCCCGTCACGGCGGCCTCGGCGCTGACCGGGGCGGTGGCGGTCGTGGTGTCCCGGCAGCGCGGCTGGCGCCGGCCGGTCGCGGCACGCTGGGCGCTGTGCGGGGCGGTCTGCGCGGCGGTCGCCCTGACCTGGCCGTACTACGACGTTCTGACGCTGGTGGGCGACACCGGCATGGACGCGATGCACCGGCAGCTGTACGAGAAGATGCTCGCCAACTCCTGGCTGGCGCTGCTGGGGCTGCCCGTGCTGTGGGTGCGGGCCCGCAGGTCGGCGCGTGATCCGCTGGTGTGGATGTTCCTGCTGGAGTGCCTGATGGTGGCGTACGGCTGGGTGAGCGGGCACTACACGTACGCCCGGGCCCTGTGGGCCGTGCTGGTGCCGCTCCAGTTCGCCCTGGCGGTGGAGCTGGCGGCGCCCCGGCCCTGGCGCCGGGCCCGGCGGGTGCTGGGCGGGGCGGCGGTGGCCGGGGTGTGCGCCGGGTTCGTCACCGTGCACGCCGGGGCGGTCGTGCCGCGCTCGGTCGACCCGGTGGGGTTCGCGCAGCCGACGCGCTGGCCGTCCTACGACTGGGCCGCGCGGCACATCGGGCCCGGCGAGGTGGTGATCACCGACGGGTACTTCGCCAGTCACGCCATCGCCGGGTACGGACCGAACCTCGCGGCGCCCATCTGGCCCGACCCCGCCCTGGACGAGCGGGAGCGGAAGCGCCGGGCGGCCGATGTCCGCGCCTATCTCGCCCCCGGTTCGACCCGCGCCGAGCGGTCCGCCGTCGTCCGCCGCTACCACGTGCGCTGGCTGCTGCTGACGCGCTGGCACCCGGTGCCCGAGGAGGCCGTGGTGGTGGCGTGGAGCAGACGGACGGGGGAGGTGCTGGCGCGGGTCGGGTGACGTGCGGGGTTACTCGATGACGAGGTCGACCTCGATGTTGCCGCGGGTGGCGTTGGAGTACGGGCAGACCTGGTGGGCCTGCTCGACCAGCTTGCGGCCGGTCGCCTCGTCCACGCTGTCGGGCAACTCCACGCGGAGGGTGACGGCGAGGCCGAAGCCCTCGCCCTGCTTGCCTATGGAGACCTCGGCGGTCACGGCGGCGTCGCTGACGTCGACCTTGGCCGCGCGGCCGACGAGGCCGAGGGCGCTGCCGAAGCAGGCGGCGTAACCGGCGGCGAAGAGCTGCTCGGGGTTGGTGCCCTGGCCGTTGCCGCCCAGTGCCTGGGGCATGCCCAGGGCGAGGTCCAGCACGCCGTCGGAGCTGACGGTCCGGCCCTCGCGGCCGTGGGTGGCGGTGGCGACAGCGGTGTAGAGCGCGTCCATGGAAAACCTTCCCTCTCACGTCATCGTTCGGCGGCCCGCTTCCGGACCGCCCGACACCCAGAATTAGAGCACACAATTAAGTTGTGTGCAATTGAATGGTGGGCGCAGGCTACCCTGGAGGCATGAACACGCCCGACGACGACTGGCTCCGCCTGGACCAGCAGATCTGTTTCTCCCTGCACGCGGCCTCCCGCGCCTTCAACGGGGTCTACCGCGGGATCCTCAAGGACCTCGGGCTCACCTACCCGCAGTACCTGGTGATGCTGGTGCTCTGGGAGCACGACGAGCTGCCCGTCAAGAAGCTCGGCGAGCACCTGCGGCTCGACTCCGGCACACTCTCGCCGCTGCTCAAGCGCCTTGAGGCGGCCGGGCTGGTGCGCCGGGAACGCAGTGCCCGCGACGAGCGGTCGGTGGAGGTGCGGCTGACCGAGGAGGGCGTCGCGCTGCGCGGGCGGGCGCTTCAGGTGCCGCGCCGGATCGCGTCCTCGACCGGTTTCGGCCCCGAGGAGATCCGCACCCTGCGCGCCCGCCTCGACGACCTCACCACCGCACTGGACGCGGCCGCCCTGGCGGAGCCGCGGAGCGGCTCGTCCACCGACGAGCGGCCGTAACGGCACGGCACACCGCGCGGCCGTCACGGCACCGCACGCCGCGCCGCGCCGCGGGCCGGGACGCGCCGAAGAACCCGGGGTGCGCCGAGAGCAGGGGCGGGCCGAAGAACCCCGGGGCGCCCAGCGCAGGCCGCGAGGAGCCGCACTGGGCCGCACTGGGCCGCGCTGGGCCGCGCCCCGAGACCTGGGGCAGGAGCTGGGGTGTCGGCGGATGCGGCCGGCGGACGGTCCCCGGCTGGTTCGCGAGGCGACTCGTCGCCGAGATCAGGCCAGAGCCGGGCGTCGGCAGATATGGCAGGTGATCGGCCGTCAGCCGGTTAGCGGGGCGGACATCGACGGGTGGGGTGAGAGGACAGCCGGGGCGGCCTGCGGATGCGCCGGGAGGACGGCACTCGGCCGGCGCGTGTCCGGCCGAGGTGAGGCCAGAGCCGGGGCGCCTGCCGCCACGCCGGGTGGACGGTCCCCGGCCGGTTCGCGGGGCGGGGTGTATGCCGGCCGGCGCCGGACGTAGAGGCGCAGGAGCACGTCGTCGCGGACGCGCTCCTCGTGGACGTGTTCCTCACGGACGGTGAACTCGGCGGCCAAGACGGCGAGTTTGGTGCGCTCGACCGGGTCGGGCCGGCTCCGGCGCGGGTCCAGGGCGGACCGCTCGGCGACGACCCAGACGCGATCCACCGAAGCGAGCCGCCGCCGCAGCTCCCCGGGGGTCGCCTCCCGTCCCCACAACGTCCCGGAACGGGGCGCGGACTCCCGCAGCGCGATGTCCCGCACCCGCTGGAACCCCCTCGGGTAGGCCAGCGCGGCGAGCCTGCCGACCGACGGCACGAACAGCACCGGGTCGCCGGGGCGCATCCGGCTGACGGCGAGCGCGGAGACCACGGCGAGGTTGTCCGGGCGGTGGGCGGCGGACCGGTCCTGGCGGTGCACGGGGAGCTGGTTCAAGAAGGTGACGGTGAGGGCGAGGACGCCGACGACGCCCACGCCGGTCCGCACCCGGCGGCCCCCGGCCCGCATCCGCCGCCCCTCGAACCGCACCCGCCCCAGCGCGCCGGCGACCCGCCCGGCCCCCGCCGCGACCAGCAGGGACGCGCCCGCCAGCGCGTAGAGCACGTACCGGTCGTGGTAGAGCGGCCGGACCTGCGACACGGTCATCAGGATCCCCGGCGGCACGAGCAGCAGCGGAAGCGCGACCGCGGCCGTGCGCCGCTCGCGCAGTCCCAGGGCCATCAGCAGCAGCGACCCCCAGAACACCGGCCCCGCCGGGCCGGGAGCGAAGTTCCGGGCCAGTCTCCCGACCCGGTCCCACCCGGGTGACACCAGCCACGCCACCTGCCCGGACTGCCCCTGCGACACCCACACCAGCGGCAGCAGGAGCAGCGCCGCCACGCCCGCCGCGCGCCCCCAGCTGGACCACACCTTCCTCGGCACCCGCAGCAGGGCCAGCGTCAGCGCGTGCGCGCCCAGTACCGGCAATGCCAGCTCGTGCAGCACACAGGTCAGGGCGACGACCGTCCCGTACGGCCACCAGGCCCGGGCGCCCCCGGCGTCCACGGCCCTCACCAGCAGCAGGGTCGCCGCCGCGACGCCCGCGGCGACGAGCGCGTACGACCGGCCCTCCTGCGCGTAGTGGCCGGTCATCGGCGTGATCGCGTACAGGACCCCGGCCCACAGGCCGACCCGGGGCCCGGCCAGCCGGACGCCGAGGGCGGCGACCAGGCCGGCGGTCGCCGTCGCCGCGCACACCGACGGCAGGCGCAGCACGACCTCGCCGGGGTGGACGGTGAGGACGGCGTGCATGAACAGGTAGTAGAGGCCGTGGACGGCGTCCACGTCGTGCAGCAGCCGCCAGATCTGCGGGACCGTGCGCTGCGCGACCTGGAAGGTGACACTCTCGTCGCCCCACATGCCGCCGCGGTCCAGGCCCCACAGCCCGGCCGCGAGCATCACCGCCATGGGCACCGTCACGGGCACCAGCCCAACGCCGAACCGGCCGCTCCCCCTCGACTGTCCGCTCTCCACGGCCCGATTCTGTGCTGAATCAGGGGTTTCGAGGGGGTTTGATGGTGTGTTATCACTTTCATGTCATTCACCCGGCTTACCATCCGCCGTGATGAATGCCGAGAGTGAGACCGGGAGTGAGACCGGGAGGCCGCCTGCCGGGGTCGCCGTCGTGGTGATCGGTTACGACGACGCCGCCCATGTGACGGACGCCGTGCGGTCGGCGCTCGCGCAGGGGCCGGCCGTGCGCGAGGTGGTGGCCGTCGACGACTGCTCGACGGACGGCAGCGCCGGCCTGCTCGACCGGCTCGCCGCCTCGGATTCCCGCCTGAGGGTGATCCGCCGCCGGGCCAACAGCGGCGGCTGCGGCACCCCGCGCAACACCGGGCTCGACGCGGTGACGTCGCCGTACGTGATGTTCCTGGACAGCGACGACGTCCTGCCGCCCGGTGCCGCCGGGGCGTTGCTCGAAGCGGCCGAGGGCGCGCACGCCGAGGTCGCGGGCGGCCTGTGCGTACGCCGTGAGCTGCCGTCGGGGCGCGAAGTCCCCTGGCAGGCGCGCCTCTACGCACTGCACGCCGTGGTGCCGCACCCCGCTCGGCGGCCGCGCCTGGTCCACGACACGCTCTGCGTCAACAAGCTGTACCGCACCGGCTTCCTGCGGGCGCACGGCATCCGCTTCCCCGAGGGCCGCTTCCCGTACGAGGACGTCGTCTTCACCGCGCGCGTGCTGGCCGCGGCACCGCGGATCGTCCTGGTCCCGGACCGGGTGTACCTCTGGCACGTGCGCCGGTCGGCCGGACGGCTGTCGATCTCCCTGGACCGCTCCGGCGTCGAGAACTGGAGGGCTCGTACGGAGGCGTGCCGGCAGGCGTACGAGGTGCTGCTGGGCGCCGGGCAGAAGGAACTCGCGCGGGCCGTGCGCGCCAAGTTCCTCGACCACGACCTGCGGATGTACGTGCGCGAACTGGGGTTGCGCGATGCCGCGTACCGGCGGGCGTGGTGGGAGCTCACGCGGGCGCACCTCGCGGAGTACGACGCCGACGACTGGACGCGCAACCCGGCCGCTCCCGGCCGGCTGATCGGGCGGGTGGTGCTGGCCTCCCCGGAGCCGTGCGACCTGCCCCGGCTGCGGGAGCTCGCCGCCCGCCCGGCCCGCCTGTGCCCGCCGTACGCCCGTGCCGCGGACGGCTCGCCGGTCTGGTCGGACGCCCTCCCGGTCTCCCTGGAGCCGCTGCGGGCCCGGCCGGTGCGCGCGCTGCCCCTCGCCGTCGACGCGGAGCTGCGGCCCTGCGCACGCGGCACCCGGCTGCGGCTGCGGCTGCGGCTGCGGCTGCACGAGCTGTACGGGCGGGTGGCGCAGGCGGGGCCGGAGTCGGTGGAGGTGGAGTGGCTGCACCGGGACGACGGGGGCGTGGTGGTGCGGGACATGGCCGTGCCGCTCGCGCCGTGCCCGAACGGCTACGATCCCGCCGGGACCGCCGGCTCCCGAGCCGGAGCACCAGGGCAGGGCCCTGACCCTGCCGGGACCCCCGGCTCCCGCGCCGGGTCGCTGACGCAGGGCCCCGAACCTGCCGAAGCCGCCGGCCCCCGAACCGGGGCGCTCACGCAGGGCGCCGAGCCTGCCGAAGCCGTCGGTTCCCGAGCCGGGGCGCTCACGCACGGCCCCGAACCTTCCGAAGCCCCCGACCCCCCAGCCGGGGCGCTCACACACGACCCCCACCCTGCCGAAGCCCCCGACCCCCCAGCCGGGGCGCTCACACACGACCCCCACCCTGCCGAAGCCCCCGACCCCCCAGCCGGGGCGCTCGCACAGGGCGCCGAGCCTGCCGGGGCCGTGGCGCTCGGGCCGTGCGCGCGAGGCTCCGAGCCCGCCGCCGGGACCACCGGTTCCGTCCACGGCGGCGCCTGGTCGGCCGAGGTGGCCGTCGACCTCGCCGCGCTGTCCGCGCTCGGCGCGGGCACCTGGGACCTGCGCCTTCGTGTCCGCTTTCGCGACGGCGTGAGCCGCGACGTCTCGGCGCACGCGCTCACGGGCGCCGGTCTGCTGCGCCGCAGCGCCGTCCCGAGCGCCCGCCACGGCGTGGTACTCGTACAGCCGTACGCCACCCACTCCGGCGCGCTGGCGCTGCGGGTGGCCCCCGGCGTACGCGGTGTGCTGTCGGTCGCCCGCGCGCGGCTGCGCCGCCTGGTTCACTGAGAGCACCGGACCACGACGGAGCAGCGCACCGCACCATCACCACCACGGGCCAACTGACGAGGGGACGGCCGCACATGACCTGGTTGATCACCGGCGGCGCCGGCTACATCGGCGCGCACGTCGTACGGGCGATGACCGCGGCGGGCGAGCGGGCGGTGGTGTACGACGACCTTTCCACCGGCATCGCCGAGCGCGTGCCCGACGGCGTACCGCTGGTGGAGGGTTCGACCCTGGACGCCGGGCGGCTCGCCCGCACCCTCGCGGACCACACGGTCACCGGCGTCGTCCACCTCGCGGCGAAGAAGCAGGTGGCCGAGTCGGTGGAACGGCCGCTGCACTACTACCGGGAGAACGTCGAGGGCCTGCGGGTCCTGCTGGACGCCGTGGCGGCGGCGAAGGTGCCGTCCTTCGTCTTCTCCTCGTCGGCGGCGGTGTACGGCATGCCGGACGTGGACCTGGTCACGGAGGAGACACCGTGCCTGCCCATGTCGCCGTACGGCGAGACCAAGCTGGCCGGTGAGTGGCTGGTGCGCGCGACCGGCCGGGCTACCGGACTGTCGACCGCGTGCCTGCGCTACTTCAACGTGGCGGGCGCCGCCGGCCCGGACCTCGCGGACACCGGGGTGTTCAACCTCGTTCCGATGGTCTTCGAGAAGCTCACCGAGGACGCCCCGCCGCGCGTCTTCGGCGACGACTACCCGACCCCGGACGGCACCTGCGTGCGCGACTACATCCACGTGGTCGACCTGGCCGAGGCCCATGTCGCGGCGGCCCGGGCCCTGCACACCGCCCCCGGCCGCGACCTCACGCTCAACATCGGCCGGGGCGAGGGCGTCTCCGTCCGCGAGATGATCGACCGCATCAACGCCGTCACCGGCCACGACCGCCCGCCCGCCGTCACCCCCCGCCGCCCTGGCGACCCGGCCCGGGTCGTGGCCTGCGCCGACCGCGCCGCCGCGGAACTGGGCTGGAAGGCCCGGCTCGACGTGCAGGACATGATCACGTCGGCATGGGAGGGGTGGCTGCGGCTGCATCCGGAGGCGGGGCGGGGCTGATCCGCCCGACACCAGGAGTGAGCCCCGGCGCGCCTGCCGGGGCTCACCTCTGCGGGCGCACGCTCCCCGCCGCCGCACGGCCCGCCGCCACGGCCCCGCTCCGGCCTCCGCCGCAACACCCCGTGACGGCGCCGTGCCGCCGGCCTACAGCGCCTTCAGCCCCTCCGACGTGGCCCGGGCCAGCGCACCCAGGTACCCCTTCGGCAGCTTCGGGCTGCGGATGACCACCGAACGCCAGTAGAGCGGGCCGGAGATCAGGTCGAGCGCGAGGTCGTGGTCGATGCCCTCGCGAAGTTCACCGCGGCGTGCCGCCGCCGTCACGATGCCGGTGGCGACGCCGTCCTGCCCCTCGCGCAGGGCTTTCCGCAGGGCCTCGGCGATGTCGGGGTTGCGGGCCGCCTCGGCCTGGAGGTCGGGGATGACCTGCGACGCGACCGGGTGGCGCAGGGCGCGGGACGTCACCTCGTAGAGGAGCCGCAGGTCGCCCTCCAGGGAACCGGTGTCCGGCGCGGGCAGGCCCTGCACGGCGAGCGCCGAGACGATGTCGAGGACCAGGTGCAGTTTCGAGCGCCAGCGGCGGTACACCGCCGTCTTCCCGACCCCCGCACGGCGCGCGATCCCCTCGATGGACATCCGCGCGTAGCCGACGGCCGCGAGCTCCTCGAAGACGGCCGCCCGGATCGCTTCCGTCACGTCCTCCCGCAGTACGGCCGCCCCCGCGGGGGCCCGGCGGCGCGGGGGCTGCTGGGGCTCGTCGGGCTTCGTCGTCATGCCGACAGCATAGGGCGTCACGACGAAACGGTTGCGTTCCGACGCTCGACCGTCGTACGCTCCCGTTACGACGATACGGTCCCGTCCCGACGTAAGAGGTCGTGAAGAGTCCGGTAAGAACCGGCTCCTCCTCGCTCTTCACCCCCCGGTCCCACACCCCCCGAGCGAAAGCAGCGGATGTGAGTACGGTCCTCCACACACCGCCCCAGACCCCCGCCCCGGCCGAGGACGACCTCGCGGCCCTCGCCGCCCGCCACGGCCTCACGGTCAGCGGCGCCCGGCCCTCCCTGCCCGAGTACGTCCGGCAGCTGTGGGCCCGCCGCCACTTCATCACCGCGTTCGCCACCGCCAAGCTGACCGCCCAGTACAGCCAGGCGAAGCTCGGCCAGGTCTGGCAGGTGATGACCCCGCTGCTGAACGCGGCGGTCTACTACTTCATCTTCGGTGTGCTGCTCGGCACCAAGCACGGCGTGCCCGACTACATCCCGTTCCTGGTCACGGGCGTGTTCATCTGGACGTTCACACAGAGCTCGATCATGGCGGGCACCCGCGCCATCTCCGGCAACCTCGGCCTGGTGCGCGCCCTGCACTTCCCGCGCGCCGCCCTGCCGATCTCCTTCTGCCTCCAGCAGCTCCAGCAGCTGATGTTCTCGATGGGCGCCCTGGTCGTCATCCTGCTCTGTTTCGGCGTGCCGGTCAGCGCGTCCTGGCTGCTGGCGCTGCCGGCCCTGTTCCTTCAGTTCACGTTCAACGCGGGCATCTCGATGGTCATGGCCCGGATGGGCGCCAAGACCCCCGACATCGCGCAGCTGATGCCGTTCGTGCTGCGCACCTGGATGTACGTCTCGGGCGTCATGTGGAGCATCGACAAGCTGGCGCAGAAGGACAGCCTGCCCCACGTGGTGAAGGTCGCGCTGGCGACCAACCCGGCGGCCGTCTACATCGACCTGATGCGCTTCGCCCTGATCGACAGCTTCCACGCGAGCCAGCTGCCCGCCCACGTGTGGGCGATCGCCGCGGGCTGGGCCCTGCTCGCGGGCGTCGGCGGTTTCATCTACTTCTGGAAGGCCGAGGAGACGTACGGACGTGGCTGAGCACCCGAGCGAGAAGATCCCCACCGTCGTCGCCGACGGCGTCGACATCGTCTACCGCGTCAACGGCACGGGCGCCGGACGCGGCTCCGCGACCGCCGCCCTCAACCGCATCGTGCGCCGCAAGCAGGCCGAGAAGGCCTCGGGCGTGCGCCGGGTGCACGCCGTGAAGAACGTGTCCTTCGTCGCCTACCGCGGTGAGGCGATCGGCCTGATCGGCACCAACGGCTCCGGCAAGTCGACCCTGCTGAAGGCCGTCGCCGGGCTCCTGCCCGTGGAGAACGGCCGCATCTACACCGACGGCCAGCCCTCCCTGCTCGGCGTCAACGCCGCCCTGATGAACGACCTGACCGGCGAGCGCAACGTGCACCTCGGCGGCCTGGCCATGGGCATGTCCCGCGAGCAGGTCAAGGACCGCTACCAGGAGATCGTCGACTTCTCCGGCATCAACGAGAAGGGCGACTTCATCACGCTGCCGATGCGGACGTACTCCTCCGGCATGGCCGCGCGGCTGCGGTTCTCCATCGCCGCCGCCAAGGACCACGACGTCCTGCTGATCGACGAGGCGCTGGCCACCGGCGACCGCTCCTTCCAGAAGCGCTCCGAGGAGCGCATCCGCGAGCTGCGCAAGCACGCGGGCACGGTGTTCCTGGTCAGCCACAACAACAAGTCGATCCGCGACACCTGCGACCGGGTGCTGTGGCTGGAGCGCGGGGAGCTGCGCATGGACGGGCCGACGGAGGACGTGCTCAAGGAGTACGAGGCGTTCACCGGAGACAAGGCGGACAAGGCCCACAAGGCCAAGCCGAAGGCCGCCGTTCCCTCGTGAGGCGCACTCGGTCAGCCCTTTTGCCCCATTGATGGCAGCATGACCGCATACCGTGCAGTCGTGAGAGGGGTTCCCGTGATGGCCGAGCTCAGCGTCGTCGTCCACGGGCCGAACGTCCAGGACCATCTGACGGAACTCCTCGACTCGCTCGCCACCCACCCCCTGCCGGACGCCGAGGTGATCGTGGCCGCGGTGGGCGACTGGGCCCGGGAGACCGCCGAGCGGCACGCCCCGGAGGTCCAGGTCGTGCCGCTGCCGGACGGCACGGGGGACGCGGCGGCCAGGGCGGCCGGCGCGGTCCGGGCCTCCGGCCGCTGGCTGCACTTCGTCCACGCCAAGGACGGGCTGCCCGCCGGCACCCCGCGCATGGTCGCCGAACGGGTCGCCGAACTCCCCGACGAGGTCGACGTCCTCCTCGTGGACCACGTCCGCAGCACCTGGCACACCTCCGGCATGCCCTCCCCGGACGGCCCGCTCCTCGCCCGGGCGGGCCGCGCCGACGTCCCCCTCGACGACTGCTCGCCCCTGCTGCGGCTGACCCCGCTGCTCGGCACCCGTGTCCTGCGCGCGGACTTCTGGCGGGCGCACGAGGCGCGGCTCACCACCGACGACGAGCCGTACGCCGCCCTGGCCGCCCTGCTGCTCGCCGACCGCGTCGCCTGCCTGCCGCACATCGCCTACGACGACCGCCGGCTGCGCCCCGCGAGCCTGCCCCCGGTCACCCCCGAGCAGCGCTACGGCCTCGTCGAGCGCTACGAGTCCCTCCTCGACCTCACCCGCGACCGGCGCACCGCGCACACCGTGCTCTACGACCTCATGGTCCGCGACTGCCTGCGCGCCTTCGCGCGCGGCGGCATGGAGGAGGAGGTCGCGCGGGAGTTCTTCCGGCGGGCGTCCCTGGCCGCGCTGCGCCGCCGCCCCGAGGGCCACCGGCGCCCGGGCGGGCTCGAAGGCGTCCGCCGCTCCCTGCTGGAGGAGGGCGCCTACGCGAAGTACCGGGCCTTCCAGGCCGTCAACCGCACCCGCCGCACCGCCAAGTCGGCCGTCCGGGCCCGTAAGCGCCAGGTGGGCGCCAGGCTCCGCGACCACCAGTACCGCAGGGCGCTCGGCCGTCCCGTCCATCCCCACCTCGCGGTGTTCGCGGCGTACTGGAACCGCGGAGTCGCCTGCAACCCCGCCGCGATCGCCGCCAAGCTCGCCGAACTGGCCCCGCAGATCCACGCGGTGTGGGTGGTCACCGAGGAGAACGCGGCTCTGCTGCCGACCGGTACCGACCACGTCGTGCCCGGCAGCCGCCGCTACTGGGAGGTGCTGGCGAGCGCCAAGTACCTCGTCAACAACGTCAATTTCGAGAACGCCGTGGTCAAACGCCCGGACGCGATCCACGTCCAGACCCATCACGGCACACCCCTGAAGCGTATGGGCATCGACCAGCTGGCGTTCCCGGCCGCCGCGCAGGGCCTGGACTTCAAGGCGCTGCTGGAACGCATCGACAGATGGGACTTCAGCGTCTCGGCCAACAGCCACACCACCCGCATGTGGGAGCGGGCGTACCCGTCGCGGTACGTCTCCCTGGACCACGGCTATCCGCGCAACGACGTCTACTACACGGCCGGCGCCGACGACATCCGCGCGATCCGCGACCGCCTCGGAATCGCCCCGGGCCGCCGTGCCGTCCTCTACGCGCCCACCCACCGCGACTACGAGGCCGGCTGGACCCCGCGTCTGGACCTCGCCACCCTCGCCGACCGCCTGGGCGACGACACGGTCCTGCTCGTGCGCGGCCACTACTTCTACGGCGGAGCCGCCTCCCCGCTCACCAACCTGCGCCGCACCGGCCGGATCATCGACGTGTCCTCCTACGAGCCGGTCGAGGAGCTGTGCCTGGCGGCGGACGCCCTGGTCACGGACTACTCCTCGATCATGTTCGACTACGCCAACCTCGACCGGCCGATCGTGATCCACGCCGACGACTGGGAGACGTACCGCACCACCCGCGGCGTCTACTTCGACCTGATGGCTCAGGCTCCGGGTCCGGTCTCCCGTACCCAGCAGGAGCTGACGGAGATCCTCACCACCGACGCCTGGCGCGACGAGAGCGCGGCGAAGACCAGGGACGTCTTCCGGCGCCGGTTCTGCGAGTACGACGACGGGCGCGCCGCCGAACGCGTCGTCCGCCGGGTCTTCCTCGGCCAGGACGAACGGGACCTGCCGCCCGTGCTGCCGATCGAGGAACGTACGCCGGCCCCGACCCCGCAGGAGGCGACCGCATGAGCACCCCCGACGTCACCGTGACGGTCATCGTCTACAACGACGCCGAACGCCTCCCCCGCGCGGTCGCATCGGTCCGCCGCCAGACCCACGCGAACCTCGAGATCATCATCAGCGACGACCACTCCACCGACGCGACACCGGCGGTGGCCCAGCGGCTCGCTGCCGAGGACCCCCGCATCCGCCACCTCCGCCTGGAGCGGAACAGCGGCGGTTGCAGCGTCCCGCGCAACCGCGCCCTGGAGATCGCGCGGGCGCCGTTCCTGATGTTCCTCGACAGCGACGACGAGCTCCCCGACAACGCCGTCGAACTGCTGCTCGCCGCGCACCGCGAACGCGAGATCGACTTCGCGATGGGCGCGGTGCAACGGGTCCGGGTGGACAACGGCCGCCGCTCGACGTGGATGCGGCACCTGGTCGCCGAGCGCCGCGCCCTCGACGGCATCGAGGCCGACCCGCGCCTGCTCTTCGAGCACCTGGCCACCAGCAAGATGTACGCCCGCGCCTTCCTCGACCGGCACGACCTGCGCTTCCCCGAGGGCATCCACTACGAGGACCAGCTGTTCTCGGCACAGGCGTACTGCCTGGCCAAGAGCTTCACGATCATCCCGGAACCGGTCTACCGCTGGTACGTGGCGCCCTTCGCGGCCTCCGAGGCCGCCTCGATATCCAACCAGCGGCACAAGCTCGCCAACGTCCGGGACCGGGTCCACGTCCAGCGCCTCATCGACACGTTCCTGGCCGAGAGCGGGCACGAGTCGCTGCGCGAGGACAAGGACCACAAGTTCCTCAAGCACGACTTCCGGATGTACGCCGGTGACCTGCCCTACCGGGACGACGCCTGGCTGACGTCCTTCGCCGACCTCGTCACCCCCTATCTGGACACGCTCACGCCGGGCGCGTTCGCCCGGCTCCCGCGCGCCGAACGCGTCGTCATCCAGCTGATCCGGGACCGGCGCCTGCCGGAGGCCCGGCTGGCGGCCCGGGGCCTGGGGCACGGGGTGGCGCCCAGACGCGTGACAGCCGACGCGGAGGGGCGCACCTACTGGGGGGACCGCGTCCCGGAGTCGGAGTGGTCCCGCCGCGAACTGGACATCTCCGACCAGGAGCTGGAGACGCGCCCCTTCCCGAGCGCCCAGTTCCGTCACGAGATCAAGGAGATCACCCGCGGCCCCGGCGCTTCGATCGACCTCGCGATCCGCACGTACGACCCGGCGCTGCGCCTCCCCGTCGGCCCCCAGCGCGCGACGCTCCTCATCGCCCCGGGCGGCCACCGGCTCCACGTCCACTTCCGCCTCTCCCCCGTCCGCCCCGGCGTCTTCGAGGGCCACGCCCACCTCGACCTCGGGGCGGCCCGGCTCCCCCTCCAGGGCTTCGCCGGGATCCGCCACCCGCTGCTCCGCCTCCGGCACCAGGGCCTGTCCCACACGGGCCTGCTGCTGGCGCCGCCGGCCTTCCCGGCGCTGACGACACGCGTCCCGTCCCACCACCTGACGGTGGAACCGGAGGGCCACGGCCCGGGCCGCCTCCAGGTCCGCTGGGAACCGGTGGGAGTGACGGCGAAGCTGATCCGCCCGACGGTACGCAGGCTGGCCCGCCCGAGGGTGAAGGCAGCGGCGCGGCTGGTGGCCAGCGCGCTGAAGTAGGCCCCGCCCCGCCGCCACCCCGGGCGCGGTACCCGTGCAGCAGCACGTTGAACACCAGGAAGTCCACGGCGACGCCGCTGCCGCCGACCAGCGCGAAGTTCACCGCTTCGAGGACGACGCGCCTGACGGGAGGGCGGGCGCGGCCACCGGCTCCCCGGATGTGTTCACAGCCACGCCCAAGCCTTAGCCGGGCTCGGTAAGCCGTCCCCCCGAATCGCCTTGAGGCACTCCAAGAAGAGGCGCCCCGGGCCGGAAGGTTCGGCCCGGGGCGCCTGTCACGCCGTACGCCCTACGAGTGCGTGCGCAGCAGCGTCCTCATCGTGCGCATCGCCACCGACAGGTTGGCGAGGTCGAACGCGTCGGAGCTCTGGATCTCCTCCAGGGTGCTGCGGGCGCGGCCGAGGATCGCCGCGTTCTTCTGCTCCCAGGCCTTGTAGCGCTGCTCGGGCGTCGAGGTGCCGTTGCCGACGGCCAGGACGTCGGCGGTCAGCGCCGCGTGCGCCGCGTACAGGTCCTCGCGGATCGCCGCGCGGGCCATGGACTGCCAGCGGTCGGCGCGGGGCAGCTCGATGATGCGGTCCATGAGCTGGGTGATGCGCAGCCGGTCGGCGAGGTCGTAGTACACCTCGGCGACGTCCAGCGGCTCCCGGCCCATGCGGTCGGCGATCGAGACGATGTCGAGCGTCGGGAAGGCCGAGGAGAAGCCCGCCACCCGCGTGGCGAGTTCGTCCGGGACACCGGCGCCGGTCAGCTCGTCGTAGATCTTCTGGTACCACTCCAGGTCGGCGCCGCGCAGCAGCTTCGGCAGCTGCCCCCAGACCTGCTCGACCCGCTCAGCGAAGAAGTCGACCGTCCCGGCGAGCTCCAGCGGCTGCGGCCGGTTGTTGAGCAGCCAGCGCGTGCCGCGCTCCACCAGGCGGCGGGCGTGCAGCCGGATGCGGGTCTGGACCTCGGCCTCGACCTTGTTGTCGAGCGCCTCGACCCCGTCCCACACCGGGGACTGGCGGAAGATCGCCCGGGCCGCGGTCTGCGCGCGCACGATCTCCTCCAGCGACGCGCCGGTCTCCTCGCGCAGCCGGTGCAGATACGTCGTACCGCCCGTGTTGACCGTGTCGTTGACCAGGACGGTCGTGGTGATCTCACGGCGCAGTGGGTGGCCGTCGAGCCGCTCGGGGAACTGTTCGCGCAGTTCGGTCGGGAAGTACGCGTGCAGCAGACCCTTCAGGTACGGGTCGTCCGGCAGCGAGGTGTGCAGCAGCTCCTCGGCGACCGTGATCTTCGTGTACGCCAGCAGGACGGCCGTCTCCGGGCCGGTCAGACCCTGGCCCTGGGCGAGCCGCTCGCGGATCTGCCGGTCGGTGGGCAGGAACTCCAGCGCCCGGTCCAGGTGCCCCTCCCTGACGAGGTGCTTCATGAAGCGCTGCTGGGCGTGGAGCATCGCGCTGGACTGGGCGAGGGCGTTGGCGATCGCCGTGTTCTGCGCGTAGTTGTTGCGCAGCACCAGGCGGCCGACCTCGTCGGTCATCTCGGCGAGCAGCTTGTTGCGCTGCTTGACGGTCATGTCGCCGTCCGTGACCAGGCCGTTGAGCAGGATCTTGATGTTCACCTCGTGGTCGGAGGTGTCCACGCCCGCGCTGTTGTCGATGGCGTCGGTGTTGATCCGGCCGCCGTGCAGCGCGAACTCGATCCGGCCGAGCTGGGTCAGGCCGAGGTTGCCGCCCTCGCCGACGACCTTGACGCGCAGGTCCTGGCCGTCGACGCGGATGGCGTCGTTGGCCTTGTCCCCGACGTCCGCGTTGGACTCGGTGGAGGACTTGACGTACGTGCCGATGCCGCCGTTCCACAGCAGGTCCACCGGCGCGTGCAGGATCGCCTTCATCAGGTCGGCCGGGGTCAGCTTGGTGACCTTGGCCTCGATGCCGAGGGCCTCGCGGATGTGCGCGTTGACCGGGATCGCCTTGGCCGTGCGCGGGAAGATGCCGCCGCCGGCCGACAGCAGCTCCTTGTCGTAGTCCTCCCAGCTGGAGCGGGGCAGCTCGAACAGGCGGCGGCGCTCGGCGTAGGAGGTGGCGGCGTCCGGGTTCGGGTCGATGAAGATGTGCCGGTGGTCGAAGGCCGCGACCAGGCGGATGTGCTCGGAGAGCAGCATGCCGTTGCCGAACACGTCACCGGACATGTCGCCGATGCCGACGACCGTGAAGTCCTCGGTCTGGCAGTCCACCCCCATGTCGCGGAAGTGCCGCTTGACCGACTCCCAGGCGCCGCGGGCGGTGATGCCCATGCCCTTGTGGTCGTAGCCGGCGGAGCCGCCGGAGGCGAAGGCGTCCCCGAGCCAGAAGTTGTACTGCTCGGCGACCCCGTTGGCGATGTCGGAGAAGGTCGCCGTGCCCTTGTCGGCGGCGACGACGAGGTAGGTGTCGTCCTCGTCGTGCCGGACGACGTCCGCCGGGGGCACGACCTCGCCCGCGACCATGTTGTCGGTGATGTCGAGCAGCGCCGAGATGAACGTCTTGTAGCTGGCGACGCCCTCGGCGAGCCACGCGTCCCGGTCCACCGACGGGTCCGGCAGCTGCTTGGCGACGAAGCCGCCCTTGGCGCCGACCGGCACGATGACGGTGTTCTTCACCATCTGCGCCTTGACCAGGCCGAGGATCTCGGTGCGGAAGTCCTCACGGCGGTCGGACCAGCGCAGACCACCGCGTGCGACCTTGCCGAAGCGCAGGTGCACGCCCTCGACGCGCGGCGAGTACACCCAGATCTCGAACGCCGGGCGCGGTGCCGGCAGGTCGGGGATGGCCTGCGGGTCGAACTTCATGGAGACGTAGTCGTGCGGCTTGCCGCCCGCCGCCTCCTGGAAGAAGTTGGTCCGCAGCGTCGCCTTGATGACGGTGAGGAAGGATCGCAGGATCCGGTCCTCGTCGAGCGAGGCCACCTGGTCGAGGGCCGCGTCGACCTCCTCCAGCAGCGCGTCCACGATCTCGTGGCCGGCGCGCTGCCGGTCCGGCGACATCCGTGCCTCGAACAGGGAGACGAGCAGCCGGGTGGTGTGGACGTTGTTGCGGAGGGTGTCCTCCATGTAGTCCTGGCTGAACGTCGACGCCGCCTGGCGCAGGTACTTGGCGTACGCGCGCAGCACCACGGCCTGGCGCCAGGTCAGCCCGGCGCTCAGCACGAGGGCGTTGAAGCCGTCGTTCTCCGCCTTGCCGGTCCAGGTGGCGGCGAAGGCGTCCTGGAAGCGCTCGCGGGCGTCGTCGCCGAAGTAGTCCGTGCCGCCGTTCGCGCGGGGCATGCGCAGACCGAAGTCGTAGATCCAGGCCACGCTGCGGTCCGAGCAGCGCAGCTCGTACGGCCGCTCGTCGACGACCTCGACGCCGAGCCGGTTGAGGACCGGCAGGACGGCCGAGAGGGAGATCGCGTCGCCCGTGCGGTAGATCTTGAAGCGGCGCTCCTCGGGGGCTGCGCCCACCGGCTCGTACAGGCTGAGCGCGAAGTCGTTGTCCGCCTCGGCGTTGAGCTGCTCCAGGTGGACGAGGTCGGCGACCGCGGCGCGCGGGTTGTGGTCGGCCTTGTAGCCCTCGGGGAAGGCGTGCGCGTAACGGCGCAGCGCTTCCGCCGCGTGCTCCTCGCCGAGCTCGGCGTTGAGCGCCTCGGCGAAGGCGTCCTCCCAGGAGCGGGCGGCCTCCACCAGCCGGGCCTCGATGCGCTCCTTGTCGGAGTCGGACAGCTCCGGCAGCTCGGTGCCCTGCGGGACCCGCACCACGAAGTGCAGCCGCGACAGGATCGACTCGGTGTTCCACGCCGTGAAGTCGACGCTGATGCCGCCGAGCTCCTCCTTCAGAATCTCGATGATCCTGAGGCGGACGCCCGTGGTGTAGCGGTCACGCGGAAGGTAGACGAGGGCGGAGTAGTAGCGCCCGTATTCGTCCTGGCGCAGGTAGAGCCTGAGGCGCCTGCGCTCCTGGAGGTAGAGCACGGAGGTGACGATCGACCTCAGCTCGTCGACCGGGGTCTGGAACAGCTCGTCGCGCGGGTACGTCTCCAGGATCTGAAGCAGGTCGCGTCCGTCGTGGCTGTTGGGCGAGAACCCGGCCTGCTTCAGGACCTCCTCGACCTTGCGCCGGATGACCGGCACCCGGCGCACGGACTCGGTGTAGGCGGCGGAGGAGAACAGCCCGAGGAAGCGCCGCTCGCCGATGACGTTGCCGTCCGCGTCGAACTTCTTGACGCCGATGTAGTCCAGGTACGACGGCCGGTGCACGGTCGCCCGGCTGTTCGCCTTGGTCAGCACGAGCAGCTTGTGCTCGCGCGCCTTGGCCCGGGCGTCGGCGGGCAGCCGCTCGAACGAGGGGCTGACGGGGTGGCTCTCCTCGGCCGCGTGGTGCGGGTCCGCGCGCAGTATGCCGAGCCCGGTGCCGGGGACGGCGGCCAGCGAGTCGTCGTCGCGCAGCTGGTACTCGCGGTAGCCGAGGAAGGTGAAGTGGTCGTCGGACAGCCAGCGCAGCAGCTCGCGGGCCTCCTCGACCTGGGGCCCGGGCAGGTCGCCGGGGATGGGCTCGTCCGGCAGCCCCTCCGCCAGCCGGATCGCCGCCTCCCGCATCTTGCCCCAGTCCTCGACGGCCTCACGGGCGTCGGACAGCACACGCAGCAGGTCGGCGGTGATCTGCTTCAGATCGGCCCGGTCGGTCTCGCGGTCGATCTCGACGTGGATCCAGGACTCGACGTGCGCGTCGTGCGGAAGGTCGCCGGTGGCGGGGGCCGACAGGACCTCGATGAGCTTGCCGGTGACATCGCGCCGCACGACGAACTGCGGGTGGATGACGACGTGGATGCCGCGCCCCTGACGCGTCAGCTCATTGGTGACGGAGTCGACGAGGAAGGGCATGTCGTCGGTGACGACCTCGACCACGGAGTGGCTGCAGGTCCACCCGTTCTCTTCCACCGTGGGGGTGTGCACCCGCACGTTGGCCGTGCCCTGGGGACGGTTCTCGGCCAGCCGGTAGTGCGACACGGCCGCTCCGAAGACGTCGACCGGGTCGCGGTCGGTGAGGTCCTCCGGGGCCGTGTGCAGGTAGTAACGCTGGAGGAACGTGAGGAGGGTCTCGCGGTCCGGGGCCTTCTGGGCGTCTGGGGTCTCCTCGCCCGTCGACCCGGTCGGTAGGTGCCCCCCGACCGGGCTGTTCTCAGCTACCCGGGCGGCCCTCTCGAGCAACTCGGCCTTGGCTTCGTCCAGCTTGGTCTGCATTGTCCTCTGGCTCCTGTCGCGCGCCGTTGCGTGACGTAGAAGGAAGTACGGCCTCTGCGCTTACGACCTCACGTCGTGACACGGGGTATCCGGTCTGATCCGACGCTATGCCGCAAGGTGAGATGAGCGGGGGTGTCTGAGCCATTCTTGAGCTGCGCCACCGGTGTGACGATGCTCTCTGCGACGCCCGGGTCCTGGTGATGTCCGGCGTCCCGGGAGCCCTCGACGGCACGTCCCGCCCGCGAAGACCAGCGACTGCCGCCCGGTCACGGATGTCGTCCGTGGTCTCCGGGCGCAGGGCAGGGACGACGACGTCCCCGCGAACTATCGCGCTGATCACGCCACCAAGGCTATCGCTCCTCACAGGGGCTCCGTCATGAGCCGTATGTGTACAAAACCTGCCCTGGAAGTTTGACGTTCTGCACAGTGCCGCTACGCATCTTGGTCTGAGGGACGCGTGCGGACCCCCGTCAGGCCGCGAGCCGCTCCGCCTCCTCGACCGCTTCCTCCAGCGTGTCCACGACAGGTACACCGGCCGCTTCCAGACTCACCCGGCTGTGCGACCCGCCGGTGTACAGCACGGCCCGGGCCCCGACATGCAACGCGGCCACCGCGTCGTCCGCCGCGTCCCCGATCACCACGGTGCGCTCCGGAGCCACCCCGCTCAGCGACGCCAGGTGCCGCACCATGTGCTCGGCCTTGCTGCCCCCCGACGGCCCGGTCCGCCCGTCCACCCGTATGAAGTGCGGCTCGATGCCGAACCCGCGCACCAGCGGCACGAGCTCCTCGTGCACGTACATGCTCAGGATCGACTGACTGCGCCCCGCCGAGCGCCAGCCGGCCAGCAGCTCCACGGCCCCCACCGTCAGCCCGCACGCCGTCCGGTGCTCGGTGTAGTACCGGTGGAAGACGTCGTCCATCGCCTCCCACTCGGCATCGGTCGGCAGCCGCCCCATCAGCCGCTCGTAGAACTTCGGCACCGGCACGCAGTACAGCTCCCGGTACTTCTCCAGCGTCAGCGGCTCCAGCCCCAGCTCGGCGAAGGCCGCGTTCGTCGCCCCGATGATCGCGTCGATGTCGTGGAACAGCGTCCCGTTCCAGTCCCAGACAATGTGCGCGCCCGTCTTCATCCCCATGCCTGAAAACGTACCCGCCCCCACTGACAATCAAGAGGACAGCGCCTCAACGCGCCCCCGGGGGCCGGTTCAGCGCCGGTGCCCGACCAGGTTCGCGATCTCCTGCGTGGCGAACCACAGCAGCTCGTGGTCCTCGGCTCCGTCCACGACGGACTGCGCGTCGTCGTCCCCCTCGTCGGCCGCGGGCAGCGCCTCGACGGCCGCCGTCACATCGGCCTGGGCGTCCGCCGCGTCGACGTGCACCGACGCCGCCTTGCCCAACGGCACCGGGCCTGCGACCCGCACCTCGCCCGGCGCCGCCGGATCGGACCCCCGGCCGGCCTCCGCGCTCACGGCCCGGTCGGCCACGTCGACGGCGATCACGACCCGCCGCCCCGGTGCCTCCGCCTCGGCCGCCAGCAGACGCAGCGAGGCCAGCGCGGCCCGGCCGAGCGCCGCGTACTCCAGTTCCTCGGTGTCGTCGGAGACGTACCAGTCGCGCAGCCCGGGCGTCACGGCGTAGGCGACGAACGGCCCGGCTCCCAGCTCGCCCGTCCTGTACGCCTCGGCGAGACCGGGGAGGGTCAGGGGCACGTAGACACGCATGGGCTGGCCGCTTTCGTGGTCGTGGTCGGGGGCTCCGAAAGGCTCCGCGAGGCTTCGGAAGGCCTTCAGGATACGTGCGGGGCGTCCCCTTTCGAGGCCCGCCCCGTGACGCCCGATGCGTCCACTCCGGGCCCGGAATTCACCCGGTGCACCTCCGTCCTCATGGGCTCCGCACCTCCGATATCACCCGGATAGGTGAACATTCCGGCGCCCCCCGACGCGTATCCCGCTTCCTTGCCGCCGCCCCCGTCGGCCCCGTACAAGATCACCACCCGAAGTTACTCCCCGGTATGCACCGGGCCCACGAAACGGGGACCCCCCATGCACAAGGTCATGACCAGGACCCAGCCCCGCCCCACCCGCGATCGACCCGGCCCCCACCGCCCCACCCCGACAACGACACCCCACACACCGGCGAACGCGACGCTCCCCGCCCCAGACGGCACCGCCCCGCGTACACCGGCCGGCACCACGCCGCGCACATCAGTCCGCACCGCCTCGCGTGCACCGGCCGGCACCACACCCGGCGCCCCGGGCGACACTGCTCCACACACGCCGACCGCCCCCACCTCCCGCCCTTCGGGCGGCGCCGCCCCCCGCACACCCGCCGGAACAACATCCCGCCTCCCGAACGACGCCGCCCCGCGCACACCGGCCCGCACCACACCCGGCGCCCCGGGCGACACTGCTCCACACACGCCGACCGCCCCCACCTCCCGCCCTTCGGGCGGCGCCGCCCCCCGCACACCTGTCGGCACACCACCCCGCCCCTCGGGCGGAACCGCGCCCCGCATCTCTGCCGGCGCCACAGCATCACGTCACCCCGTGACCACAGCACCCAGCACTCTCGGCAGCACTCCACCGCACACCTCCAAGAGCGCCCCGCCGCACACCTCCGCGGGCACTCCGCCACACACCTCCAAGAGCGCCCCGCCGCACACCTCCGCGGGCACTCCGCCACACACCTCCAAGAGCGCCCCGCCGCGCACCTCCGCGGGCACCCGACGGCACACCTCCGAGAGCGCCCCGCCGCACACCTCCGACGGCAACACCCCACCCCGCTTCCCCGCCCACCGAGAAACCGCACCTGCCGCACCCGCCGCATCCTCCGCCCCCGCCGGCGCAGCACCTCCGCGTTCCCCCGGGAGCGGCCGGACCCGGCAGTCGGCGGCGGGCGGCCGTCCGCCGGCCTCCACCCGTGCCAGGGCCTCCCGCACCCGCCCGTCGGACACGCGCCCGCCGACCCTCTCCACGACCCGCACAGCACCCCGCAGGACCACGGGAACGGCCGCCACCCCGGCCCACTCGGACCTCGCCGTTTCCGCACCCGCCGGGGCCGGAGCGGCCCCTCGTGTCCCGACCCAGGGTCTCCGCCCCGTGGCGGTCCCCCAGCCCCTGCCCACCGACCTCTTCGCCGACCTCCTCGTCGCCGTCCTGAGCGGCCACCGCCCCGTCCACTCGATGCTCCGCCACACCCGTGGCCGCGCCTACGACGAGCTGGCCTGGCTGGCCGAGCGCGGCCCCCTGCGCACGCGCGGTGCCCGTCCCGTCGTCCGGGACATCGGCTACTACGAGCCCCGTCCGGGCGCCATCGAGGCCTTCGCCCGTATCGGTGCCGGCGACCGGCTGCGCGCCATGGCCTTCCGCCTGGAACTCGGACGGGACCGCCGGTGGCGCTGCACGGCGGTCGAACTCGGCGGTCCCCGCCCGCCTCGCCCGGAAGCCGACTGAGGCCGCAACGCCGGCCGAGGCCGCGACGCCGGGCTGAGGCCGCGACGCCGGCTGATGCAGTCGAAGCCGGCTGAAGCAGTCGAAGCGGACTGAAGCCGTCGAAGCCGAAGGGCCGGGCACCCTCGGGTGTCCGGCCCTTCGAACCGCTACGGCGCCTCGGCGACCGTCACTTCTTGCGGCGGCCGCGCCCCCGCGCCTGCTTGCGCCGCTCCGCGCGCGTCAGGCCGTCGGCCTCGGAGCGCACCGGCTCACCGTCCTCGGTGAAGTCGCCCTCGATGGTGCCGCCCTCGCCGTCGACCGTCGGCGCGGAGAAGTGGAGGTTGCGCCGCTGCGGGACGTCGAGCCCCTTGGCACGGATCTCCGGCCGGGAGCCCGCCTGCGCCGGCACGGCGTCCTTCTTCTCCAGGTCGGCCACCGGCTTGGTGTCCTCGACCGGGACCTCCTCGACCTGCTGCTCGACCTGGACCTCCAGGTTGAACAGGTAGCCGACGGACTCCTCCTTGATGCCCTCCATCATCGCGGTGAACATGTCGAAGCCCTCGCGCTGGTACTCGACCAGGGGGTCCTTCTGCGCCATGGCGCGCAGGCCGATGCCCTCCTGGAGGTAGTCCATCTCGTAGAGGTGCTCGCGCCACTTGCGGTCCAGGACCGACAGCACGACCCGGCGCTCCAGCTCCCGCATGATCTCGGAGCCGAGCTGGTCCTCACGCGCCTGGTACTGCTCGTGGATGTCGTCCTTGATGGAGTCGCCGATGAACTCGGCGGTCAGCCCGGCCCGGTCGCCGGCGGCCTCCTCCAGCTCCTCGACCGTGATCTTGGCCGGGTAGAGCTGCTTGAAGGCGCCCCACAGCCGGTCGAGGTCCCAGTCCTCGGGGAAGCCCTCGGCGGTCTCGGCCTGGACGTAGGCGTCGATGGTGTCGTCCATGAAGTGCTGCACCTGCTCGTGCAGGTCCTCGCCCTCCAGGACGCGGCGCCGCTCGCCGTAGATGACCTCGCGCTGGCGGTTGAGGACCTCGTCGTACTTCAGGACGTTCTTGCGCGTCTCGAAGTTCTGCTGCTCCACCTGCGACTGCGCGGAGGCGATCGCGCGGGTGACCATCTTGTTCTCGATCGGCACGTCGTCCGGGACGTTCGCCATCGACATCACGCGCTCGACCATCTGGGCCTTGAACAGGCGCATCAGGTCATCGCCGAGGGAGAGGTAGAAGCGGGACTCGCCCGGGTCGCCCTGACGGCCGGAGCGACCGCGCAGCTGGTTGTCGATGCGCCGCGATTCGTGCCGCTCGGTGCCCAGCACGTAGAGCCCGCCGAGCTTCTCGACCTCGTCCTTCTCGTTCTGGACGGCCTTCTCGGCCCGCTGGAGCGCCTCGGGCAGGGCGTGCGCCCACTCCTCGATGTGCTCCTCGGGGTCGAGGCCACGCTGGCGCAGCTCCGCCTCGGCGAGGTCCTCGGGGTTGCCGCCGAGCTTGATGTCCGTACCACGGCCTGCCATGTTCGTGGCCACCGTGACGGCGCCCTTGCGGCCGGCCTGGGCGACGATCGTCGCCTCCCGGTCGTGCTGCTTGGCGTTCAGCACCTCGTGCTGGATGCCGCGCTTGCTGAGCTGCTGCGAGAGGTACTCGGACTTCTCGACGGAGGTCGTGCCGACGAGGATCGGCTGCCCCTTGCGGTGCTTCTCCTCGATGTCGTCGACGACCGCCTCGAACTTGGCGACCTCGGTCCGGTAGATCAGGTCCGACTGGTCCTTGCGGACCATCGGCCGGTTGGTCGGGATCGGCACCACGCCGAGCTTGTAGATCTGGTGGAACTCGGCGGCCTCGGTCATGGCCGTACCTGTCATGCCGCACAGACCGGGCTGTTCCTTGCCGTTGTGGTCGTGGCGCTTGTAGAGGCGGAAGAAGTTCTGGAGGGTGATCGTGGCGAGCGTCTGGTTCTCGTCCTTGATCGGCACCGATTCCTTGGCCTCGATCGCTTGGTGCATGCCCTCGTTGTAGCGGCGGCCCGCGAGGATACGTCCGGTGTGCTCGTCGACGATCATGACCTCGTCGTCGATGATGACGTAGTCCTTGTCCTTCTTGAACAGCTCCTTGGCCTTGATGGCGTTGTTCAGGTAGCCCACCAGCGGGGTGTTCACCGACTCGTAGAGGTTGTCGATGCCCAGCCAGTCCTCGACCTTGGCGACACCGGACTCGTGGATGGCGACCGTGCGCTTCTTCTCGTCGACGTCGTAGTCGCCGGTCTCCTCGATGCCCTTGAGCGGCTGGCCGGCCTCACCGCGCTTGAGGCGCTTCACCAGCTTGGCGAAGTCCCCGTACCACTTGGTGGCCTGGTCGGCCGGGCCGGAGATGATCAGCGGCGTACGGGCCTCGTCGATGAGGATGGAGTCGACCTCGTCGACGATGGCGAAGTTGTGGCCGCGCTGGACGAGCTCGTCCTGGGACCACGCCATGTTGTCGCGCAGGTAGTCGAAGCCGAACTCGTTGTTCGTGCCGTACGTGATGTCGCAGGCGTACTGCTCGCGGCGCTGAGCCGGCGTCATGTTGGCGAGGATGCAGCCGACCTCGAGCCCCAGGAACCGGTGGACGCGGCCCATCATCTCGGAGTCGCGCTCGGCCAGGTAGTCGTTGACCGTGATGATGTGGACGCCCTTGCCGGACAGGGCGTTCAGATAAGCCGGCAGGGTGCCGACGAGGGTCTTGCCCTCACCTGTCTTCATCTCGGCCACGTAGCCCATGTGCAGGGCCGCGCCACCCATCATCTGCACGTCGTAGTGACGCTGGCCGAGGACACGCTTGGCGGCCTCGCGGACGGTGGCGAACGCCTCGGGCAGCAGGTCGTCCAGCGTCTCGCCGTCGGCGTAGCGCTGCTTGTACTCATCGGTGAGGGCGCGCAGCTCGGCGTCGGAGAGGTCGACGAAGTCCTCTTCGATGGAGTTGACCTGGTCCGCGATGCGGTGCAGCTTGCGCAGGATCTTGCCTTCGCCTGCACGCATGAGCTTCGAGAGGACGGACACGGGGGTTGGTCTCCTTGCCGGTCGGGCCTGGGACGGTCGGTTACCACTTGACTTACTGAGCAACGGCCATCGTATGCGAGGACCCCACCGCGCCGGGAGGGCCTGCCGTGACGGGCGACCGTCCGCTGCTTCGATTCTGATTCACGTCTGCGTCGAGATTGACGTCTGCTTCAAAGGGGACAACGTGCGACCCCCTCGGATAGTGCCGCACCCCTCCGTCGAATTGCACGACCCGTGATCACCCCTTCACCGAGGGCAAACACAGGACACCGCGGCCGGCGTCCGAGCAGAATCGCCCGATGGAACCCGTCACCCTCACCACGGACCGTCTCCTGCTGCGCACGGTGGGGCCCCAGGACACCGACGCGGTGTACGAGGCCTGTCAGGACCCCGACATCCAGCGCTGGACCACGATCCCCTCGCCCTACCTGCGCGAGCACGCCCGGAGCTTCACGGAACACATGGTCCCGGACGGCTGGAGGGACGGCTCCATGTTCACCTTCGGCGTCTTCCTGCACTCCGGGGAACTGGCGGGCATGCTCGGCATCGAGATGCGCGCCCTGGGCATGGGCGAGATCGGCTTCTGGGCCGCCAAGCAGCACCGCGCCAACGGCTACGTCACCGAAGCCGCCCTCACCGCCTGCCGCTGGTCCTTCACCCGCGCCGCGCTCGACCGCGTCGAATGGCGCGCCGAGGTGGGCAACCGGGCCTCCCGCGCGGTGGCGGAACGAGCGGGCTTCACGATCGAGGGCACGCTGCGCTCCGCGACGAACAACAAGGGAGTACGACGGGACACCTGGGTGGGCTCGCTGCTCCCCTCGGACATGGGCCTGCCGTCGACCGCCCCGTACCTGCCGGCACGCTGACCTGCCCGGCCGTCCCGGCGAATGCGCAGGCCACCCCCCGTTGTCGGTCCCACCCCCTACGCTGCGACCATGACCACCCCTCGCCCCCTCGCAGACCTCTCCGCGGACGAGGCCCGCAGAATCGCGCTCCGCGCCCAAGGCTTCCTCGGCGTGCCCGACCGCCGTTCCGGTGTCCGCGGCGTCCTCCGCCACCTGGGCGCGATACAGCTCGACACCATCTCGGTCCTGGCCCGGTCCCATGAACTCGTCCCGTACGCCCGGCTGGGCGCGGTCGGCCGCAGAACGGTCGAGGACGCCTACTGGCAGGACACGCACTCCTTCGAGTACTGGTCCCACGCCGCCTGCATCCTCCCCATCGAGGAGTGGCCGCACTTCGCCTTCCGCCGCCGTGCCTACCGCAACCGCCCGCACTGGAACCACGACCTGCCCGACGGCGTTTACGACCAGGTCATCAAGCAGCTCCGCTCCGAAGGCCCCCTCACGGCGACGGAGTTGGGCGGCGCCAAGAAGACGAACGACTGGTGGGACTGGTCCGGCTCCAAGGTCGCCGTGGAACGCGCCCTGATGTACGGCGAGGTGGTCTGCGTGGAGCGCCGCGGCTGGAAGCGCGTCTACGACCTCGCCGAGCGCGCCGTGCCCGACGACCTGCTGCACGACGAGCTGGACGACACCGAGTGCCTGCGCCGCCTGGTCGCCCTGGCGGGCCGGTCCCTGGGTGTGGGCACCCGGGCGGACATCGCCGACTACCACCGTCTCAAGGGCGAGCAGGTCGACGCGGTGATCGCCGAGTCGGGCCTGGTCCCGGTCTCGGTCGAGGGCTGGGGCAAGCCGGCGTGGGCCGATCCCGCGGCTCTGGAGACACCCCCGCGCGGCCGCCACCGCACCACGCTCCTGTCGCCCTTCGACTCCCTGATCTGGGAGCGGGCCCGCACGGAGCGGATCTTCGGGTTCACGCACCGCCTGGAGGCCTACGTCCCCAAACAGAAGCGCATCCACGGCTACTTCGCGATGCCGGTCCTGGCCGGCGGTCGTCTGGTCGGCCGCGTGGACCCGGCCCGCGAGGGCCGCACCCTGGTGGCCAAGCAGGTCACCCTGGACGGCCCGAAGGCCGTCCCGGCCGTCGCCCAGGCCCTGGCCGAGGCGGCGACCTGGGTGGACTGCACGGACGCCCGCGTGGAACGGGTCGACACGCCGGAGCTGCGCGAGCCCCTGGCCCAGGAACTCGCCCGCCTTCTCGGCTGAGATCGCGTCCTAGCGGATCTCGAGGATCTTCTCCCGCATCGCGTACACCACCGCTTCCATCCTGGAGTGCAGTTGCAGCTTCTCCAGGATGTTGCGGACGTGATTCTTCACGGTGTTCTCGGAGATGAACAACTCCTTGGCGATGTCACGGTTGTTCATTCCCGTCGCGACGAGCTTGAGGACTTCCAGTTCCCGGTCGGTCAGGCGCGGCGCGGGCACCAGCCGGCGTTCGTCCGTGCGCTGGATCATCGACTTGAACTCGGTGAGGAGTTTCGACGCCATGGACGGGCTGATCTGCGACTGCCCGTCGGCCACCGCGCGAATGGCGGTGGCCACCTCGTCCGTGGAGATCTCCTTGAGGAGATAGCCGGTCGCTCCCGCCTTGATGGCGTCGTAGAGATCGGCTTCCTCGTCGCTGATCGTCAGCATGATGATTTTGGCACTGGGTGCCACCTCCTTGATGGAGGTGCACGCCTCGATCCCGCCGCGCTTGGGCATCCGCACGTCCATCAGGACGATGTCGGGCAGCAGGTCGGCGGCCTTCTCCACGGCCTCGGCGCCGTCGCCCGCCTCTCCGATGACCTGGATGTCCTCCTCGGCCGCGAGCACGATCTCCAGGCCCCGGCGGAACAAGGCGTGGTCGTCCACCACAAGGACTCTGATCGGTTCCTTGCGTGGGGTCCCCGAGTCCGGGCCCATGCCGACGACGCCGTCGTCGGCATCCTCGTCACGCATCGGTCCGAAGCTGTCCGCCATCGTTCCTCCCCCTGAAGGCTGTGGCCTGAGGTCCTGAGCCATCGCCAACCCAGAGCAACGACCCACCGGTTGGGCCGTGGCCACCATGATTTCATGCCCGGACGGCACCGGGGTGCCGGAGCGGGGCGCGAAGTGGTCGCACGGGGGTGCCCCTGGGGGCGCACACGCGCTCCAGGGGCACCTGTTCCGCTGTCACCCGGCACGGTCAGCCGCCGAGCGCACCACCCGCGTCGGGGGAGTGCGCCTGGGTGACCATCGTGTCCGTGCTGAGGTGGATCACGCCGTAGTCGTAGGCGTGCCGTCGGTAGACGACACTCGGTTCCTTGGTCTCGGAGTCGACGAACAGGTAGAAGTCGTGCCCGACCAGCTCCATCTCGTAGAGAGCCTGGTCGAGGGTCATGGGGGCTGCGACGTGGGTCTTCTCTCGGACGACGATGGGGCCGTCACCCTGGACCTCCAGCGAACCGATCTTCTTCGTGGGTACGGCCTCGGGCTCCTCCTCGGGAGCCGGCACCAGGCCGTTTCCGTTGAGCGTCGCCACACCGGGGACGTGGTCGGCGACCTCGGCGGCCGGGATCCGGCGCGCGCCACGGCGCGAGTACCGCTTGTCGTGCTGCCTGCGCAGCCGGGCTTCCAGCTTCTCCGCCGCCAGGTCGAGCGCCGCGTACGGATCGCTCGCCGCTGCCTCCGCCCGGATCACCGGGCCGCGGGAGCGGAGCGTGATCTCCACTCGGTCACAGCGGTCGGCCTGCCGGGGGTTGGGCTCCTTGGACACCTCGACGTCGAGGCTGATCACCTTGCCATCGAGCTTCTGGATCTTCTCCAGCTTCAGCTTCTCGGCCACGTGCTTCCGGAACCGCTCGGGCACCTCGGTCTTGCGGCCCTTGACGACGATGTCCACGCAGAACTCCGTTCCCGGATCGCTCCGCTGCGGTGCGGAGCGTCTCCCTTTTGCACCAGGCTCCGGTGAGTCCCGGAACCTCGGACTCGGTGACTTCCACCTCCTCCCCCGCGAGCGAGATCTCCACTCCACCGGCGCGAGTGATGAAGAAAAACTCACGGCACGGCATTCGGATTCGAGAGGTGTGGCCTGCGGCTTTCCCTCTCAACCGAACATATCTCGCCCGGACGGATGTCGTCACCCTCTACTGCGGCGTACCTCCGTTCAGGTGAATAGGCCCTCTCGTTACCTGCAACGACACAAGATCTCAGTCAGTTCCGGTTTATTTCGAAAGAGTCCGGTGTTGCCGCGACCACCGCCGCGCACACCACCTCGACGACTCCGCCGACGTCGCCCGCGCCCGCGTTCACCTGCCGGGCGGGCCGCCCGCCCGTCCTCTCCCACCTTGATCCGACGTTCTGTTCCTCTCTGCTTTCCCACGTCTCTCCCGCATACACGGCCGAACTCCATGAGGCGTTCGGAATCGGCCCCGTCACCCCGAAAGCGGTCCGCGGCCCGCCCGAGGCCGCCCGCACGGCACGCGCGGCCTCCGCCAGGGAGGCCCCGGTGGTCATCACGTCGTCGACGAGGACGACCGGTCCCCCGGAGAGCAGCCGGGCACCGCCGGGAGCCACCGCCAGCGCGCCCGCGAGATTGTCCAGCCGCTGCCGCGAGTTGAGCCCCGACTGGTCGGCCACGGCCCGGCGCTGCCGCAGCACGCCGGCCACCCGGGCCGGAAACCCCCTCCGCCGCAACTCACCCGCTGCCGCCAGCGCGATCCGCCGCGCCGGATCATGCCCCCGGGCCCGCACGGCCCGCCGCCCGGACGGCACCGGCACGAGCAGCACAGGAGCCCTGCCGCCCGGGACCCGGGCCGCTCCGGCCCGCGCCGGAGCCGGGGCGTCCCGGAGCCCCGCCCGTACGGCTTCCGCCAGCGCCACTCCGAGCGGTCCGGCGAGCGCCAGGGCGCCCCGTTCCTTGTGGGCCAGCAGCGCCGCCCGGACCTCGTCCGCGTACCGGGCCGCAGCGTGCACCATGGGCAGCCCGGGCGGCTCCGGCACCGGCCGCACCCGCCGCGCCGCACTTCCGCCCAGCACCGCACGGCACCGCGCGCACAGCACCGTACGAGGCACGCCACAGCCGCCGCACTCGCCCGGCAGCACCAGGTCGGTCAGGTCCTGCCACCACCCCCGCATGGCCCCACTGTGGCCCCTGCGGGCCCGGTCCGGCCACCCCTGTGGACAACCGTGGGCAACCGCCTGTGGACAACCAGCCGCCCTCGCCACCGGCCCGCCCCCCACACGAGTGACGCCCCGCAGAAGCCCCGGAGGCCACAAGGCGGAGGCGAGCAGCACCGACCCCGCGCGCGACCCCCGAACACCGCGGCCGCCCCTCCCGAGTCAGACCTCGGCAGGAGCGGCTGCCCGCACCTCCACACCCCGGCCCCACCTGCCACCGGGACGCTCACAGCTCACCCCGGGTAGACCGGCGCCGTCCCCTCCGTCACCTTCTGCCACTGCTCACCCGACGGCAGGCGGACGATGCCGTCCACCGAGTACGCCACCAGCGGCAACCGGTCGTCCTCGGCGGCCGTGACCTCCTTGACGCCGGTCAGGGCCGCGGGCGCCGGCACGTCCGGCGTGGAGCCGTCGACCTGGACGTACCGCATCTGCTCGACGCCCCCGTGCTCGCGCCCGACCACCACGAGCCGGCTGTCCCCGGCCCACGACATGGTGGTGACCTGCTCCAACTCCGGCGTCGCGGAGCGCAGTTCCACCACCCTGACGGCCGGCTTCCCGCCCGGTTCCTCGTCCCGCTCGATCAGCCCGATGAGCAGGGTCTTCTTGCCGCCCTTCTCCACGACGAGCGCGATCCGCACCCCGTCGGCGGCGACCCGCACGGACTGGACCCGTCCGTCCAGGTGCGGCGTGCGCACCTCCACCGGATCGCCCTTGCCCTCCTCGAAGAGGAGCAGCCGGGGGCGGTCGGGGTCGCGGTCGGCCACCCACAGTCCGTCGTCCGCGTCCCAGCTGGGGGGCGTCAGCCGGTCCTTCTCGGACCGGCCCTGGCTGCGCAGCACCGGCTCGCCCAGCGAACCGCCCGAGACGAGCGAGCCCACGTACAGCGACCGGCCGTCGAGGCTCACGCCGGCCGCGGTGTGCTCGTCACGCGACACCGCCACCGACCGCAGTGCCGTGTCACCCTCGCCGAGGGCGCCGGGCGCGGGGTCCGGCTCGTTGCCGCTGCTGCCCGCGGCGATCCGTACCAGCCGGTGCTTGCCGTCGACGAAGTACAGGTAGTCGGGGTGCCGCGCCGAGCTGCGGGAGGCCGCCGAATCGGCCCCCTCCTGCGTGAGCGAGCACAGCTCCGCCCCTCCGGCCCGCAGCTCGACCTCCTCCACCGCGGGGCTGAGGTTGCGCAGTGTGAAGAGCATCTGGGCCGCCATCTCCTCACACCGGTTGGCGCCGATGCCCGCGGCCTTGCCGTTGAGCGGGACCGTCAGCTTGCTCCGGTCGTCCGGTGTCAGCGCACCGGCGCCCTTCGCCAGCGCCGTACCGGTGGGGAAACTCGATCTGACCACGGGCCCGAGCCACCGCGTCGGCCCGCTGAGCAGGGAACTCACCATCTGCGTCATGGGCTCCACGCGTCGGCGCACGTAGATGGGGTCGGCGACCGCCGCGGGCCGTGACTTCGATCCGGCCGCGTCGGTGTTCGAGGCGAAGTAGTACTTGCTGACCGACATGTAGTTGCGCTGGAAGTCCGACTCCCCGATGACGACGCCCTGCGGCAGCGCGTCGATCCGCCACTGCCGCTTGTCGTCCTGGGTCAGGTGCACGCTCCTGCCGTACGCCCCCGTCGCGGGCGCGTACGCCTGCTGGGCGTCGACGGTGGCCACCTTGGTGCCGGTCAGCAGGTAGGAGATCTCGCCGGTGTCCTCCCGGCCGGCGCCGGGCTCGGGCTTGGCACCCGGCCCGTCCGTCAGCACCGTGGCGGACGCCTCGGGCCGCCACGTCTTCGCGGCGTCTCCGGTCAGGTACTGGCGCGCGGTCTTGTAGCGCGGATCGTCGCTGGTGAGCGCCTCCAGGAAGCCCTGCACGATCTCCGAGGGCGACGCGTCCTCCCCCGGCGGCACGGCGAACACCTGCACCTGGTTCTCCTGGCGCGGTGTGGACTCCACGCCCCGCAGATCCCCGCTGTCCGGCATCGAGGCACACCCCGCCAGCACCAGAACGCCACCGGCGGCGTACGCCATCACGCGCGCGGGCCTGCGCCGGCCGCGCCCCTCGCGGTCAACGCCCACGAGATGCCTCCCCTTGCCTGTCCACGTCCCCTGGCCCGGTCGCCCGGCTCCCCGTACCCGCGGAGTGGTCGTCCTCGTCCCGCGGCCCGTTCACGACCGGATCCCGTCCGGCCCGGCCGCCGGCGCCACCCTCGCGCCCCGCCCCTTCCGGACGGCCCGCGTCATCGCCGGGACCCTGCTGCTCGGCCCCCGCCGGTTCTTCCTGCCGGCGCGTGCCCGAGGCAGGCCTGGGCACCACACGTGAACCCTGGCCGGGCAGCGCCGTCGGATCGGCCGTAGGGGCGCTCCGCGGAGGTATCGGGTCCCGCTTCGCCCCCTGGGACACCGGCCCGCTCACCGGCTGCGCCGGCACGGTCGCCCGCTTCTCGCCGTCCCCTCCGCCGCACGGCAGACCGGCGTCGTCGAGTCCGCGGTTGCGCCGGGAGTCCTTGGGCTCCAGCGGTATCGGGGAGCCCCGCAGCGGCTCGTCGGCGGTCCTGGGCAGCGTCAGCCGGAACTGCGAACCGCCGCCCGGCTCGCCCCACGCCTGGAGCCAGCCGCCGTGCAGCCGGGCGTCCTCCAGGGCGATGGAGAGGCCCAGGCCCGTACCGCCCGTGGTCCGCGCGCGTGCCGGGTCGGCCCGCCAGAAGCGGCTGAACACCCGGGTCGCCTCGCCCGGCTTGAGTCCGACGCCGTAGTCCCGCACCGCCACGGCGACGGCACCGCCGGCCGCCGCGAGCTTGACGACGACGTCCCTGCCCTCGCCGTGTTCGACGGCGTTGACCACGAGGTTGCGCAGCACCCGCTCCACGCGCCGGGCATCGGCCTCGGCGACGACGGGCTGCTGGTCACCGAGGACGCGGATCCGCGTGCCCTTGCGCTCCGCGAGCGGCTCGGCCCCGCTGACCACCCGCCGCACGACGTCCCTGAGGTCTATCGGCTCCGCCTCCAGCGCCGCGGCGCCCGCGTCGAAGCGGCTGATCTCCAGCAGGTCCGCGAGCAGCGACTCGAACCGGTCCAGCTGGTCGGCGAGCAGCTCCGCCGACCGCGCGGTGACCGGGTCGAAGTCCACCCGCGCCTCGTGGATGACGTCCGCGGCCATCCGTACGGTCGTCAGCGGCGTCCGCAGCTCGTGCGACACGTCCGACACGAAGCGGCGCTGCATCCGCGACAGGTCCTCCAGCTGACTGATCTTGAGCTGGAGGTTCTGCGCCATCTTGTTGAAGGCCTCGCCGAGCCGCGCGATGTCGTCCTCGCCGGTGACCTTCATACGCTCCTGGAGCCGCCCGGCCGACAGCCGCTCGGCGATCCCCGCCGCCATCCGCACCGGCGTGACGACCTGCCGCACGACGAGCCAGGCGATGGCCCCCAGCAGGACGACGACGAACAGCCCGGCGGTCGCCAGCGTGCCCTTGACCAGACTCAGCGACTTCTCCTCCTGGGTGAGCGGGAAGAGGTAGTACAGCTGGTACGGGTCGCCGTTCGGGTCGTCCACCTGCTGGCCGATGACCAGGCCCGGCTGGGAGTCCTTGGTCGGGTTGTTGTAGGTGATGCGGGTGTAGCTCTGCGCGGCCGTCGTACTCTTGCCGATCCGCTCGCGCAGGTCAGCGGGCACGCTCCGGTTCCAGTCCACCTCACCGGAGGCACGCTGCCCGCGCCCGCCCGCCCCCTCCGCGTCGGTGGCCGGGAGCGTCACGACGTCGAAGGCGCCCTGGCCGCCGCTGGACAGCGAGGAGACGAGGTCGCTCATCCACGGGGTGACGTTCTGCGCGGGGCCCCCGACCGACGTGGCGCCGTCGTCGCCGGTGCCGCTCGCCGCGTCGTCGGCCCGCTGTTTGGCCACCGCGAACCCGCCGGTGGCCTGGCTCTGGGAGGCCTTCACCTTGGCGTCCAGCAGGCCGTTGCGCACCTGCCCGATGACGACGAAGCCCAGCAGCAGCACCACGCCCAGCGACATCAGCAGCGTCGTGACGACGACCTTGAGCTGGATGTTGCGCCGCCACAGCCGCATGACGGGCAGCAGGGGCCGGCGCACCCACCGCATGAACAGGCGGATGACCGGGCTGCCCTGGACTCCGCCCTGGAGCAGCAGTCCGCTCTCCAGGAACCGCCCCCAACGGGAGCCGGGCTTCTTCCGCCCGACAGGCCGCTCCGGGCGGGCCCCGGACCGGCCGGGCGCCGAAGCGGCACTGTCGCCGGTCATGTCAGCTCGGTCCTGCCTTGTATCCGACACCTCGGACGGTCACCACGATCTCCGGCTTCTCCGGGTCCTTCTCGACCTTGGAGCGCAGCCGCTGCACATGGACGTTGACCAGCCGCGTGTCCGCCGCGTGCCGGTAACCCCAGACCTGCTCCAGCAGTACCTCGCGCGTGAACACCTGCCACGGCTTGCGCGCGAGCGCGACCAGCAGGTCGAACTCCAGCGGTGTCAGCGCGATCGACTGCCCGTCCCGCTTCACGGAGTGACCCGCCACGTCGATGACCAGATCACCGATGGCGAGCTGCTCCGGAGCGGGCTCCTCCGACCTCCGCAGCCGCGCCCGGATCCGGGCCACCAGTTCCTTGGGCTTGAACGGCTTCACGATGTAGTCGTCGGCGCCCGACTCCAGGCCCACGACGACATCGACCGTGTCGCTCTTCGCCGTCAGCATCACGATCGGTACACCCGACTCCGCCCTGATCAGGCGGCACACCTCGATGCCGTCGCGACCGGGCAGCATCAGATCGAGCAGCACCAGGTCGGGCTTGGCCTCACGGAACGCGGCCAGCGCCTTGTCCCCGTCGGCCACGAACGACGGCTCGAAACCCTCACCACGCAGCACGATGCCGAGCATCTCGGCCAGTGCGGTGTCGTCGTCGACGACAAGGACTCGTCCCTTCATAAACGACATCATCCCATTCTCATAACAGTGGCGAAGGCAGTGGTGAGGTAGGTCACCGGCCAGTGACCATAGTCGCAGCAAGCGCTACTGTCTGCCCTCGCCGGCCCGCAGATGATCTCCAGCGGGACCGAGCGGCGAGGGTGCCCGAGCCCACCGCCGCCCCGGGCACGCCCGCCGTGCAGCGCCCGGCTCAGCCCGCCGCCACCCGGCGTGACCGCGCACACATCTCGGCGAGTGCCTCAGCCGTCACCGGCGAAACAGCGCCCTCCTCCGTGACGATCGCGGTCACCAGCTCGGCCGGAGTGACGTCGAACGCCGGGTTGTACGCCTGCGTCCCCAGCGGCGCCACCGGAATCCCACCGCCCGCCTCCGCACCGACCACCGGCACCTGCGGCGCCGTCACCTCGGTCACCTCGTGCCCGGGCCGCTGCTCCACCTCGACGGACGCCCCGTCCGCGGTGTCCAGATCCACCGTCGTCACCGGCGCCACCACGATGAACGGCACGTGGTGGTACCGCGCCAGCACCGCCAGCGGATAGCTCCCGACCTTGTTCGCCACCGAACCGTCCGCCGTGATGCGGTCCGCTCCGATCAGCACCGCGTCCACCTCCCCGGCGGCGAACAGCGACCCCGCCGCGTTGTCGGTGAGCAGCGTGTACGCCATCCCGCTGCGAGCCGCCTCGTACGCCGTCAGGCGAGCGCCCTGCAGCAGCGGCCGCGTCTCGTCCACCCACAGCCGCCGCAGCCGCCCCGTCCGGTGCGCCGCGAGCGCCACCGCGAACGCCGTCCCCTCCCCGCCCGACACCAGCGAACCGGTGTTGCAGTGGGTGAGAATCCGGTGCCCGCCACCGGGCAGCAGCTCGTCCAGCAGCGCCAGCCCGTGCTCGGCCATCCGCCCACTGGCCTCGGCATCCTCCCGGTGCAGCTGCCGCGCCGCGGCCAGCGCCGCCGCGGCCGCCTGCCGCACGTCCCCGCCCTTGGCGAGCGCCGCCTCGTGCGCCGACTGCGCCCGCCGCACACCCACAGCCAGGTTCACCGCGGTCGGCCGGGCACCCGCCAGCGCGGCCGCCGCCTCGTCCACGTCGAAGCCCCGCACAGCGGCGAGCGCGACGCCGTACGCCCCCGCGATGCCGAGCAGCGGCGCCCCGCGCACCGCCAGCGAGCGGATCGCCTCCACGAGCGCGGGCGCGTCCGTACAGACCAGTTCGACCTCCTCGGCCGGCAGCCTCGTCTGGTCCAGCAGGACCAGAACCGGGCCTTCCGGTGGCTCTTCCCAGCGGATCGCGGGGATCTCGGTCGGCCGCTTGTCATCGCCGCTGTGCGCGTACTGATCAGCCATGCCGTCAGTCTGCCCCCTATCGAGCGGACAATTGAAGGTACGCAGCCCATACCGCTGCCGGTCACTCCAAGACCACCCCATGGCACGATGGCTGCCAACCTGCCGCCGCGACCGCGGACGGGCACCGTGAAGGAGCGACGATGAACGACACTCCGGGCTGGGCCTCGCCCGGATCCGCCCCGTCCGACGGGCAGGAGCCGGACCGGTCCGGCCCTGCCGCGCCCACCGACCGCCCCGCTCAGCCCTCGGACCAGCCGACCCAGCCCGGCCAGGCCCCGCAGGGCCCCGGACCGCAGTGGTCCAAGGAGCAGCCGCCGCCGGCCCAGTGGTCCGCCCCCAGCGGCCCGGCCGCCCCCGGCCAGGCTCCCCCGCCGCCACCCCCCGGCCCGGGCTGGGGCAACCAGCCCCCCGCAGGCCACGGCGGGTACGGCGGCCAAGGCGGATCCGGCGGATACGGCGCGCCCGGAGCCCACGGCGGCTGGGGAAGCGGCTGGGGCGGCCCCCCGCCCGCCGCCAAGCCCGGCATCATCCCGCTCCGCCCCCTCGGCGTGGGCGAGATCCTCGACGGCGCGGTCTCCACCATGCGCACCTACTGGCGCACGGTCCTCGGCATCTCCCTGACCGTCGCCGTCCTCACCGAGCTCATCGTCGTCCTGTTCCAGGGCCTCGTCCTGAACGACTCCAGCACCGAAGCCCTCAACGACCCCAGCGCCACCCTCAGCGAGCTGAGCCGCGCCATGGGCGACGCCATGCTCAACTCCAGCGTCGTCTTCGTGATCTCCCTGGTCGGCACCGTCATCGCGACCGCCCTGCTCACCACCGTCACCAGCCGCGCCGTACTCGGCAAGTCGGTGACCATCGGCGAGGCCTGGCGCGACGCCCGCCCCCAGATCCTCAAACTGTTCGGCCTCATCTGCGTGTTGCTGCTCATCACCGTCGGCGTCGTCACCGTGGGAGCCCTGCCCGGTCTCCTCGTGACCGTCGCCGGAAGCAGCGGCCCGGGCGTCGCCCTCACCGTCCTCGGCATCATCGGCGCCGGCCTCGTCGCCCTGTGGCTGGCCATCCGCTTCTCCCTCGCCTCTCCCGCCCTCATGCTGGAGAAGCAGGGCATCAAGAAGGCCATGAGCCGCTCCGCGAAGCTCGTCCAGGGCACCTGGTGGCGGATCTTCGGCATCCAACTGCTCGCCACGCTCATCGCGAACGTCGTCGCCTCGATCATCGTCATCCCGTTCACCCTCCTCGCCGCGGCCCTCAGCGGCGACGGCCTCACCGGCTGGCTCGACACCGGTGTCGGCAGCCTCGGCTGGACGTTCCTCATCATCAGCGGCATCGGCTCGGTGATCGGCTCCATGATCACGTTCCCGATCACGGCCGGCGTCACCGTGCTCCTCTACATCGACCAGCGCATCCGCCGCGAGGCCCTCGACCTCGAACTGGCCCGCGCCGCCGGCGTCCAGGACTACGGCTCCACCGCCCCCGGCGCCACCCCGGGGAGCTGATGCGGTGAGCCGGGCGGGGGAACTTCTCACAACGGCGCTGCCACGCGCCGGAATACGGACGCTGCTGAGCGCCGGCGACACCTCCCTGCTGTCGTCGGCCCGCTCCGCCGACGAGCCGCCCCTCACCATCCCGCGCGACCCCGCGCGCGAGGCCGCCCGGCGCGAGCTGTCCAAGCGCATGTACCACGAGAACGACCCCAGCCTGTTCCAGCGCGCCCTCGACGCCTTCTGGGACTGGCTCGGCAAACTCCTCACCGCCACCTCGACCGCCACCCCCGGCGGCACACTCGGCCTGATCGTCGTCATCCTGGCCGTCATCGCCGTCCTGGCCGCCCTGTGGTGGCGCCTGGGCACCCCGCGCCGCCAACCCACCTCATCGGCAACCCTGTTCGACGACCGCCCCCGCAGCGCCGCCGACCACCGCGCCACCGCCGAGGCACACGCCGCCCAGGGCCACTGGAACCAGGCCGTCCAGGAACGCATGCGCGCCCTCGTCCGCGCCCTGGAGGAACGCGCCCTCCTCGACACCCGCCCCGGCCGCACCGCCGACGAGGCCGCAGCCGAAGCCGGCCGGGCCCTGCCCGCCCACACCGACCGACTGCGCACCGCCGCCCGCGACTTCGACGACGTGACGTACGGCGGCCGCTCGGCGACCGAACAGTCGTACCACCGCATCGCCGAACTCGACCGCGACCTGGAACGCACCAAACCCCAGCTCGCGACGAGCAGCGCCACCACGGCCCCCGACACCCGCCAGGGAGCCGCCGAATGACCACCGAGGCCCCCCTCGCGTCCACCTCGGCCTCGCCCAGCGCCCGCCAGGTGTGGACCCGCGCGCGCGGTATCGCCCTCGCCTTCGTGGTGCTCCTCGCCGGAGCCGTCGCCATCGCCGTCATCCGCTCCGACGCCCGCCACGGCGAACTCGACCCGCGCTCCGCCGACCCGGGAGGCAGCCGCGCCGTCGCCGAACTCCTCGCCGACCGGGGCGTGGACACCCGCGTGGTCACCACCCTGGACGAAGCCGCCACCGCGGCCGGCCCGGACACCACCCTCCTGGTCGCCGCCCCCGACCTGCTGACCCCCACTCAGCAGACCCGGCTGCACGACGCGTTCGCCGACTCCCGCGGCCGCACCGTCCTGGTCGCCTCCGGCAGCGCCTCCATCGAACGGCTCGCCCCCGGCGTCACCGCCGACCCCGCCACCAGCCTCGACTCGACGCTCTCCCCCGGCTGCGCCCTGCCCGCCGCCCAGCGCGCCGGCACCGCCGACACGGGCGGCGTCCGCTACACCACCACCCACCTCGGCGCCGATGCCTGCTACCCCAGCGAACGCCTGGCCACCCTGCTGCGCATCCCGGACAGCACCGGGGACGGCGACACCATCGCGCTGGGCGCGCCCGACATCCTCCTCAACGACCACCTCGACGAGCAGGGCAACGCCTCGCTCGCCCTCCAACTCCTCGGCTCCCGCCCCCATCTGGTCTGGTACCTCCCCTCGCTCTCCGACACGTCGGCCGCCGGCCCCGACGACGAACGCAGCTTCTTCGACCTGCTCCCCTCGGGCTGGCTCTGGGGCACCCTTCAGCTCTTCATCGCCGCGGCCCTGGCCGCCCTGTGGCGGGCACGCCGGCTCGGCCCCCTCGTGCCAGAAAGACTCCCCGTCGCGATCCGCGCCTCCGAAACGGCCGAAGGCCGCGCCCGCCTCTACCGCAAGACCGACGCCCGCGACCGCGCGGCCGACGCTCTTCGCTCCACCACCCGCACCCGCCTCGCCCCCCTCGTAGGCGTCCCCGTCACCCAGGCGCACACGCCCGAGGCCCTGCTCCCCGCCCTGTCCGCCCACCTCCACGGCGACGGCCAGGAACAGCGATCCCTCCTCTTCGGACCACCGCCCAGCGACGACGCAGCACTCATCGCACTCGCCGACCGACTCGACGCCCTCGAAAGAGAGGTACGCCGTCCATGATGGACCCGACCACTGACAACGCCGGGAACACCGGGGACCCGGGCACCGCCCGAGACGCCCTGGAGGCCCTGCGCGCCGAGATCGCCAAGGCCGTGGTCGGCCAGGACCCCGCCGTCACCGGCCTCGTCGTCGCCCTGCTCTGCCGCGGCCACGTCCTCCTCGAAGGCGTCCCCGGCGTCGCCAAGACCCTCCTGGTCCGCGCCCTCGCCTCCGCCCTCGAACTCGACACCAAGCGCGTCCAGTTCACCCCCGACCTCATGCCGAGCGACGTGACCGGCTCCCTGGTCTACGACACCCGCAGCGCCGAGTTCTCCTTCCAGCCCGGCCCCGTCTTCACCAACCTCCTCCTCGCCGACGAGATCAACCGCACACCCCCCAAGACCCAGTCGTCCCTCCTCGAAGCCATGGAGGAACGCCAGGTGACCGTCGACGGCACCCCCCGCCTCCTCCCCGACCCGTTCCTGGTCGCGGCGACCCAGAACCCGGTCGAGTACGAGGGCACCTACCCCCTCCCGGAAGCCCAGCTGGACCGCTTCCTCCTCAAACTCACCATCCCCCTCCCCTCCCGCCAGGACGAGATCGACGTCCTCACCCGCCACGCCGAGGGCTTCAACCCCCGCGACCTGCACGCCGCCGGCGTACGCCCCGTAGCGGGCCCCGCCGACCTGGAGGCAGCCCGCGCAGCGGTCGCCAAGACGACCATCTCCCCGGAGATCACCGCCTACGTCGTCGACATCTGCCGCGCCACCCGCGAGTCGCCCTCCCTCACCCTGGGCGTCTCCCCCCGAGGCGCCACGGCCCTGCTGGCAACCGCCCGCGCCTGGGCCTGGCTGACCGGCCGCGACTACGTCATCCCCGACGACGTGAAGGCCCTCGCCCTCCCCACGCTCCGCCACCGCGTGCAACTCCGCCCGGAGGCCGAAATGGAGGGCGTGACGGCCGATTCCGTCATCAACGCGATCCTCGCCCACGTCCCCGTCCCCCGCTGATGGCACTCACCGGACGCGCCGCCCTCCTCGCGGCCCTGGGCTCCCTCCCCGTCGGTATCTGGGAGCCCAGCTGGACGGGCATCCTGGCGGTCAACGCCCCCTTGGCCGCGGCCTGCGCCTGCGACTTCGCGCTGGCCGCCCCCGTACGCCGCCTGGGCCTGACCCGCTCCGGCGACACCTCCGTGCGCCTCGGCGACACGGCGGACGTGACCCTGACCATCACCAATCCGTCCCGCCGCCCCCTCCGCGCCCGACTCCGCGACGCCTGGCCCCCGAGCAGCTGGCAGCCCAGCACGGAGACAGCGGCCTCCCGCCACCGCCTCACGGTCCCCCCGGGCGAACGCCGCCGCGTGACCACCCGCCTCCGCCCCACCCGCCGGGGCGACCGCCAGGCCGACCGCATCACCATCCGCTCGTACGGCCCCCTCGGCCTCTTCTCCCGCCAGGGCACCCACCGGGCCCCCTGGACGATCCGCGTCCTGCCCCCGTTCACCAGCCGCAAGCACCTCCCCTCCAAGCTGGCCCGCCTCCGCGAACTGGACGGCCGCACCAGCGTCCTCACCCGCGGCGAGGGCACGGAGTTCGACAGCCTGCGCGAGTACGTCCCCGGCGACGACACCCGCTCCATCGACTGGCGCGCCACAGCCCGCCAGACCACGGTCGCCGTACGCACCTGGCGCCCCGAGCGCGATCGCCACATCCTCCTGGTCCTCGACACCGGCCGCACCTCGGCCGGCCGCGTGGGCGACGCACCGCGCCTCGACGCCTCGATGGACGCGGCCCTCCTCCTCGCGGCCCTCGCCTCCCGCGCCGGCGACCGTGTGGACCTCCTCGCCTACGACCGCAAGGTCCGCGCCCTCGTCCAGGGCCGCACGGCAGGCGACGTGCTTCCCGCCCTGGTCAACGCCATGGCCATGCTGGAGCCGACGCTCGTCGAAACGGACGCCCGAGGCCTCACGGCGACCGCTCTGCGTACGTCGCCCCGCCGCTCCCTGATCGTCCTGCTCACCACGCTGGACGCCGCCCCCATCGAAGAGGGCCTGCTCCCGGTCCTGACCCAGCTCACCCAGCGCCACACCGTTCTGCTGGCTTCGGTGGCCGACCCGCACATCACGGAAATGGCCACAGCACGCGGCAATGCCGATGCTGTCTACGAGGCCGCAGCAGCAGCCCAGGCCCAGGCAGAGCGTCACCGCACAGCGGAACAGCTCCGCCGCCACGGTGTCACGGTCGTCGACGCGACCCCGGACGACTTGGCGCCGGCACTGGCGGACGCATACCTGGCATTGAAGACAGCTGGACGCCTGTAAAAGGCGGGCCCCCGAAAGGGGGCCAAACGCAGAAAGCCCCCGCATCCGAAGATGCGGGGGCTTTCCCAATGATTGTTCGGCGGCGTCCTACTCTCCCACAGGGTCCCCCCTGCAGTACCATCGGCGCTGTAAGGCTTAGCTTCCGGGTTCGGAATGTAACCGGGCGTTTCCCCTACGCTATAACCACCGAAACACTATGAAACTGACAACCGGCACTTTGGTTGTTCGTGGTTTCAGAACCAACACAGTGGACGCGAGCAACTGAGGACAAGCCCTCGGCCTATTAGTACCGGTCAACTCCACACGTTACCGTGCTT
>NZ_JBEZWN010000012.1:0-35274 GCF_040637495.1 Streptomyces sp. NPDC029044
TCTTCGAGCCCAAGCGCCGCTACTGGGACAAGGGCGAGGTGAACACGGAGGCGATCCCGGGCCCGCTGCACAAGGCCCAGGTGGTCCGCGAGGGCACCGACCTCACCCTGGCCGCCTACGGCCCGATGGTGAAGCTCTGCCAGGAGGTCGCCGACGCGGCCGCCGAGGAGGGCAGGAACCTGGAGGTCCTGGACCTGCGTTCGGTCTCGCCGCTCGACTTCGACTCGATCCAGGCGTCGGTGGAGAAGACGCGCCGGCTGGTAGTCGTCCACGAGGCGCCGGTGTTCTTCGGTTCGGGCGCTGAGATCGCCGCCCGGATCACGGAGCGCTGCTTCTACCACCTGGAGGCCCCGGTGCTGCGGGTCGGCGGCTACCACGCCCCGTACCCGCCGGCCCGCCTGGAGGAGGAGTACCTGCCGAACCTGGACCGGGTACTGGACGCCGTCGACCGCTCGCTGGCGTACTGAGGAGAGGGTCGTGACGACGATGACGGAAGCGTCCGTGCGCGAGTTCAAGATGCCCGACGTGGGCGAGGGACTCACCGAGGCCGAGATCCTCAAGTGGTACGTCCAGCCCGGTGACACGGTCACCGACGGCCAGGTGGTCTGCGAGGTCGAGACGGCGAAGGCGGCCGTCGAGCTGCCCATCCCGTACGACGGCGTGGTCCGGGACCTGCACTTCCCCGAGGGCACCACGGTCGACGTGGGCACGGCGATCATCGCGGTGGACGTGGGCGGCGGCAGCGCCGCACCGGCCGCGGAGCAGCCCGCCGCCGAACAGCCAGCGGCGGCCGCACCCGCCGAGGAGCCGCAGGCGGCGGGCTCGGGACGCCAGCCGGTGCTGGTGGGCTACGGGGTGGCGACCTCGTCCACCCGCCGCCGCCCCCGCAAGGGCCCTCAGGTCCCGGTCCAGCAGGCCTCGACGGCGATCCAGACGGAGCTGAACGGCCACGCGCCGGCGGCCCCGGCCGTGCCCCCCGCGGCCCCGGCCGTGCCCCCCGCGGCCGCCCCGGCGGCGCAGGCCGGCACGGAGCGCCCGCTGGCCAAGCCTCCCGTCCGCAAGCTGGCCAAGGACCTGGGCGTCGACCTGACGACGGTCGTCCCGACCGGCCCGGACGGCATCATCACCCGCGAGGACGTGCACGCGGCGGTCGCCGCCGCCCCGGCGGCCACCGAGCCGCAGGTCGCGCCCGCACCGGCAGCCGTCCAGGCTCCGGTGTCCCACGACACCGCGCGCGAGACCCGCATCCCGGTCAAGGGTGTCCGCAAGGCGACGGCGGCGGCGATGGTCGGCTCGGCCTTCACGGCGCCGCATGTCACGGAGTTCGTGACGGTCGACGTGACGCGCACGATGAAGCTGGTCGAGGAGCTGAAGGCGGACAAGGAGTTCGCGGGCCTGCGCGTGAACCCCCTGCTGCTGATCGCCAAGGCCCTGCTGGTAGCGATCAAGCGCAACCCGGACGTCAACGCGTCCTGGGACGAGGCCGCCCAGGAGATCGTGGTCAAGCACTACGTGAACCTGGGCATCGCGGCCGCGACCCCGCGCGGCCTGATCGTGCCGAACATCAAGGACGCCCACGCCCAGACCCTGCCGCAGCTGGCCGAGTCGCTGGGCGAGCTGGTGGCGACGGCCCGGGACGGCAAGACGTCCCCGGCGGCCATGCAGGGCGGCACGGTGACGATCACCAACGTCGGCGTCTTCGGCGTCGACACGGGCACGCCGATCCTGAACCCGGGCGAGTCCGCGATCCTCGCCGTCGGCGCGATCAAGCCGCAGCCGTGGGTCCACAAGGGCAAGGTGAAGCCCCGTCAGGTCACCACCCTGGCCCTGTCGTTCGACCACCGTCTGGTCGACGGCGAGCTGGGTTCGAAGGTCCTGGCCGACGTGGCCGCGGTCCTGGAGCAGCCCAAGCGCCTCATCACCTGGGCGTGAGCCGACCGCGGCGGCCCCCTGTCCCTGGCGGGCGGGGGGCCGCCGGCGTGTTTCCGGAGGTTGACCGGAGGTGCGCTACAGAGCACAAGAAGCGCGTCAGACCCGCCCAAGTACCCCACAGTAAGCGGTTTAGCCGGACATACGATCAACTTTCATGCGCGACCCGATGGTTCTCAGGGCCCAGAAGTTCGTCAACTCCGTGTACGGCAGCCGTACCGGCACGACGGTGCAGGAGACGGGCGAGGCCGACTGGCCGACCCTGTACGCCCTGACCCGTGCCCTGCAGTACGAGCTGGGCATCACGGCGTTCTCCGACAGCTTCGGCCCCACCACGCTCAGCACCCTGACGGCGAAGTACCCCGAGCTCGACGCGGACACCGTCCCGTCGCCGGACTTCTGCCGCATCATCCAGGCCGGCCTCTGTTGCAAGGGCTACGACGACGGCGACCTCGACGGCACCTACGGTACACGGGTACAGGCGGCGGTCACCCGGCTCAAGACCGACATGGGCATCGAACAGGCCTTCCCAGGAAGCGCCTTGACGCCCAAGGCCTTCAAGGCCCTGCTGACGATGGACTCCTACGTCCCCGGCGCCTCCGGCAGCGGACAGGTCAGGGCCGTCCAGCAGTGGCTCAACGGCCGCTACCTGAAGCGACAGGACTTCTACGTCGTCGCCTGCGACGGGCTCGTGTCCAAGAGCACGCTCAAGGCGCTGCTCCTCGCGGTGCAGTACGAGCTGGGAATGGCGGACGGCACGGCCAACGGCAACTTCGGCCCCGGTACCCAGGCGGGTCTGAAGTCGCACCCCGTGAAACAGGGCGACAAGGGCGTGTTCGTCCAGCTGTTCTCGGCCGGGATGGTCGTCAACCGGCGCCCCGCGGCCCTCACGGACACCTTCGACTCCTCCCTCGCCGCCGCCGTCCGGGCCTTCCAGACCTTCGCAGCGCTCCCGGCCACGGGAGAGGGCGACTTCGCCACGTTCGCCTCCCTGCTGGCGTCCTTCGGCGACCAGTCCCGCCCGGCCGGGGCCTGCGACACCATCGCGAAAGTCACCCCGGCCCGGGCCGCGTCGCTGAAGGCGGCAGGGATCACGTACGTCGGCCGCTACCTCACCAACCCGAGTGCCACCTCCCTGCCGGAGAAGGCCATCCAGCCAGGTGAGCTCGCCACCATCGCCCAGCAGGGCCTGCGCTGCTTCCCGATCTACCAGACCGTCAACAACGACGCCGCGGACTTCGACTACGTCGCCGGGCGGACGGCCGGGTACGCGGCGGTCAACGCCGCCCGCGACCACGGATTCCGGCGCGGGACCAGGATCTACTTCGCCGTCGACTTCGACGCGATCGACGCCGAGATCACCGCGAGCGTCCTGCCTCACTTCAAGGGCGTCAAGGAGGCGATGGCGGACTCCGGCCACCCGTACGAGATCGGCGTCTACGGCTCCCGCAACGTGTGTGCGCGGGTCGGCGAGGCCGGATACTCGACGGCGAGTTTCGTCGCCGACATGTCCTCGGGCTTCGACGGCAACGCCGGGTACCCGCTGCCCGCGGACTGGGCCTACGACCAGTTCGTCGTCCGCACCCTCGGCTCCGGGGACGGACAGTTGGAGATCGACGCCGACATCGCCTCGGGGCGGGACACCGGGCAGGGCTCGTTCGACCCGCCGCGGCCCGCCGTCCCGGACGTCGCCTTCGACGCGCGCCAGGTGCCGGCGCTGCGGGCCGACCTCTCGCGCTACATGCGGTCGATCGGGCGCCCGGACGCCGGCGGCATCGGCAGCGACGCACGGCTCTACACCAACGCGCAGGCCGTCGCCGCGATCCAGGAGCAGGACGGGCTGATCACCGGGCTGTCGACGACGTACACGATGCGCAAGGCGCTGATCCAGACGGTCGTGTACTGGGCCATGCGCGACTACGGCCTCGCCGACCAGACCACCGACCAGCAGGTCGCCGACCACCACCTCACGGGCTCGGGTTCGGTGCGGGACTCGCACACCGGCATCGGCGAGATCAGCGCGGAGGACGCCATCCAGGCCTGGAACCACTGCATCGGCTGGGGCTTCGCCACCGGCGATCACCGGGACCCGGCCAAGGACGCCGACCTGTGGACCGTGTGGCAGCGGCTGAACAAGGACAACGCGTTCAGTGTGCGCACCGCGGCCCTGATCCATCTGTGGGGCACCCGGGGCAGGCCCGGCGGCCAACTGCCCCCCGGCGACCGGGTCACGACCCCGCGGTCCATGCGCCTCGACCTCGCCGAGTTCGAGATCACCGAGCTCCTGCGCCGCTACCGGGCCTGGGACCCCGACGTGGAGTCCCAGACGCACCAGAGCCTGGCCGTCTACCAGATCTTCGAGAAGTACAACAGCATCCTCCGCAACGCCTGAGCGCGTGTGCGCAGAGAACTCCAGAGACACCTCCAGACAGAACTTCAGAGAGAACTTCAGGAAGAGACTCCGTTGAAGCTCAGCCTCCCTCGCAGACCGTCGGCGCCGGGCGCCGCCCACCGCCGCGTCCTGTCCCGTCGTGCCCTGCTCGGCCGGGTCGCCGCCGTCGGCGGCGCCGTGGGCGTGGCCGCCCTGCCCCTGTCCCACTTCCTGTCCCAGGCGTACGCCGACGCGAACAACCCCATACCGGCCCGCGTACGGGACGCCCTGCGCAGCGCACAGGACCGGACCCGGCGCGTGCTGGCGGGCTCGCGCTCCCACAACGGCTGGGAGATGGAGAACGTCGCCGACGACGGCGGCACCGTCTACACCCGCCCCGTCCCCGGCACCCCGCTCAAGGGGGTCGCCGTGCGCATGGGGGACGTGGAGACCGTCCTCGTCCACCTGGTGCGCAGATTCCACTACGAGGTCGACCCGCTGCGCCGGGGCGACGTCGTGGGCTGGCACGACCCCGCCGCTCTCGCCAGGAGCAGGCCCGAGTCCAATCTGGCGTCCGGCACGGCCGTGCGGATCCGGCCCGGCTTCTACCCGCGCGGCGTCCGGGGCGGCTTCTTCCCGCAGCAGGAGCTCGTGATCCGCGACATCCTCGCCGAGCTCGACGGAGTGGTCCGCTGGGGCGGTGACGACCGTACGCCCGACGAGTCGCTGTTCAGCGTCGACGTACGGCCCGGTGACGAGAGGCTGCTCCGGGTCGCGGCGCGGATCCGCGGCTGGCAACTGGAGCCGGGCGCCGGTGCGGGTTCCGCGGTGAACGTGCTGTCGAACGGCCGGCGCAAGGCGGCCCGGGCGCTGGAGCGGCGTCAGCGCAGCATGGCGTGAGAGGCGTATGACGAAGGGGCCCAGCCGCGGTGTGCGGCGGGGCCCCTCGATGCCGTTCTACCTGCTGAAGCCGTAGTTGAGCAGCTTCGTGGCGTCGGTCTTGCGGGCGGTCAGGCCGGTCGAGGCGAGGACCGTGCCGATGACCGTCTTGCCGCTGCGGGTGGCGGCGAAGACCAGGCAGTACTTCGCCTCCGGGCCGGAGCCGGTCTTCACACCGATCGCGCCGCTGTAGCTGCCGAGCAGCGGATTGGTGTTCTCCCACGGAGCCATGGTCCGTGTGCCGCCGGACTTGGTGGTCGTCTTGGCCGTGTACTTCTTCGTCTTGACGACCGTGCGGAACGTGGAGTTCTTCATGGCGGCGCTGGCCAGCTTCGTCAGGTCGCGCGGCGTGGAGTAGTTGGCGCCGTGGCCGATGCCGTCGAACGAGTCGAAGTGGGTGTTCTTCAGACCCAGGTTCTTGGCGGTGGTGTTCATCTTGCCGATGAACGACTTCACGCGCGCCGCGCGCGTCGAGCCCGAGCCGAACTTGTCGGCGAGCGCGTACGCGGCGTCACAGCCGGACGGCAGCATCAGCCCGTACAGCAGCTGGCGGACGGTGACCTTGTCGCCGACGATCAGCTTCGCGTTGGACGCGTAGTTGTTGTCGACGATGTAGTCGCTGTACGCCTTCTGGATCGTGACCTTGCTGTCCATGTTGAGGTTCGACTGCTTCAGCACCACCAGGGCCGTCATGATCTTGGTGGTCGAGCCGGTCGAGCGGCGGGTGTCGGCCGCCTTGGTGTAGAGCGACTTGCCGGTCGCGTTGTTCATCACGTAGCCGCCCTTGGCGGCGATGGAGGGCGCCGAGGCCGCCTGCGCCGGCGCGACGGTGAGGGCACCGGTCGCGAGCATGGCGCCGGTGGTCACGGCGACGGCCGCCGCTCTGCGGAAACGGGTGCCCTGAATGCCGGTTATCAAGTGAAGTACCCCGATTGCGTCGAATGCCCCAACGATGCGGCCGAGTTGAGGACGAGGGGAAAGGGGCCGCACGTGTCTGACTTGTAACTAGCACACGAAGTTGTGCTGTTGCCGAGCGGGACCCCTGCTTTGCCACAGATGTGTGACATACAAGTCCGCATTCTGGACGTATCCCTTCATGCGTCCCTGTTGTATCTATGCTGTCGGCATGACCTTGGCCGTGAAGCAACCGCCCGCCGCCGACCGCGTCTACGCCCATGTCAAACAGGGCGTCCTGGAGCGCCGCTACGAGGGCGGCACCCTCCTCACCGAGGGCGAGCTCGCCGAAGCCGTGGGAGTCTCCCGCACACCGGTCCGCGAGGCGCTGCTCCGGCTGGAGGTCGAGGGGCTGATCCGGCTCTACCCGAAGAAGGGCGCCCTCGTCCTGCCCGTCTCCGCGCAGGAGATCGCCGACGTCGTCGAGACGCGGCTGCTCGTCGAGGAGCACGCGGCGCGCAAGGCCGTGCCCGCGCCCGCCGGGCTCATCGAGCGCCTGGAGGAGCTGCTGGCCCGGCAGCAGAAGCAGGCCGCCGCCGGGGACCTCGCCGGGGCCGCCGTCACCGACCGCTGCTTCCACGCCGAGATCGTCCGCAGCGGCGGCAACGAGATCCTCTCCCGCCTCTACGACCAGCTGCGCGACCGCCAGCTGCGCATGGGCGTCGCCGTCATGCACTCCCACCCGGACCGCATCGCCAAGACCCTCGCCGAGCACGAGGAGATCCTCGAAGCGCTGCGCTCCGGCGACGCGGAGGCCGCCGTCGGCCTTGTCCACCGGCACATCGGCTGGTTCTCGCACCTGGCCCGGGGAGAGGTCCGATGAGCGCCGTCGCGATACCCGGCGACCCGCCCGGCGGCCGCCGCGCCCTGGCCGTCTGGGGCACGGGCGTCTCGGTCTACTTCGTCGCGGTCATCTTCCGCACGTCCCTGGGCGTGGCCGGCCTCGACGCCGCCGACCGCTTCCACGTGAACGCCTCGGCCCTCTCCACCTTCTCCATCCTCCAGCTGCTGGTCTACGCGGGCATGCAGATCCCCGTCGGCCTGCTGGTCGACCGCCTCGGCACCAAGAAGGTGCTGGCGCTGGGCGCGGTGCTGTTCACGGCCGGACAGCTGGGCTTCGCCTTCTCCCCCACGTACGGCATGGCGCTCGCCTCCCGCGCGCTGCTCGGCTGCGGTGACGCGCTGACATTCATCAGCGTGCTGCGCCTGGGCAGCCGCTGGTTCCCGGCCCGCCGCGGGCCGCTGGTCGCCCAGTTCGCGGGACTGGTCGGCATGGCCGGCAACCTCGTCTCCACGCTCGTCCTGGCCCGGCTGCTGCACGGCATCGGCTGGACGGCGGCGTTCGCGGGCAGCGCGGCGGCTGGTGCCGTGGTGCTCGTCCTGGTGCTGCTGTTCCTCAAGGACCACCCGGAGGGCCACGAGCCGGAGCCCCTCCCGCACCAGGGCGCGGCCTACGTACGGCGGCAGATCGCCGCCTCCTGGCGCGAGCCCGGGACGCGGCTCGGCCTCTGGGTGCACTTCACCACCCAGTTCCCCGCGATGGTGTTCCTGCTGCTGTGGGGCCTGCCGTTCCTCGTCGAGGCACAGGGGCTGTCCCGTGCGGTGGCCGGCGAACTGCTCACCCTCGTCGTCCTGTCGAACATGGTGGTGGGCCTGGTCTACGGCCAGATCGTCGCCCGGCACCACGGGGCGCGGCTGCCGCTCGCGCTCGGCACGGTCGGCACGACGGCGGCCCTGTGGGCGGCGACGCTCGCCTACCCCGGGCCCCGCGCCCCGATGTGGCTGTTGATCGTGCTGTGCACGGTGCTCGGGGCGTGCGGACCGGCGTCGATGATCGGCTTCGACTTCGCCCGCCCGGCCAACCCGCCCGAACGGCAGGGCACCGCCTCCGGCATCACCAACATGGGCGGCTTCGTCGCCTCCATGACCACGCTGTTCGCGATCGGTGTGCTCCTGGACGCCACCGGCGACGACTACTCCCTCGCCTTCTCGGTGGTGTTCGTGCTCCAGGCGGTCGGCGTCTCCCAGATCCTGCGGCTGCGCGGGCAGGCGGCGCGGCGGGAGCGGGAGCGGCTGGTGGCCAGCCGGGTGGAGACGGTGCACGTGCCCGTGTAGATCAGCGGGCCGCCACCGGTACGAGGGTGAGGTACGCGAGGCCCAGGACGCCGCGGTAGGTCAGCCACCTGGCGCGGTGCCGGTCGACGCGCTCGCGGGTCTCGGCCGCCAGGGGGTCATCGGGGTGCTCGGCGAGCCACACCTCGGTGTCCGCGAGGTACCCCGACTCGAAAGCCTCCCACTCGTCGAGGCTCGCCGTCTCGGTCCACTCGGGCCGGAACCCCGCGGCGATCGCCGTGCTGATGAGCGTCGCGAGGCCGGGGTGGTCCGTCACGGCGGCGTCCGGCCACATGCGGGACAGTTCGCCGGGGGTGGGGGTGCGCTCCCAGAAGCCCTCGCCGAGCAGGACGCGGCCGTGGTCGGTGACCAGGCGGCGCAGTTCCTCCAGCGCGTCGGGGAGTCGGTCGCCGAGGGCCTGGCTCGACCCCACGCACAGGACGAGGTCGGCCGGACCACGGGTGGTTCCGGTGGCGGACTCCTCCACGAAGCGGACGCGGGAGGCCAGTCCGCGGTCCGCGGCGGCCTTCCTCCCCCGCGCCAGGTCGTCGGTGTCCAGGTCGATGCCGGTGCCGGTCGCCTCCGGCGCGGCGGCCAGGACGCGGAGCAGCAGTTCGCCCGAGCCGCAGCCGATGTCCAGGACGGTGGTGGGGCGGTGGCGGGTGAGGCGTTGCACGAGGGCGTCCGCGCGGGCCTCGGACAGGGGGCCGTGGAAGGTGAGGCGGCTGCGGTGGGGTGGTGTGGTCATGGCCAGGGACGGTATGCGTCGGGGTGGGGCGACGGCATGGGGTTTTCGGGCCCTGGGCGTCGGCGCTGAGGCGGGGCGGGTGCGCAGCCCGGCGTAGCGGGGTGCCTCCCCCAAGCTCTCGGCCTCGCTCGAGCAGGGGGGACCCCCACGCCCACCTGTGCCGCCCTCAGCGGCACGCATGCCCGCAGCCGGGCGGCTGCGCGTGCCCGCGTCCGCGCGGCTGCGCGTGCCCCGAGCCGGGGGCGGCACGCATGCCCGCAGCCGGGGGCATCCCTAGCGCGTCACCGTGAAGTTGTTCAGGATCGCCGCCGTCAGTTCCGGGTCGCCCTCCGTCTTCAGGCGGTCGGAGGCCGACTCCGGGGTCACGCGGCCGCAGGCCAGGCGGACGTACGTCTCCCAGTCGAGGGTGAGGGTCGCGGCGGGCCCGAGGGCCGGGGCCGTCTCCAGGGTGCCGCGGCCCTGGATGTCGACGCGGATCGTGCGCAGGAACTCGACGGGCCCGTGCACGTCGAAGACGATCGCCGAGCTGCGCGGCGCCTGCGCGTCCTCGGCCACCACGCGCGGGAGTTCGCCGAGCAGCACGTCCCGGGCGACCAGCGCGCCGGGGGAGTCGAGGTTGCCGGGCCGGCCGAGGGCCGTGCGCAGATCCTGCTCGTGCACCCACACGTCGAACGCGTGCCGCCGCATCGACTCCTCCAGGGTGAGCTCGCTGCCGAGCGGCCCGCGCACCTTCGTGCCCGGGTCACGCGACTCGTTGCGCAGCTGCCGGTTGCGGCGGATGATCACGTACTCCAGCTCGGAGGTCATCTCCGGCGCCGTGTGGTGGCGGCGGACGTCGACCTGCATCTCCATGTAGCGCTGGTGCTCGTTGGTGACGTGGAAGAGGTCGCGCGGCAGGCTGTGGATGGGGCGCGGATCGCCGAGCATCTCGCAGTCCAGACCGATGACGTGGGAGACCACGTCCCGCACCGACCACCCGGGGCACGGCGTCCGCCGGTTCCACTCGGCCTCCGCGAGCGGCTGGAGCAGCTCGGATATCGCTTCGATGGAGTGGGTCCAGGCGTCGGCGTAGGGCTGGAGGGTGGGATGCAGACTCACGGAACGGGACCCCTCGGCGGTTCGGTCACGGGCAGGTGGTGGCGGCGTTGCCAGTGGGAGGTGGCGGCTGTCGGCGGGCGTCTTGCGAGCTAAGTTACGCTGCTGTGAGGCACCCCGGCAGTGCTTTCGTGTGACGATCGTAGGCCCGTGTGGACGGCTCGAATGCCAGGACGGTGGTAGTGTGCGCGCCTCTGTGATCCAGATCGCCGTGAACGAGGACGAATCGGTCGAAGCGCGCCGCCGGCGCGTGGCGGCGACGGTCCGGGAACAGGCCGGGGCCGACCTCGTCGTCCTGCCGGAGCTGTGGACCACGGGTGCTTTCGCCTACGAGGAGTTCGGGCGCGAGGCCGAGCCGCTCGAAGGGCCGACGTACGAGGCGATGGCGAAGGCCGCGAGCGACGCGGGTGTGTGGCTGCACGCCGGTTCCATCCCGGAGCGGGACCCCGACGGGCCGCTCTACAACACCTCCCTGGTCTTCTCCCCCTCCGGCGATCTGGCCGCCGCCTACCGCAAGATCCACCGCTTCGGCTTCGACCAGGGCGAGGCCGTGCTGATGGGCGCGGGCTCCGAGCTGGTGACGGTGCGTCTGCCCGCGACGACCCTCGGCCTGTCGACCTGCTACGACCTCCGTTTCCCCGAGCTCTACCGCGGTCTCGTGGACGCCGGAGCCGAGACGCTCGTGGTGTCGGCGGGCTGGCCGGAGCGCCGCCGCTCCCACTGGACGCTGCTGGCCCAGGCGCGGGCGGTCGAGAACCAGTCGTTCCTCCTCGCCTGCGCAACGGCCGGGACGCACGCCGGAGTTCCCCAGGCCGGTCACTCGATCGTGGTCGACCCCTGGGGCGAGGTGCTGGCGCAGGCCGGTGCCGGCGAGGAGGTCCTCACGGTGGAGTTCGACCCGGGGAAGGTCGCGGCGACCCGGGAGCAGTTCCCGGCCCTGAAGGACCGGCTGCTGGGCCTCCAGCCCCCTCGCCGGCCCTGAGAACGGGCGGCGGCTCGGCGGGTCAGTCCTCCCGCTCCTTCTCCGCCAGGTGGATCACGCACACGGCCACCGCGATCAGCAGCGCCGGGTCGGCGTCCTCGCGGACGACGTCCACGCCGTACGTGTCGCGCAGGGTCAGCCAGCGCCGGGAGATCACCGCCAGCAGTTCGCCGTCGTACTCGACGGCGAACTCCCGGTCGAGGATCTTTCCGCTGACGTCCAGCTCGTTGCCGTCGGCGAGGGAGACCCGGTAGTGGTTGCGCAGCAGGGACAGCCGTTTCCTGCGGATCGTCGCCAGCGGCTCCCCGCTGCGCTGGAGCACCATGGTGTCGCGCAGGGCGAGCATCTTCTGGTGGATGTCGACGAGGACGCGCCCCTGGGTGTCCTTCAGCTCCCAGGTGTCCCGCAGCCGCAGGGCCTTGCCGTCGACGAGGAAGACCTTGTTGCCGTGGTCGTCCTCGATCCAGTAGTCGTCACCGAAGCCGAGGAGCCGGTCGTACACGAGGAATCTCATGACACCAGGGCTTCCCCGCCGCCGCTTCCGAAACGCCGCCTGTAGGCCGACGGGCTGAGCCCGGTCGCCTGCCGCAGCCGCGCCCGCAGGTTGGCGGCGCTGCCGAGCCCGCTCCTGGCCGCCACCACCTCCAGCCGCTCCTCGCCCCGCTCGATGAGCCGACAGGCCAGCGTCACGCGCTGCGAGGTCAGCCACGCCAGCGGTGTCGTCCCCAGCTGGGCGCGGAAGCGCCGGTGCAGCGTGGCGGGGCTGACGCGCGCGCGTGCGGCCAGGTTCGCGACCGTCAGCGGCTCGCCCAGCCGCTCCTGCGCCCACGCCAGCAGCGGCGCCAGGGACTCGTCGCGCACCTCGGGCACCGGCCGTTCGACGAACTGCCGCTGTCCGCCGTCCCGGTGCGCGGCGAAGACGAGCCGCCGGGAGACGTGGTTGGCGATCTCGGCGCCGTGATCCCGCCGCCAGATGTGCAACCCGAGGTCGAGTGCGGCCGCGCTGCCCGCCGCGGTGAGGAGGTTGCCCTCGTCGACGAACAGCACGTCCGGCTCCAGCAGCACCTTCGGGTGCAGTCGGCGGAAGGAGTCCGCCCAGCGCCAGTGCGTCGCCGCCCGCCGCCCGTCCAGCAGCCCGGCCTCGGCGAGGGCGAAGGCTCCGGTGCAGAAGCTCATGACCCGGGCGCCGCGCGCGTGTGCGCGCCGGATGGCGTCGAGGACGTCGGGGCCGCGCGGTACGACGTTGTCGGGCCGGCCCGGCACGACCAGCGTGTCCGCCTCCGCCACGGCGTCCAGGCCCCGGACGCCGGTGAGCGTGAAGAAGCCGTGGTTCATCCGGATCTCCGGCACGGGCGCGCACAGCGTCACCTCGTACAACGGCCCCGGCAGCCCCAGTTCGGGCCGGGGCAGCCCGAACAGCTCGGTGGCCACCCCGACCTCGAAGGGATTGGTGCCCTCGTCGACGATCACGGCGACCCGGTGCGGGCGCTGCGAGGATCCTTGCGACATGTGCGATTCCTAGCACTCGCACGACGTCCGCGGCACCCCGCAGGATCACCTCATGACCCAGGAACCCGTCTCCCTCGCCCAGGCGCTGGCCTCCTTCACCGACTGCTGGAGTCCCCGCATCGTCACCGCCGTGAACGACTACGACGTGCGCATCGCCAAGGTGGAGGGCGAACACGTCTGGCACGTCCACGACCACACCGACGAGTTCTTCCTCGTCCTCGACGGTGAACTCCGCATCGCCCTGCGCGAGCCGGCCGGGGAACGCACGGTGGCCCTGCCCCGGGGCAGCGTCTTCACGGTGCCGCGCGGCACCGAACACAAGCCGTCCGCCTCCGTCCCCACGGCGATCCTCATGTTCGAGCCCACCGGCACGCTGACGGTCGGCGACCGTCACGACGAGGTCCCGGCCCATGTGGACGCCACCACGGGGCGGTCCTACACCCCGTACCCGTCGCTGTAGCCGTCACGGCGGTGATGCACCGCCGGGTCGTCCACGACCGGGGTCGTGGGGGGCACCACGACGCGTCGGCGCCTGGCGATGCTGCTGAACGTGGTGACGCCGATCAGTCCGACGATCATCAGAATGATGCCGACCAGGTCGAGGTTGACCCCCTGCATGTCCCAGTCGGTCGCGAACGTGAGGATGGCTCCCACGGCGATGAGGATGATGCATCCGCCGAGGCCCATGTGTGTCGCCTCCCTGTACGGTCCGGTCGTTCCGGTCCCGGAACACCGGGTACCCCCGGGGCGAACACCCATGCGGTGACGGCTCGTTCTACCTCTCCAGGAACGCGGTCAGCGCGTTGGCGAGGAGGAACGGGTCGTCGGCGCCGCACAGTTCGCGCACGCTGTGCATCGACAGGATGGCCACGCCGATGTCGACCGTCCTGATGCCGTGCCGCGCGGCGGTGATCGGGCCGATCGTGGTGCCGCAGGGCATGGAGTTGTTGGAGACGAACGACTGGAAGGGCACGTCGGCCGCCTCGCAGGCCGCGGTGAACTCCGCCCGGCCCGAACCGTCCGTGGCGTAGCGGTTGTTGACGTTGACCTTGAGGATCGGGCCGCCGTTGACGCGCGGGTGGTGCGTCGGGTCGTGCCGCTCCGCGTAGTTGGGATGGACCGCGTGGCCCGTGTCGGAGGACAGACAGACCGTGCCGGCGAAGGCGCGGGCGCGGTCCTCGTAGGAGCCGCCGCGGGCGAAGACCGAGCGTTCCAGGACGTTGCCGAGGAGCGGCCCGTCCGCGCCGGTGTCCGACTGGGAGCCGTTCTCCTCGTGGTCGAAGGCGGCCAGGACCGGGATGGACGCCGGGTTCCCGGAGGCCGCGGCCATCAGGGCCGCCGTGCCGGCGTGCACCGACAGCAGGTTGTCCATGCGCGGGCCGGCCAGCAGTTCGTGGTCGCGGCCCAGGTAGGCGGGCGGTTCCACGGAGTGCGTCATCAGGTCCCAGCCGGTGACCTCGCCCGCGGGGATGCCGGCCGTCTCCTCCAGGAAGGCGATCAGGTCGCCGTCGCGCACGTCGCGGCCGAGGCCCCAGACCGGCTGCATGTGCCGCTGCTTGTCGAGCTTGAGGCCGTCGGCCGTCACCGAGCGGTCCAGGTGGATGGCGAGCTGCGGCACGCGCAGCAGCGGCCGGTCCACGTTGACCAGGCGCGTCGAGCCGTCGCGCAGGGTCAGCCGGCCCGCGATGCCCAGGTCGCGGTCCAGCCAGGAGTTGAGCAGCGGTCCGCCGTAGATCTCCACGGCCACCTGGCGCCAGCCGTGCGCCCCGCTGTCGGGGAGCGGCTTGACGCGCAGGTTGGGGGAGTCGGTGTGGGCGCCGACGATCCGGAACGGCGTGTGGGGCGCCGCGCCCTCCGGCACGTACCAGGCGACGATCGCGCCGCCGCGCAGCACGTACTTGCCGCCGCTCGTCCCGTCCCACGCGTCCGTCTCGGCGACCTGCCTGAAGCCGGCCTTCTCCAGTCGCTCGGCGGCTGTGGCCACGGCGTGGTACGGCGTGGGGCTCGCCGCCAGGAAGGTCATGAGGTCGTCGGTGTGGCCGCGGTCGAAGCGGGCTGGTTCGGTCATGGGGACACCTTAACGACGGGCGAGGGCCCGTTCCCCCGGGAAGGGAACAGGCCCTCGGACAGCGGACGTGATGATCTAGAACGCGGCCTCGTCCAGCTCCATCAGGTCCAGCTCGACACCCTCGGCGACCTTGCGGGCCAGGGTGACGCCCGGCAGGACGTTGGCGGCGAAGAACTTCGCTGCGGCGATCTTGCCGGTGTAGAAGGACTTGTCCTTGGCGGAGGCCGTCTCCAGCTTCTCGGCGGCCACCGCGGCGCCCTTGAGCAGCAGGTAGCCGACGACGACGTCGCCGGAGGCCATCAGCAGGCGGGTGGTGTTGAGGCCCACCTTGTAGATGTTCTTGACGTCCTGCTCGGTGGCCGCGAGGTCGGTGAGCATCAGGCCGACGATGGCCTCCAGCTCGACCGCGGCCTTGGCCAGGTGCTCGCGGGCCGCGCCCAGCTCCTCGCCGCCCTCACCGAGCGCCAGGAACTTCTTGATGTCCTCGGCGAGGGAGTTCAGCGCGGCGCCCTGGTTGCGGACGATCTTCCGGAAGAAGAAGTCCTGGCCCTGGATCGCCGTGGTGCCCTCGTAGAGGGTGTCGATCTTGGAGTCCCGGATGTACTGCTCGATCGGGTACTCCTGGAGGAAGCCGGAGCCGCCGAAGGTCTGGAGCGACTGGGCGAGCTGCTCGTAGCCCTTCTCGGAGCCGTAGCCCTTGACGATGGGCAGGAGCAGGTCGTTCAGGGCCTCCAGGGCGGAGACGTCCTCGCCCGCGGCCTCCTTGACCTGGATCTCGTCCTGGACGGAGGCCGTGTAGAGCACCAGGGCGCGCATGCCCTCCGCGTACGCCTTCTGCGTCATCAGCGAGCGGCGCACGTCGGGGTGGTGGGTGACGGTGACCTTGGGGGCCGTCTTGTCCATGAAGTTCGCCAGGTCGGGGCCCTGGACGCGCTCCTTGGCGTACTCCAGCGCGTTCAGGTAGCCCGTGGACAGCGTGGAGATGGCCTTCGTGCCGACCATCATGCGGGCGAACTCGATGATGCGGAACATCTGGCGGATGCCGTCGTGCTTGTCGCCGATCAGCCAGCCCTTGGCGGGGTGCTGGTCGCCGAAGGTCATCTCGCAGGTGTTGGAGGCCTTCAGGCCCATCTTGTGCTCGACGTTCGTGGCGTAGACGCCGTTGCGCTCGCCCAGCTCGCCGGTCTCGAAGTCGAAGAGGTACTTCGGGACGAGGAAGAGGGACAGGCCCTTCGTGCCGGGGCCGGCGCCCTCGGGGCGGGCCAGCACGTAGTGGAGGATGTTCTCCGACATGTCGTGCTCACCGGAGGTGATGAAGCGCTTCACGCCCTCGATGTGCCAGGAGCCGTCCTCCTGCTGCACGGCCTTGGTGCGGCCGGCGCCCACGTCGGAGCCCGCGTCGGGCTCGGTGAGCACCATGGTGGAGCCCCACTGCTTCTCCGTGGCGACCTTGGCTATGTGCTTCTGGACCTCGTTGCCCTCCTCGAAGAGGATGCCGGCGAACGCCGGGCCCGAGGAGTACATCCACACGGCCGGGTTGGCGCCCAGGATCAGCTCGGCGTACGCCCAGATCAGGGAGCGGGGCGAGGTGGTGCCGCCGATCTCCTCGGGCAGGCCCAGGCGCCAGTACTCGGAGTCCATGAAGGCCTGGTAGCTCTTCTTGAAGGACGCGGGGACCGGCGCGGTGTTGGTCTCCGGGTCGAAGACCGGCGGGTTGCGGTCGGCGTCGATGAAGGACTCCGCCAGCTCGTTCTCCGAGAGGCGGGTGAGCTCCTCAAGGATGCTCTTCGCGGTCTCGACGTCCATCTCCCCGAACGGACCGGTGCCGTACACCTTGTCGCGCCCGAGTACCTCGAAGAGGTTGAACTCGATGTCGCGGAGATTCGACTTGTAGTGCCCCATGGCGACGGCTCCCGGCTCCGTAGAGAGATCGGCGAGGCACTGGATCCTCGCGCTAGTTCACGTACCAACAAGTAGCTACGATGATGCTACCCGCCAGTAATAAGACGCAACCCCATCCGGTCATCTGTGACAGGTCACACCGGAACGGTCAAGGTCGCGGTGTAGCCGGCCGCGCTGCTGCCCCGCATCGTCGCCAGCTGCCGGTCGTGACCGTCGCTGAAGATGCCGTCGCTCTCAAGGGAGAGACCGCTCAGGTTCCGCACGCTGGCGCCGTACCCGTCCGTGGCGTACACCTCGTCGCAGACGTCCTTGGGGAAGGCGAGCTGTGAGGTGTTCGTGATCGAGGTGGCCGCTGTCGCGTCGGCCAGGCTGCCGTAGACCTCGAAGTGGACGTGCGGCCAGCGCCCCGGGTAGCAGCCGGGGAAGACGCTCCTGAAGGTGACCCGCCCCTTGTCGTCGCTCTCCTGCACGCCCCGCAGGTAGTTCTCGTCGGTGACGCCCTCGGAGTACAGGGAGTAGGCGCCGTCCCGGTCGCACTGCCAGACGTAGACGGCGGCGCCCTTCCTGGGGGTGCCGCAGCCGGAGGCGGCGTCCACCACCGTCAGCGTGATCGTCAACGGGACGCCCTCGGCGGTGCCGCCCGCCGAGCCGCCGAAGCTCTTGGTGATGTCGCTGCGGACGACACCGCTCTCCTTCAGGAGGTTCACGCCGTTGGATCCGTCGCCGGGAAAGGGCCCGGCCGTCTCCTCGGGGATCTCCGCGCACGCCGCCGAGGAGGAAGGCGGGGAAGACGCGGACGCCGAGGGCTTCTCCTGCGACGTGCAGCCCACCAGCGGGACCAGGCTCGCCCCCGCCATCAGCCGGATCATCCGGCGGCGGGCGAGGACCGGGAGGTCGTACGAGAGGCCTCCGTCGTGCTCGGGCGGGCTCTGGTCATGGCGTCCGTTCATGACACGACGCTACGAGCGGCGGCCGCGGCGATCCACACGGCGGGCGCTGTCAACTCGCTGTCGGTTTGCCGTCGGGGCCGTACCGGCCCTCCGGCCCGTCGGCTCTCGGTACGCTTGCGCTCATGTACGGCTACGACCAGACAGCGGGCCCGCAAGGGCAGTACGCCCCTCCGCAGCAGCCGATGTCCGGCGGGTACGGGCAGCAGCCGCCGCTGTACCCCGAGCCGTCCCCGCCCTCCCTCACGGACGCGGTGCGCGCCTTCACCACCGGGCAGATGGCCGCCGAGGACTTCCAGCAGGTCTTCGCGACGTCGAAGGTCTACTGCCCGCGCGGCGACAACCCCGGCTTCCTGGCGCTGCACAACACCCAGCAGCCGGTGATCCCGATGTTCAGCACGCTCAAGGAGCTGCGCCGGTACGCGGGCAAGGAGTCCAAGTACTTCGTGATCACCGGCGCGGAGGTGCTGGACCTGCTGCCGACCGGCTACGGCTTCGTCCTCGACATGGAGGGCGAGCACCGGATGGTGTTCGACGCGAAGGCCGTGGAGCAGATGGTCGAGTTCGCGATGCGCCGGATGTACGGCGGCTGAGGCCGGCTCGTAGTCACTTCGGCAGGCGTAGCGCCAGGCCGTCCAGGACGACCTCCAGGCCGTAGGCGAACTTGTCGTCGCGCAGTTTCGCGGGGTCGGCGGCCTGGGCGCTGGTCTCGGGGCCCGCGGCCGCCAGGTGGTCGTAGCCGGCCGAGGCCTGCTGGGCCGCGGGCAGCAGCCGGGCCACGAAATCGGACTCCGTCTCGCCCGAGCGGGCGACCGTGGTGAGCCAGGCGGCCTCCGTGGTGGACATGCCGATGACGTACGAGAAGACGGCGTCGATCGCCCGGCTCGGCTCGGGGAACCCCGCGGCCGTGAAGAGGGCCGCCAGCCGCTCCGAGAAACTCATGTAGTTCGGCCCCAGGTAGGCGAGCCCGGCCTGGCCGAGGACCAGGGTCAGCCAGGGGTGCCGCAGCGCTGTCGTGCGGAAGGACCCGGCCGCCTCGGTCACCGCCGCGCGCCAGTCGGGGCCGCCGGCCGGCGGGACGTGGATCTCGGCGGCGACCTCGTCCACCGCCAGCTCCATCAGCTCGTCCTTCGTGGCGACGTGCCGGTACAGAGAGGTCGCGCCGGCGTTCAGACGGGCGCCGAGCTTGCGCATGCTGAGCGCCTCGATGCCCTCGGCGTCGAGCATCGCGATCGCCTCGCGCACGATCGCGTCCCTGCTGAGCGCGGGCTGGTCGGTCCGGCGCTGTTCACGGGTCCACACGGACGGGATCGGGCTCCTGTCCGACGTCCTGCTCCTGCTCATGGGCGCTCCTCCTGAATGACCCTCTGGGTGCGAACAGCGTGCGCAGTCAGCGTACAGAACTCAAGGATTGCGCACAGCGTTCCCCTGTGCGTACAGTGTGCGCATCGAAGGAACGGTGTTCGCAGGGGTTCGCAGGATGTTCGCAGGAGGGGAAGAGGAAATGGACGCTCGCAATCCACGGCGCTGGTGGATCCTGATCGTGCTGTGCCTCAGCACGCTGGTGCTGGTCGTCGACAACATGGCGCTGACGGTCGCGGTGCCCGCGCTGACCGAGGACCTCGGGGCGAGCGCCCAGGACATGCAGTGGATCCTCGACTCCTACACCCTGGTCTTCGCCGGGCTGCTGCTGACCTCGGGCAGCCTGGGAGACCGCTTCGGGCGCCGCAGGGTGATGCTGATCGGGCTGCTGCTGTTCGGGGCGGCCTCACTGGGGGCGGTGTTCTGCTCCACCCCGGGCGAGCTCATCGCGCTGCGGATCACGATGGGCGTCGGCGGGGCGCTGATCATGCCCTCGACGCTGTCGATCCTGATCACCGTGTTCGACGAGGACGAGCGGCCCAAGGCGATGGCCGCGTGGGGCTCGGTGTCGATGCTGGGTCTGGTCGGCAGCCCCGTCCTCGGCGGGGTGCTGATCGACCACTTCGCCTGGCAGGCCATCTTCCTGATCAACGTGCCGATCGTCGGGCTCGCGCTGCTGGCCGGTGTCCTGCTGATGCCGGAGTCGAAGGCGCCGTGGCAGAAGCCGGACCCGCTGGGCGCGGTGCTGTCCGCGGTGGGCATGACGGCCCTGGTGTGGTGGATCATCGAGATTCCGCAGCACGGCGCGTTCGAGGGCCGCTCCCTGCTCGTCCTGGCCGTCGCGGTGATCGCCCTGGCCGGCTTCGTGACCTGGCAGAACGTGACCCCGTCGCCGATGGTGCCGCTGGTCCTCTTCAAGCACCGGAACTTCAGCGGCGGCTCGCTCTCCCTGGCGCTCGTCCAGATCGGCAACGCCGGCCTGCTGCTGGTGCTGACCCAGTACCTCCAGTTCGTCCTCGGCTGGTCCGCGGTCGAGGCGGGTCTCGCCTTCCTGCCGCTGGCGGTGGCCGCGCTGGCCGGCAACGCGGCCGGGGCGCAGCTCGCCGTGCGGGTCGGCAACCGGTTCGTCATCCTCGGCGGGATGCTGCTGATGGCCGTCTCCTTCGGGCTGCTGACCACGCTCGGCGTCGGCAGCGGGTTCACGGTCCCGGCCGTGGCGCTGGGGATCCTGGGGCTGGGCGCGGGACTGGCCATGCCGGCCGCGGTGGCCGCGCTGATGGGCACCATCCCGGAGGACAAGGCGGGCGTCGGCTCGGCCCTCAACGACACCATCCAGCAGTCCGGCACCGCCCTCGGCATCGCGATCCTCGGCTCCCTGCTCACCTCCGGCTACACGGACGAGATGCCGGCCGGCGCCCCGGAGCAGGCCCGGGAGTCCATCGGCGGCGCCCTGGCCGTGGCCGGCGGTGACGCGGGGCTGATCAGGGAGGCCCGGGAGGCCTTCGCCGACTCGATGGCGGCGACCTTCACGATCAGCGCGGTCGGTGTCCTGGCGGCGGCCGTCGTGGCCACGCTGGTGATGCGGGACCGCAAGAGTGAGCCCGCCGGGGCCGTGAGCGAGGAGCGCGACCTCGTCGCCTGACGCGGAACGCACGAGGGCCGTCATCCCACTGCGGGGTGACGGCCTTTCGCCATGCCGGTCTCCCGTGGTTCGCTGCGCCGTCCCCCGGGTGGGAATGTCCTCCCGGTTTTCTCTGTTCGGGGTGGCAAGAAGTTCAACGCTCAACTAAACTGGGCGTACACGAGGAGGAACCGACATGCCTGCAGTGACCGTCGAGAACCCGTTGACGCTGCCCCGCGTGACCGCACCCGCCGACGCCGTGGCACGTCCCGTGCTGGCCGTCACGACCGCTCCGAGCGGTTTCGAGGGCGAGGGCTTCCCGGTGCGCCGGGCGTTCGCGGGGATCAACTACCGCCACCTCGACCCGTTCATCATGATGGACCAGATGGGCGAAGTGGAGTACGCGCCGGGCGAGCCCAAGGGCACGCCGTGGCACCCGCACCGCGGCTTCGAGACCGTCACCTACATCATCGACGGGATCTTCGACCACCAGGACTCCAACGGCGGTGGCGGCACCATCACCAACGGGGACACCCAGTGGATGACCGCGGGCTCGGGCCTGCTGCACATCGAGGCCCCACCCGAGCACCTCGTCGTCTCCGGCGGGCTCTTCCACGGTCTCCAGCTGTGGGTGAACCTCCCGGCCAAGGACAAGATGATGGCCCCGCGCTACCAGGACATCCGCGGCGGCTCCGTCCAGCTGCTCACCACCCCCGACGGCGGCGCGCTGCTGCGGGTCATCGCCGGTGAGCTGGACGGGCACGCGGGCCCCGGCATCACGCACACGCCGATCACGATGGTCCACGCGACCGTCGCGCCGGGTGCGGAACTCACGCTGCCGTGGCGCGAGGACTTCAACGGACTGGCGTACGTCCTGGCCGGCCGCGGCAGCGTCGGCCCCGACCGCCGCCCGGTCCACATGGGCCAGACGGCCGTCTTCGGAGCGGGCTCCTCGCTGACCGTCCGCGCGGACGAGAAGCAGGACTCCAACACCCCCGACCTGGAAGTCGTCCTGCTCGGCGGACAGCCGATCCGCGAGCCCATGGCCCACTACGGCCCGTTCGTCATGAACACCAAGGACGAGCTCATGCAGGCCTTCGAGGACTTCCAGAAGGGCCGCCTGGGCACGGTGCCGGCGGTGCACGGCATGACCGCGGGCGGCCCGCAGGGCTGACGCGGACCAGGGGCGGCTGACGCTCCGTCACCCTGGCGGGCCTCCCTGACGGGACGGCCCGCCGGGCGCGTGATCGGGTGGAGGGGTGCAGGACTCCCAGCAGGCCCCGCTCCTCCCCGGCCCCGCCCGGCGCCTCGCCGCCTGGTGCGCGCTGCTCCTGCTCGCCGCCGGGGTCGTCTACGTCGGCATCCGGCTGGTCGCGGAGTTCCGGACGGCAGTGGTGCCCGTCCTGCTGGCGCTGCTGGGCACGGCGTTGCTCGGGCCGCTGCACCGACGGCTCGTGAAGGCCGGGGTGCACCGGTCGGTCGCGGCCGGACTGACCTGTGTCGCGGTGGTCGCCGTGGTCGGCGGGGCCGTGTACATCGTGGTCGCCGCGCTCATCGACACCGGCGACGAGATCGTCGCCTCGCTGAAGGAGGCCGCCCGGGGCGTCTCCGAGCACTTCGGAGCGGCCGGCACCTCGCTGGACGACCTCGCCTCCAACGCCCGGGAACTGCTCGGCAAGTTCGGCGGCACGGCCGCCTCCGGCGTGATCAGCGGCGTCAGCGTGGTCGGCGAGTCCATCGCCATGGCCGTCCTCGCGCTGCTGCTCGTCTTCTTCTTCCTGCGCGACTCCGACAAGGCCGCCGGGACCCTGCGGTCCCTGGCGCCCCGCGGCTCGGCCGACACCCTGGAGGCCATGGCGCGCCGGGCCCTGAGCGCGGTCGAAGGCTTCATGCGCGGCACGACCCTCATCGCCCTCATCGACGCGGTGCTCATCACCGTCGGGCTGCTCGTCCTCGACGTGCCCGGCGCGCCCGGGCTGGGTGCGCTGGTCTTCGTCGGCGCGTACATCCCCTACCTCGGCGCCGTCATCTCGGGGGCCCTGGCCGTGCTGGTCGCGCTGGCCGACCGGGGGTTCGTCATCGCCCTGTGGGCGCTCGGCGTGGTCCTCGCCGTGCAGGTGCTGGAAGGGCATGTGCTCCAGCCGATGATCCAGAGCCGGACCGTGCAGATGCATCCGGCGCTGGTGATGGTGACGATCACGGCCGGGGCGTCCGTCGCCGGGGTGCTCGGCATGCTGCTCGCCGTGCCGCTCACGGCGGCGGCCTTCGGCGTGATGCAGGAGCTGCGCACCCGTTACGGCGACCAGGAGCCGTCGGCGCCCCGGCCGTGACCGGTACGGCGACCGGGGGCCGTTGGCGCCTCGGCTGTGCCCGTTACGGTGACCGGGAGCCGTTGGCGCCTCGGCTGTGCCCGTTACGGTGACCAGGGGCCGTCGGCGCCTCGGCTGTGCCCGTTACGGTGACCAGGGGCCGTCGGCGCCTCGGCTGTGCCCGTTACGGTGACCAGGGGCCGTCGGCGCCCCGGCTGTGCCCGTTACGGTGACCAGGGGCCGTCGGCGCCTCGGCTGTGCCCGTTACGGTGACCAGGGGTCGTTGGCGCCCCGGCTGTGCCCGTTACGGTGACCAGGGGTCGTTGGCGCCCCGGCTGTGCCCGTTACGGTGACCAGGGGTCGTTGGCGCCCTGGCCGTGCCCGTTACGGTGACCAGGGGTCGTTGGCGCCCTGGCCGTGCCCGTTACGGTGACCGGGGGCCGTTGGCGCCCCGGCCGTGACCGTTACGGCGACCAGGTGCCGTCGCCCGAGCCGTTCACGGACTCGTAGAGCTCGAACCAGATGCTCTTGCCCTCGCCGCGCGGCTCCACCCCCCAGGCGTGCGCGAGCAGTTCGATCAGCACCAGGCCCCGGCCGGAGGACGCCAGCTCCCCGGGCCGGCGCTTGTGCGGCAGGTCGTCGCCGCCGTCCGTGACCTCGATCCGCAGCCGCCGCCCGCCCACCTCACCCGTCATCTCGGCGACCAGCAGCGCGTCGGAGTCGGTGTGCACGAGGACGTTCGTCAGCATCTCGGACAGCAGCAGCACCGCCGAGTCGACCTGGTCGGGCGAGGCCCAGTCGTGCAGCAGCTCGCGCAGCTGCTGCCGGGCGACCGCGACCCGCTCGGGCTCGGCCTGCGCGACGGTCAGCACCGAGCGCCGCGCCGGCGGCCGTACGGTCATCGCGTCGCCGCAGCCGCAGCCGCCGCCCTCCCGGCTCAGCAGCAGCATCGCGATGTCGTCCTCCCGGCGGTCCGCCAGGGGGCCGGTGGTGTGGTGCGAGGACGGTCCGTGCACGGCCTGCACCAGAGTGTCGGCGAGTTCCTCCAGATCCCCCTTGTGGTCCTCCAGGAGAACGCGCAGCCGCCGCCAGCCGCTGTCCAGGTCGTGACCGCCGGTCTCCAGCAGGCCGTCCGTGCAGATCAGCATGGTCTCGCCGGGTTCCAACGTGAGCCGGGTCGTGGGGTAGTCGGCGTCCGGGTCGATGCCCAGGGGCAGGCCGCCCGACGTCGGCCGCGTCAGCACCGTGCCGTCGGCCATCCGGATCGCCGGGTCCGGGTGCCCGGCGCGGGCGATGTCCAGCACCCCCGTCGCCGGGTCGACCTCCACGTAGACGCAGGTCGCGAAGCGCGGGTCGGCCGGGTCCTCGTCGCTGATCCCGTGCAGGAACCGGGAGGCGCGGGAGAGAACGGCGTCGGGGCGGTGGCCCTCGGAGGCGTAGGCCCGCAGGGCGATGCGGAGCTGGCCCATCAGACCCGCCGCCCGTACGTCGTGGCCCTGGACGTCACCGATGACCAGCGCGAACCGTCCGCTGGGCAGCGGGATCACGTCGTACCAGTCGCCACCGACCTGGAGCCCGCCGCCGGTGGGGACGTAGCGGGCGGCGACGCTCATGCCCGGGATGCGCTGCGGCCCGAGCCTCGGCAGCATCGTGCGCTGGAGCCCGTCGGTCAGGGCACGCTCGCTCTCGGCCACACCCGCCCGGGTCAGGGCCTGCGCCAGCATCCGTGCCACCGTCGCCAGCACGGACCGCTCGTCCGGGGTGAACGCGACCGGGTACGTGAACGCCGCCATCCACGCGCCCATCGTCCGCCCGGCCACGGTCAGCGGCAGGAACGCCCAGGAGCGGCGGCCGAAGCGCTCGGCGAGCGGCCACGTCAGCGGGTAGCGGGCCTTGTAGTGCTCGGCGGAGGACAGGTACACGGCCCGGCCCGTCCGCACCACCTCGGCGGCCGGGTAGTCCGTGTCCAGCGGCATGTCCGAGAAGGGGCTCTCGGTGCCCCGCTGCTGCCCGTGGTGGCCGATGATCGTCAGGCGGTCGCCCGAGACGCCGAACACCGCGAGACCGTCCGGCGAGAACCCGGGCATCGACAGGTTCGCGGTGACCCGCAGGACCTCCTGGGTGGAGCGCGCCTCGGCCAGCGCCCGGCCCGCGTCCAGGAGGAACGCCTCCCGCGAACGCCGCCAGTCGCCGGTGACCGCGCTGCGCCCGGCCGGAGTGCCCGGCGTCGGCTCGGTGACCTCCTGGAGGGTGCCGATCAGCCGGTACGCCTTGCGGGCCCGGTCGAAGGACGGCTTGGAGCGGCTGCGGACGACCCGGACGACCCGGCCCTGCTCGTCCATGATCCGGATCCGGACCTCGGCGAGGGTGCCCTCGGCCACGGCCAGCTGGATCACACCGGTGATCTCGTTCCAGTCGACCGGGTGCAGCCGGGCGCGGGCCTGGGCCTCCGTGAGGCTGACCTGTTCGGCGGGCAGCCCGAGCAGCCGGGCTGCCTCGGCATCGACCGTGACCAGTCCGGTGGCGGTGTCCCAGTGCCACAGGCCGGTCGCGAGGGCGGCGAGAGCCTCCCCCACGGCGGGCAGAGGCTCGCCAGTGCGCATTGCCCTACTTTAAGAAGACGCGCTCGAACGCTGCCACCGATAGCGGACACGTGCCCGAACGATGGGGCGAGCGTGCTCGGTCACCGACGTCCGCGTGCTCGATCGATAACTGAGGAGAGTCGATCTTCGCGTGCCCGGTACGCTGGGGAGGCGTTTCACGTGAAACACAGACCCCGATCAGCGAAGACTGGATGAACGACGATGCATCGGTACAGGTCCCACACCTGCGGCGAGCTCCGCTCCTCTGACGTCGGCAGCGACGTCCGGCTGAGTGGCTGGCTGCACAATCGGCGCGACCTGGGCGGCATCCTCTTCATCGATCTGCGCGATCACTACGGCATCACGCAGCTCGTGGCCCGTCCCGGCACCCCCGCCTACGAGGCCCTCGACAAGCTGTCCAAGGAATCGACCGTCCGCGTCGACGGCAAGGTCGTCTCCCGCGGCGCCGAGAACATCAACCCCGAGCTGCCGACCGGTGAGATCGAGGTCGAGGTGGGCGAGGTCGAGCTGCTCGGCGCGGCCGCCCCGCTGCCGTTCACGATCAACACCGAGGACGGGGTCAACGAGGAGCGGCGCCTGGAGTACCGCTTCCTCGACCTGCGCCGCGAGCGCATGCACAAGAACATCATGCTGCGGTCGTCGGTGATCGCCTCGATCCGCTCGAAGATGGTCGCTCTCGGCTTCAACGAGATGGCGACGCCGATCCTGTCCGCGACCTCCCCCGAGGGCGCCCGCGACTTCGTCGTCCCCTCCCGTCTGAACCCGGGCAAGTTCTACGCCCTGCCCCAGGCGCCCCAGCAGTTCAAGCAGCTGCTGATGATCTCCGGCTTCGACCGCTACTTCCAGATCGCGCCCTGCTTCCGCGACGAGGACGCCCGCGCCGACCGCTCGCCGGGCGAGTTCTACCAGCTCGACATCGAGATGAGCTTCGTCGAGCAGGAGGATGTCTTTCAGCCCGTCGAGAAGCTCATGACGGAGCTGTTCGAGGAGTTCGGCGGCGGCCGCCACGTCACCTCGCCGTTCCCGCGGATCCCGTTCCGCGAGGCGATGCTGAAGTACGGCTCCGACAAGCCCGACCTGCGCGCCCAGCTCGAACTCGTCGACATCACCGACATCTTCGAGGGCTCGGAGTTCAAGGCCTTCGCCGGCAAGCACGTCCGCGCCCTGCCGGTGCCGGACGTCTCGGGCCAGCCCCGCAAGTTCTTCGACCAGCTCGGTGACTACGCCGTTTCGCAGGGCGCCAAGGGCCTGGCCTGGGTCCGCGTCGCCGAGGACGGCTCGCTGTCCGGCCCGATCGCGAAGTTCCTCACCGAGGAGAACGTCGCCGAGCTGACCAAGCGCCTGTCCCTGGCGGCCGGTCACGCCGTGTTCTTCGGTGCGGGCGAGTTCGACGAGGTCTCCAAGATCATGGGCGCGGTGCGGGTCGAGGCCGCCAAGCGCGCCGGGCACTTCGAGGAGGGCGTCTTCCGGTTCTGCTGGATCGTCGACTTCCCGATGTACGAGAAGGACGAGGAGACCGGCGCGATCGACTTCTCGCACAACCCGTTCTCCATGCCGCAGGGCGGCCTGGAGGCCCTGGAGACCCAGGACCCGCTGGACATCCTCGGCTGGCAGTACGACATCGTCTGCAACGGCGTCGAGCTGTCCTCCGGCGCGATCCGGAACCACGAGCCGGAGATCATGCTCAAGGCCTTCGAGATCGCCGGGTACGACCGCGAGACCGTCGAGGAGAAGTTCGCCGGCATGCTGCGCGCCTTCCGCTTCGGCGCCCCGCCGCACGGCGGCATCGCCCCGGGCGTCGACCGCATCGTCATGCTGCTCGCCGACGAGCCCAACATCCGCGAGACCATCGCCTTCCCGCTCAACGGCAACGCCCAGGACCTGATGATGGGCGCGCCGACGGAGCTGGAGGAAGCGCGGCTGAAGGAGCTGCACCTGTCGGTGCGCAAGCCGCAGCCGAAGTAGGCGATCTCCCGTGAGTGGCTCGGAACCGGCGCCGGTTCCGAGCCACTTTCGTGTCCAGGGCTCTCACCCAGCTCGCACCCAGGCTCCTGACAGTCGCGCTCCCTAGCTTCCCTTCCCATGACGGGACACGAGAAGGCCCAAGGGCCGCAGCACAAACGGGAACTCACACGCCGTAAGGTCATCGCCGCGGGCACCGGTGTGGTCGTGGCGGCGGGTGTCGGCGGCACGTTCGCGGCGGGCGCGTTCGCCGGCGAGGGGACCACGGCCGCCGGAGCGAAGACGGCCGGGACCTCCGGCGAGACCTGCTACAAGCTGACCTCCGAGACGACCGAAGGTCCCTACTACATCGACGCGGACAAGCTCCGCCGGGACGTCACCGAGGACCAGGAGGGCATCCCGCTCAGCCTGCGCCTGAAGGTGATCGACGCCGACACCTGCAAGCCTCTCGCCGACGCCGCCGTCGACATCTGGCACTGCAACGCGCTGGGCGTCTACTCGGGTTACGAGGCGATGGGCAGTGGCGGCGGCGGAGGGGGAGGGGGAGGGGGCGGTACGCCGCCCTCCGGCTCGCCGACCGGTTCCCCCACGGGGGCGCCTCCCGGAGGCGGCGGTGGTGGCGGGGCGCACGAGGAGCCCACCGACGACGAGCGGTACCTGCGCGGCACGTGGCATACGGACAGGAAGGGAGAGGTCGCCTTCCGTACGGTCTTCCCCGGCTGGTACCAGGGGCGCTGCGTGCACATTCACACCAAGGTGCATGTGAACGGCACCTGGACCGACGCGGGCTACGAGGGCGGTACGACCTGCCACACCGGGCAGCTCTTCTTCGACGAGGCGTCGGTGCTGGCCACGGCCGAGGTCGAGCCGTACTCCACCAACACCACGACCCGCACCACCCTCGACGAGGACACCATCTACCCGGGCAACGGCACCGAGGGCGGCCTGCTGAAGCTGAAGTACAAGAAGGGCGCCATCTCCAAGGGCGTCGTCGCGACGCTCACCATGGGCGTCGATCCCGAGGCGACGCAGGACGGCACGGGCGCGGGCTGACACGGGCATGTGAGGCGGACGTGTCCGGGACGGCGCTGACCGTCCGCCTCATGTTCACATCCATGGACTTCTGCTCAACCCGTTGACCCGGAACTTGAGCCTCCATAAGGTCCCTTCGAGAACGCGTACGTGATTGCTGTTCACGTATGTGCACATCAAGGGAGACAACGATGTCAGACGCCGTGATACCGGAGGCCGAGCAGCGTGCGGTGGGCAAGTTCCTGCGCCGCATGCTGCCGATCCTGGTCCTGATGCTGCTGGTCAACCAGATGGACCGGACGAACGTGGGCTTCGTCCAGGACGAACTGCGCGCCGACGTCGGAGTGAGTGCCACGGCCTACGGGCTCGGCGCCGGCCTGTTCTTCATCGGCTACGCGCTGTTCGAGGTCCCGAGCAACATGTGGCTGGAGCGGTTCGGTGCCCGGGTCTGGCTGACCCGCATCATGATCACCTGGGGTGCGGTGATCGTGGCGATGTGCTTCATCCACAACGTGTGGATGTTCTACGGGCTGCGGTTCCTGCTCGGTGTCGCCGAGGCCGGGTTCTTCCCCGGTGTGCTGCTGTACTTCACGCAGTGGCTGCCGGACTCCAGCCGGGGCCGGGCGAGCGCGATCTTCCTGGGCGGCTCGGCGACGGCGTACATCGTGACGGGCCCGATCACGGGCGCGCTGCTGGAGCTGCACGGTGCGGGCGGCATCGCCGGCTGGCGGTGGATGTTCGCCCTGGAGGGCGCCTTCTCGATCCTGGTCGGTTTCATCGCCGGGTTCTTCCTGGTCTCCCGCATCCAGGACGCGAAGTGGCTCACGCCGGAGGAGAAGGACGCGCTGAGCGAGGCGGTGGCGCGGGACAAGCGGGCGCGGGACCGGGCACCGTCGGTGTCCCGCATGAAGCTGATCTTCCACCCCCAGGTGGCGGTCCTGACGGCGGTCTTCTTCGCGATGGCGCTGACCGGCTACGCGATCACGTTCTGGCTCCCGAGTCTGGTGGAGGAGATCGGCGGGCTGTCGCCGTTCCAGATCGGTCTGCTGTCGGCGATCCCCTGGATCTGTGCGGTGATCGCGATGTACACGATGAGCCACTTCACGGACCGGGCCCCGGACCGCCGCCCCTACCTGGCGATCGCCCTGGTCCTGTCCGCCACCGGCACGTTCCTGGCCACGCTCGGCTCCCCCTGGTTCGGCCTGGCCGCCCTGACCCTGGCCGCGGTCGGCGGCAAGTGCGCGGCCACCCTGTTCTGGCCGATGGCCCAGTCGGGCCTCGACCTGAAGATCGCGGCCCCCGGCCTGGCCCTGGTCAACTCCCTGGGAAACCTGGGTGGGTTCGTCTCCCCCACGCTCTTCGGCTACCTGAAGGACACGACGGGCAGCACGAACGGGGGCCTGTACACGCTGTCGGCGGCGTCGGTCCTGGCCGTGCTGGGCGTGGCGTTCGTGCGGCACACCAACCGGGGTGAGCGGGCCGGGTCCGGAGGGGCGGTGCCGGTGACGGGGGAGCCGGTCGCGGGGGAGGCACGCTGACCCGGGCCGACTCAGGCATGAGGCCCGCTCCTTGTGAAGGGGCGGGCCCGTGCCTTTGCCGGTCAATCACGCGTCGGTGAACAGGTCCTCCGCCGTGGTGGCCGTCAGGGAGCGGTCGAACCAGAGGGTGAGGGTGTCGAGGTCGGTGCAGGAGGTGATGCGATCGCGGGTGGCCTCGGGGACGGGGATGCCGCGCTTGTCCAGCACGCTCAGGATGGACTCGGCTTTGCCCTCGGCTTTGCCCTCCAGGTACGTCTCCTCGAAGAGGGTTCCCCTGCCCGGGAAGTATGTGGCGACCATCTTCTCCAGCTCTCTCCATGTCTCCCGGACTGGAGTATTCTCCAGACCGACTTCCAGCCATTCGCACCAGTACTTCGCTGTTGGCTTGTCGAACGACCGCATCCCGCGGGCTGAACCCCTTGTCAGGGGTTGGAGCGGTCTGGGCCTCGACGGCGATGAGAAAGCCGCCTCCCTCGGACGGCTCGACCTTGAGCACAGTATCCACCCGGCGCTCCAGTGGCTTGAGCTCTGTGGCGTCGGGCGACAGGACCTCAATGGTCGCCTTTGCGGGCGGCGGCAGACCCAACGCCTCGAAGACGGGAGTGAGAACCTCCGGATGGTCCTGGAAGATCCGGTGTGAGGTCTCATGGGTTGATGTGACCATGTGCGCAAGCTAGGTCCAGCGGAGACGGGCGCACGCGGGGAACGGGGTGCGTTCACTCTTTCGGGAGTAGCAAAAAGTGTCCCCTCGCGGGGGCTGACCGAGAACGGGGGGCGTGTGGACGAGGGTGAGGATGAGCTTCTGGCCGGTGAGCTTGCTGCTCTGGCTGCCATCGCCGGGGGGTGGGGTGGCTTGACGCGCTTCGTGGCCAAGCTCATGAGGAAGAACGTGCACGAGATCGAGTTGGTTGTCGCCTTGCCGTTCGAGGACACCGTGGAGCGCGTTACCCGTGTGCTCGGACGAGCAGGGCGAAGGGTCCGCCTCGGGTCTGAACCCCGTGCCGGGCAACGGATAATCCGTGTCGTAACCGGTGGTGGTGTCGGCGGTATGAACCCTGTCGTGGTCACCGCACTGGTGACGACGGGAGGGGCGTCGGACTCGCAGGTCAGGCTCCGTGCTGCTGCCAAAGAGGGCTTGATCCGGCAGCGGGCGGGCGAGCTGACCGCTGCCCGCCTTGCGGCGTTGCTGGACACGTAGACCCACGGCCTGTCGTGATCAACTGGAGGGTGTCGCCATGAGTCAGTACTTCGAGGTGGGCGAGGAGACGTTGTGGAACCCGTCCAACGGAGCTTCCCGGTTGTTTCAGCGTCAGGTCGCGGTCTTCGAGGCGGAGTTGGGGCTTCGATCAGGCATCGGGCCGATGGTGAACGACGAGTGCCAGATCGACCCGGTCGCCTTCGGAACCTTCGTCAACGCTCTCCTGGCGCAGCACCGAAGGACGAGCCACGCCATAGTGCTGGCCCTCTCCGACGGCTTCACGGCCACGGTGCTGGTCCTCGCAGAACGCGCCGGGATCACGATCGACTGGGCGCACCTCGGCGCCGCCCCGGACGGCCCGCTCGAAGACGTGCAGGTCTCGGCCCCCACAGGGATGTCCACCCCGGCGGAAGGTGGGGCCTGGGGGGCGGGACTGCGTGAGAAGGCACGGGAGCTGAGTCGTCGCATGCCCCGCTGACCGGAGCAGCGTGCAACGAGAACCGATTGGCCCCGTTTTCCTCTATCTCGCCACGAACTTTCCTCTACCTCGCCACGAACTGGGTCAGGATCGCCTGGACCTCGTAGATGTCGACGCCCTTGGTGAAGGTCTTCTCGATGGGGGCCGGGGTGCCGGAGATCCAGATCTTCAGCTCGGCGTCGAGGTCGAAGGTGCCGGCCGTCTCCACCGCGAAGTGGGTGATGCTGCGGTAAGGAACCGAGTGGTACTCGACCTTCTTGCCGGTGATGCCCTGCTTGTCGATCAAGATCAGGCGGCGGTCGGTGAAGAGGATCGTGTCGCGGATCAGCAGGAACGCGGCGTGGACCTGCTCGCCGTGGCCGAGGAGGCGGGCGTAGTCCTGCTGGGCCGACTGCGGGTTCACCGTGTGTGCGTTGCCGAAGAGTGCCATGTGTTCCCCCTGGTCGAGTCGGGGCGGCCTTCGTGACCGTCCCTCGGGGGATCTTCGCAAAGCGCGGGGCCCGGGAGAAGGTTCTCGTTCTCCCGGGCCCCGTGCTGTAGCGAGCGCGTTACGCCCGTTACGCGGCCGGTTCGCCGCCGAAGCGCTCCTTGTACGACTCCAGGTCCTCGTCCGTGAGCTTGGCGAACAGGACCGGCGGGATGGTGAAGGGAGTACCGGCCGGGACGGCGGTGAGGGAGCGGGCCTCGTCCGCGGTGACCCAGAGCGCGGTGTCGCCCTCCAGCGAGAACGCCTCGCGCATCTTCTTCGCCGACGTCGGGATGAACGGCTCGGAGACCACGGCGTAGAGGTGGATCAGGTTCATCGCCGTACGGAGGGTGAGGGCCGCGCCCTCCGGGTTGGTCTTGATCTCCAGCCAGGGGGCCTTCTCCTCCAGGTAGGAGTTGCCCGCCGACCACAGGGCGCGCAGCGCGGCCGCCGCCTTGCGGAACTGGATGGCCTCCATCTGGGACTCGTACTCCGCGAGCAGACGGGCGATCTCCTCGCCCAGCTTCGCCTCCGCCTCGCCGGGCTCGGCGCCGGCCGGGACCTCTTCGCCGAAGCGCTTCCTGGAGAACGACAGGACGCGGTTGACGAAGTTGCCGAGGGTGTCGGCCAGGTCCTTGTTCACCGTGGCGGTGAAGTGCTCCCAGGTGAAGGACGAGTCGTCCGACTCCGGGGCGTTCGCCATCATGAAGTAGCGCCAGTAGTCGGCCGGCAGGATGTCGAGCGCGTCGTGCGTGAAGACGCCTCGGCGCTGGGACGTGGAGAACTTGCCGCCGTAGTAGTTCAGCCAGTTGAAGGCCTTGATGACGTCGACCTTCTTCCACGGGGCGCGGGTGCCCAGCAGGGTCGCCGGGAACATCACGCTGTGGAAGGGGACGTTGTCCTTGCCCATGAACTGCGTGTAGTGGACGTTCGCGTCCGACTCCCACCACCAGGAGCGCCAGTCGCGGTTCTCCGGGTCCTGGTCCGCCCACTCCTTCGTCGCGCCGATGTACTCGATCGGGGCGTCGAACCAGACGTAGAAGACCTTGCCCTCGGCGGCGAGGTCCGGCCAGGTGTCGGCCGGGACCGGGACACCCCAGTCCAGGTCGCGGGTGATCGCCCGGTCGTGCAGGCCTTCGGTGAGCCACTTGCGGGCGATGGAGGAGGCGAGGACGGGCCAGTTGTCGGCGCGCTCGTCGACCCACGCCTCCACCTCGCCGGCCAGCGCCGACTGGAGGAGGAACAGGTGCTTGGTCTCGCGGATCTCCAGGTCGCTGCTGCCGCTGATCGCGGAGCGGGCGTCGATCAGGTCCGTCGGGTCCAGGACGCGGGTGCAGTTCTCGCACTGGTCGCCGCGGGCCTTGTCGTAGCCGCAGTGCGGGCAGGTGCCGATGATGTAGCGGTCGGGCAGGAAGCGGCCGTCGGCGTTCGAGTACACCTGGCGGATCGCGCGCTCCTCGATGAAGCCGTTCGCCTTCAGCTCGCGGGCGATCTCCTGCGTGATCTCGTGGTTCTGCGGGGACGAGCTGCGGCCGAAGTAGTCGAAGGCCAGGCTGAAGCCGTCGTAGATCGCCTTCTGCTGGTGGTGCGCGTCCGTGCAGAACTCGTCCACGGGGATGCCCTGCTCCTTGGCGGCGAGCTCCGCGGGGGTGCCGTGCTCGTCCGTCGCGCAGATGTACAGGACCTCGTGGCCGCGCTGGCGGAGGTACCGGGAGTAGACGTCGGCCGGGAGCATGGACCCCACCATGTTGCCCAGGTGCTTGATCCCGTTGATGTACGGAAGGGCGCTGGTGATGAGGTGTCGAGCCATCGCGGGCTGCTCCCAAGTCGCTACGTGGGGTGACGATCTCGTGGTCTCGGTCGTCTACGAACCTTGAAATCGTAGCTGACACGGGTACGCCGCCCGCCTCCCGTTTTACCGGGTGGGAAGCGGACGGCGTCGTGGAGGGTGGGTGGCTACGGGCGCCAGTTCGCCAGTACGCCCTCGTAGAGCTCCGTGTCGGTGAGCTCACGGGGGGTTTCGCCGGCGAGGAAGTGGGACGTGTTGGGGGTCTTGAGCTTGCGGAGGTAGTCGAAGGCCTTGTTCTCCGGGTCCCCGAAGGCGACGAAGGAGAAGAAGACGGCGGGGTGGGTCTTGGCGGCGTCGGTCAGGGCCTGGGTCGCGGGGGTCTTCGCGTCGGGGGCGCCGTCGGTCTGGAAGACCACCAGGGCGGGGGCGCCGGGGGCTGCCGCCGTCTTGTCGTGGTGGGCGAGGACCGCTTCCACTGCCGCGTGGTAGCTGGTGCGGCCCATGCGGCCGAGGCTCGCGTGCAGGTCGTCGATCTTGTTCTCGTGCTCGGTGAGGGTGATCTCGCCGGTGCCGTCGAGCTCGGTGGAGAAGAAGACGACCGGGACGGTGGCCTCGGGGTCGAGGTGGGCCGCGAGGGCGAGGGTCTGCTCGGCGAGGGCCTGGGCGGAGCCGTCCTTGTAGTACGGGCGCATGGAGGCGGAGCGGTCGAGGACGAGGTAGACCTTGGCGCGGGTGCCGGTCAGGTTGTGCTTGTCCAGGGTGGTGGCGGCCGCCTTGTAGGCGGTGGTGAGGCCGGGGGCGTGCTTCTTGAGGGCGGTCGGGGTGAGGGCGGGTCCGGCCTCGCCTGCGGCTTCGGCCGTGTTCTTCTTCCCACCCGCACCACCCGTGCGGCTCTCGTCGCCGGGTGCGGGTGGCCCCTGCGGGGCGGTGTCGCCGTCGGCGGCCGCGGGCTCGGATGCCTTTGCGGACTTCGTCCCTGTCGAGCCCGTCGCGCCCTTGGTGGCCTTCGCGGCCCTGGTGGCCTTCGTCGCCGTGGTCGTCTCGCCGGCCTCGGCCTTCGGCGCGGCCTTGCGCGTGGCCTTGGGTGCGGCCTTGGGTGCGGCCTTGGCCTCGGCCTCGGCCTCGGGCTCGGCCTCGGCCTCGGGCTCGGCCTCGGGCTTGGGCTCGGGCTTGGTCTTCGTGTCGGCTGCGGGCTCGGCCTCGGGCTTGGGCTCGGCCTTCGGCTTCGTGTCGGCTGTGGGCTCGGCCTTCGGCTTCGACTCGACCTCGGCCGTCGGTTCAGGCTCCGCCTCGGCCGTCGGCTCGGGCTCTGCGGGCGTCTCGGCCTGCGGCTCGGGTGCGGCTTCCGCCTTCGCGTCCG
>NZ_JBEZWN010000012.1:35371-168137 GCF_040637495.1 Streptomyces sp. NPDC029044
CGTCTTCGCCGGTGCTTCGGACCCGGCTTCCGCCTTCGCGTCCGTCTTCGCCGGTGCTTCGGACCCGGCTTCCGCCTTCGCGTCCGTCTTCGCCGGTGCTTCGGACCCGGCTTCCGCCTTCGCGTCCGTCTTCGCCGCGGGCTCGGCCTGCTTCTCGTCGGCCGGGCCGGCCTCGGGCTTCTCCGGCGTCGCCGACTCCGGCTCCTCGGCGACCGGCGTCTGCGCCGGAGCAGCTTCCGCATCCGCGGCCTGCTCCGCCACGGCAGACTCCGCCGCCTCCGGCTCCTCCACCACAGTCGGCTCCTCGACCGCAGTCGGCTCTTCGGCAGCAGTCGGCTTCTCGGCGCCGGCCGGGTCCTCGGCGCGTGCCGGGTCCTGCGCGACCGCCTTTTCGGTACGGGCCGGCTCCTCGGCAGCGGCCGGCTTCTCGGCGCCGGCCGGGTCCTCGGCGCGTGCCGCGTCCTGCGCGACCGCCTTTTCGGAACCGGCAGGTTCCTCGGCAGGGGTCGGCTCCTCCGCAGCGCCCCGCTCGCTCTCCGCCGATCGGGTCGGCCTCGGGACCGTCACATGGTCGAAGGCCGCCGAGACGAGGTCGTGTTCCCCGGAGTCCGAGTCCGGCGTGCGGGGCTCGGGAACGCTGGCCGAAGGCGTGGGGTTCGGTTCCGGGGAGGGGGACGGGACCTTCGGGTCCGTGGCGGGGGACGACGCCGGTGCCACGGTGTCCTCGCTGGTCAGGCCATCGGCCCCGCTCGTCTCACCGGCGGTCGTCGTCGGCGCCGCACCCTCCGCCTCGGCGGTCCGTGACTTGCGGGACCGACCGAACGCGTTCCGCAACCGAGTGAGAATGCCCATGTGCGCGCAACCCTTCGCGTGAGTTGAAGCCGTCAATCCCTGGCCAGGACGGACACGTAAGGTTAGCGGCCCTCCTGTGTGATCTTGGGCAGGGTCTGTTGTGCCAGTTCCACCTTGTCAAGGGGGACATCCGGTCGGTGCGGGTGCCGCCGGTCTGCATCGTCGCAACCCCCGTACGGCGGCCGGGGGTTCATCCGTTGTTCACCAGGGCGCCCGGCTCTCGCGCATATGTGCCCCTACGGTCACGCTGACACCAAGGGCATCCAAGGAGAGAGCAAAGTGCGCAAGCTGCTGCCGTTGATCGGAACGCCGTCCGGTTCGCACCCCGGCGGCCGGTCCGCCATGACCTGTCGTTTCCGGTGTGGTGACGCCTGCTTCCACGAGGTGCCCAACACCAGCTCCAACGAGTACGTCGGTGACGTGATCGCCGGTGCGATCGGCCGCAGGTCGATGATGCGGGCCGCGGCCGTGGTGACCGTGGCCGCCGCGGGAGCGGGTGCCGCCGGTGTCGCGCAGGCTCCGCGGGCCGCCGCCGCCCCGGCCGGGGGCGCCCCGTCCGCCGCTGCCGCCTCCGAGGCAGCCCGGCGCAAACACAAGGGCGCGCGCGGGCTGCGCTTCGCGCCCGTCGCGCCCAACACCGCCGACGCGGTGACCGTGCCGGACGGCTACCGGCAGAACGTCGTGATCCGCTGGGGCGAGCCCATCCTGCGCGGTGCGCCCGCCTTCGACCCGGAGAAGCAGACCGCGAAGGCGCAGGCCGGGCAGTTCGGGTACAACTGCGACTTCCTCGCCCTGCTCCCGCTGCCCGGGGAGCGCAACCGGCAGCTGCTCGTCGCCAACCACGAGTACACCGACGAGATCCTGATGTTCCGCGGCTACGACGCCGCGAACCCGACCCGCGAGCAGGCCGAGATCGCCTGGGCGGCGCACGGGCTGTCCGCCGTGGTGGTGGAGGGCGACCGCAAGAGCGGCAGGCTCACCGCAGTCTCCCGGCATGAGCTGAACCGGCGCGTCACCGCCACCACCGAGTTCCGCCTCACCGGGCCCGTCGCCGGGTCCGAGCTCGTCAAGACCTCTGCCGACCCGACCGGCACCAAGGTGCTCGGCACCCTCAACAACTGCTCCGGCGGTGTCACCCCGTGGGGCACGACCCTGCACGGCGAGGAGAACTTCAACCAGTACTTCGCCAACAGCAGCCGGACGACCGACAAGCGGTACGGGATCGGGACCGGGGCGAGCGAGCGGAAGTGGGAGCGGTTCGACAAGCGGTTCGACGTCGCCCGGGAGCCGAACGAGGTGCACCGGTTCGGGTACGTCGTGGAGTTCGATCCGTACGACCCCACCTCCACGCCCCGCAAGCACACCGCTCTCGGCCGGTTCAAGCACGAGGCCGCGACCGTGCGGCTCACCCACGACGGCCGTCCGGTCGTGTACTCCGGTGACGACGAGCGCTTCGATTACTTCTACAAGTTCGTCGGCAGCAAGCGGATGAGGCACGGCAGCAGCAGGTCCGTGCGCGAGCACAACCTCTCCCTCCTCGACGAGGGCACGCTGTACGTCGCCAAGCTCACCGGCGACTCCCCCGCCGTCGAGATCGACGGCACGGGCAAGCTGCCGAAGGACGGCGAGTTCGACGGGAGCGGCGAGTGGATCCCGCTGGCCACCGCCACCGCGCAGGGCGCCGTCTCGCACGTGGACGGGATGAGCGCCGAGGAAGTGTTCGTCTTCACGCGGCTCGCCGGTGACAAGGTGGGCGCCACCAAGATGGACCGGCCCGAGGACATCGAGCCCAACCCGGTGACCGGCAAGGTGTACGTCGCCCTCACCAACAACAGCAACCGGGGCGTCGGCTCCAACGCCAAGGCGGACGAGGCCAACCCGCGCAACGCCAACAAGCACGGGCACGTGCTGGAGCTCACCGAGCGCTGGAACCGGCCCGAGAGCACCCGCTTCGCCTGGTCGTTGTTCCTGGTCGCCGGTGACCCGGACGACCCGGCGACCTACTTCGCCGGGTTCCCGAAGGACGCCGTCAGCCAGATCTCCTGCCCGGACAACGTCGCCTTCGACCCCTACGGCAACCTGTGGATCTCCACCGACGGCGCCCAGCTCGGCTCGCACGACGGCCTGTTCGGTGTGGCGACCCGGGGTGAGCGGCGCGGTGAGCTCAAGCAGTTCCTGACCGTGCCGAAGGGCGCCGAGACCTGCGGCCCGATCATCCAGGACCGGCGTGTCCTGGTCGCCGTGCAGCACCCGGGCGAGATCGACGGGGCGTCCGTGGAGAAGCCCGCCAGCACTTGGCCCGACGGGCCCGGGACGTATGTCCGTCCGGCCGTCGTGGCCGTGTGGCGTGCCGACGGGTGCGACATCGGCGTCTGACCCGACCACAGACGGCAGCGACCCGGCGGCAGCGGCCCGGCGGCAGCAACCCGGCCGCAGCCACCCGGCGGCAGCAACTCGGCAGCAGCGGCCCGGCGGAAGCCGCCCGGCGGAAGCCGCCCGGCGGCAGCCGCCCGGCGGCAAGTGTTCAGGGGAGGGCGGGGCTCGAGGGCCTGAGAGGGGCTCCGGGCGTCGGCCGTTCCGGGTCCCGCCATTCCCGGTACGCCGGTGCCTGCCGCGCCACCTCCCCGTACGCCTCCTCCAGCGCCGGGTAGACGCCGTCCAGGTCGGTCTCCGTCCGGGCCGCGGCGAGCAGCCGTACGCCGAGCGGGTCGCCCTTGAGGCGGCGTACCGCCATGTCGGGGCGGGGGGCGCGGGTCGGCTGGCAGACGGTGACGACCTCGCCGGTCGCGACCAGGGCGTCGGCCGTGTGGTAGTCGCCGTGCAGGACGTGCGGGCTGACGCGGGCGGCGCGGAACATCCGCTGGACGGCGTCCCATTCGCCGTCGACCGTGGGGTCGATCATCCAGCGGTCGCCGGCCAGGTCGGCCAGGTCCACCTCCTGATTCACGGCCGCCGGGTGGTCGACGGGCAGCGACACGCACTGCGGCTCGCGCTCGACCAGGACGCGCAGCCGGAGTTCGGCCGGGATGCGCAGCGGGCAGCCCTCCACCTCGTGCACGAAGGCGACGTCGAGCTGGCCGTCGGCGACCATGCGGAGCAGGGCGTTGGGAGAGACGTTCATGTGCAGGCTGGGGTTTCGGCCATGGGCGCGCAGCCGGCGCAGCCAGCCCGCCAGGGCCTTGCTCGCCGTCGAGCCGATGCGCAGCTCGGTGCCGCCGGACGCCGCCGCCCTCGCCTCGGTGACCAGCAGGTGCAGCTCGGCCATCAGCGGACGGGCGCGGCTCAGCACGAGGCGGCCCAGCGGGGTGGGGCGGCAGCCGGTGTGGGAGCGCAGGAAGAGCACGCCGCCCAGCTCCTGCTCGATACGGCGCAGTTGTGTGCTCAACGACGGCTGGGCGACGCCCAGTTGCCGGGCGGCGCGGTGCAGACTGCCGGTGTCGGCTATGGCGCACAGCGCGCGGAGGTGCCTCACCTCGAGCTCCATGCCCTGTGAGGCTAAGGCGGAATCGCGGTGTTAACCAGCCACATAATCCATCGCTAAACCAGGTGAACTGGGCAGCCGATAGCGTCTTCCTATCCCTGGTTGCCATCATCACAGGCGCCGCACAGGCATCGAAACTCACCGGTGAGACTCAACCCCCACCCGAGGAGTTCTCGATGCGAAAGTCCACGTCCGCCCTGGCGGTTCTCGGTCTCGGCCTCGTGACGGCCGGTCTCGGCACGGCGGTTCCCGCCGCGGCGGCCCCGGTCGCCGAGCCGCACGCCGGGTTCGTCGCCCCGTCGGCCACCTCCTCCCGGTCCGCCGACGCCGACGCGAGCAGAGCCTTCTTCCAGGCCGTCCTCGCGTCCGTCGCCGAGAAGCGCGCCGAGAACCCGAGCGCCGCCGCGGCCGTCACGGTCGTCTACGACGCCTCCCGCGCGCCCACGTTCAGGACGCAGATAGCGCGCAGCACCCAGATATGGAACAGCTCGGTGTCGAACGTGAAGCTCCAGTCGGGCTCCGCGTCGACGGCCGACTTCAGCTACCGGGAGGGCAACGACTCCCGCGGCTCGTACGCCTCCACCGACGGGCGGGGCAACGGCTACATCTTCCTGGACTACCGGCAGAACCAGCAGTACGACTCGACGCGGGTCACCGCTCACGAGACGGGTCACGTCCTCGGCCTGCCCGACCACTACTCGGGGCCGTGCAGTGAGCTGATGTCCGGTGGCGGGCCCGGCCCGTCCTGCACGAACGCCAACCCGAACGCGGCGGAGCGGGCCCGGGTCGACCGGCTGTGGGCAGGCGGCCTGGCGGCGGCGATGGACAAGGCCCTGGAGAAGTCGGCCCGTTGACAGACCCCATGCGGATACGGCCGTCCCGCTGGTGCGGGGCGGCCGTATCCGTGTCCGCGCCATGTGCCGGCCGGGCCCGGTCAGCGGTCCTCGTGGAGCGTCAGGTCCGTGACGACCGCCCGGTGGTCGGTGTCGGCGAGGTCCAGGATGCGGGTGCGGCTCGCGCCGAAGTCCTCCGAGACCAGCACATGGTCGATCTGCACGCCGAGGGTGGGTGCCGTCCGGGCCGGCCAGGTGGCCGTTCGGTCGGCTCCGTCCAGCCGGGAGGCGTCGCGCAGGCCCGTGTCGAGGATGCGGCGGAAGGCCGCGTGGTCCTGGGACGCGTTGAAGTCTCCGGCCAGGACGAGGGGGGTGCCGGGGTCGGCGGTGGCCGCCTCGCGCAGGGCGGAGAGCTCCCGGTGCCAGAGGTCCACCTGCCCGGGCAGCGGAGGCATCGGGTGGGCGAGCTGGAGCCGGACGGCGTGCCCGTCCACGTCGGCGACCGCCCCGGGCATGCCCATCGTGCCGGGTACGCCCCCGGTGGGCCGGAGCGGGAAGCGGCTGAGGATGACGGAGCCCTCGGAGCCGCCGCCCTCCACGGCCCGGCGGTGCGGGTAGTCCGTCGAGAGGTCCCGCTTGAGCAGCGCGTCGCACTCGTAGTCGCACTCCTCCACGAAGACCACGTCGGGTTTCTCGCGGCGGACGGCGGTGACGAGGGAGGCGGTGCCCTGGCCGAACTCGACGTTCGAGGTCAGCACGCGCAGGTCGGCGACCGGACGGCCCACGGGATCGCCGACCTTGCCGTACGGCTCGATGAACCAGGCCAGCAGGCCGAGCAGGACGACGCCCCAGACCGTCCCCGGCCACCAGCGGGACAGCAGCGTGAGCAGCAGCGCCACGGCGGTGGGCGCGAGCAGCCAGGGCAGGAAGGCGAGGAGCTGCGGGACGGGGGTGATGCCGTCGCTGTCGGCGGCCCGGAAGGCGAGGACCACGCTCACTCCGGCGAACAGCAGGGCGGCACACCAGGCGCCGAGCCGCCGTCCGGGCGGACGGTGCTCCGGCCCGTCGTCCCTGGCGGTCCACTCGGCAGCGGCGGTGTCCAAGGCCCGGCCTTCCGTTCGCAGGGGATGCCCGAATCCTCCCTCACGGGCGAATCCTCCCTCAAGGACGGGGTGGGGCGGGGGAAGGTTGCCGGGCATCGACGCGGGCCAGCAACTCCTCCAGCGCCCGGTCGAACACGTCCGGGCGTTCCAGGTTGGGCATGTGGGCCGCGCCGTCGACGATGTGCAGTTCCGCGTCGGGGAGGGCCGCGTGCAGGGCCAGGGCGTCGGAGACGGGCGTGAAGGTGTCGTCGGCTCCCACGACGACCAGGGCCGGGACGTGGACGCGCGACAGCAGGGGGCCGTAGTCGGGGCGCCGGGCGCGGGCGCGCAGGGCCGCGGCGGCGCCCTCGGGGGCGGTGGCGGTCATCATGCCGTGGACGTGCGCCTTGACCTCGGCGGACGCGTACGGGGCGACCATCCGCTCCAGGACCTCGTCGGCGTAACCGCGCATGCCCTCGGCGAGGAGCCGGTCCGCCATGGCGTCGCGGGTGCGCACGCCCTCGGGGGTCTCCGCCGCCGGGAAGGTGTCCGCGAGGACCAGGCCGCGGACGCGCTCGGGGAACAGGCGGTAGCAGTCCATGACGATCTGCCCGCCCATCGACAGCCCCGCGAGGACGAACGACTCCACGTTCAGCTCGTCCAGCAGGGCCTCGACGTCCCGGGCGAACTCCGAGAAGTCCCTGACGGCCGGGGTCGTGGGGGAGGCGCCGTAGCCGCGCAGGTCGGGGGCGATGACGCGGCGGGTACCCGGGAAGCTCGCGAGCTGCGGGGCCCACATCGTGCGGTCGAAGGGGTGGCCGTGGACGAGGACCAGGGGAACCCGATGCGTATCGGTCCCTTTGTCCTCGTATGCGAGGAAGGGTGCCATGACGTCGACCCTAGGCCGCCCAACTACTCGGTGCAATAAGATCTTTGCTCTCGGTGCAATCCAAGAGGGAGACCGGCTGATGAGTGACTACCGGCGCATCGCCGACCGCATCGCCGACGACATCGCCACCGGCCGGCTGCGACCCGGCCAACGGCTGCCGCCCCAGCGGGCGTTCGCACGCCGACGGGGCATCGCCCCGTCCACGGCCGGGCGGGTCTACGGCGAACTGGTGCGACGGGGACTGGTCGTCGGGGAGGTCGGGCGCGGCACCTTCGTACGGGCCGCACCGGACGGCCCGGCGGGGCAGGCGCTCACCGAGCCCGGTCCGGCCGCCGCGCCCGTGAACCTGGAGCTCAACTACCCCGTCGCGCCCGGCCAGCCGGAGCTGCTCGCCCCCGTCCTGGCGCCGCTGCTGCGCCCCGACGTGCTGGCCGAAGCGCTGTTACCGGCCGCCGTCACCGGCACCGCGGCCGCCCGGGAGGCCGCGGCCACGCTGCTCACCACCCCGGGCTGGCGCCCGGCCCCGGAGCGGCTGCTGTTCACCGGCAACGCCCGGCAGGCCATCGCCGCCGTCCTGGCCTCCCTGGTCCGGCCGGGCGGCCGGGTCGGGGTGGAGCAGCTGACGTATCCGCTGGTCAAGGAGATCGCGGTGCGGCTCGGCATCACCCTGGTGCCGCTGGCCGGGGACGCGGCCGGGCTGCTCCCGGAGGCCGTGGCGGCCGCGCACCGCTCGGCGCCGCTGTCCGCCCTCTACGTGCAGCCGACGCTGCACAACCCGACGTCCCGGACGACGAGCAGGCCGCGGCTGCTGCAACTCGCCCAGCTGGTCCACGACCTGAACCTGCCGGTCGTGGAGGACCGCATCTGGTCCTTCCTCCGGGAGCCCGGTGATCCGCTCGCCGTGCACGCCCCGGCCCTCACCCACGTCGTCGACGGGCTCTCCAAGCGGGTCGCCCCGGGGCTCACCGCCGGGTTCCTCGTCGTGCCGCCGCACCGGGTCGCCGCGGTGGGCGACGCCGTGCGGTCGGGCGGGTGGAGCGCGGGGCGGTTCGCGCTGGAGGCGGCCGTGCGGTGGACCGGGGAGGGGACGGTGGCGCGGCTGGTGGCGGCCAAGCGTACGGACGCGGCACGGCGGCAGCGGATCCTCGCCGAGGAACTCGCGGGCTTCACCGTGCGGTCCGACCCGGCCTCCTGTTTCGCCTGGTGGGAGCTGCCCGCCCCGTGGCGCGCGGACACCTTCACGGCCGCCGCCGCCGCGCACGGCATCGCCGTCACGCCCGGCCCCGCCTTCGCCGTCGCCCCCGGGCACACGCCCGACGCCGTCAGGCTCGGGCTCGCGTCGGCGCCGGAACCGGATCTGCGACGGGCACTGCGGACCCTCGCCCACGTCGCCGCGCGAAGAGCCGGGGACCGTACCGGCCCGTGAGCCAGGCACCGGCGGCCACTGCCAGGCCCAGCAGACACAGCAGCCACGACACCGTGCGCAGGGAGGCCGTCAGCGCGTCGTAGACCGCGCCCGCGGCCGGGCGGTGGAGCGCGTCGGGCAGATCGGCGAGGGTGAGGCGGCGGCCGATCGCGACGGCGAGGACCAGCAGCGCCCCGCCCAGGGCCGTGCCCAGGGCGAGAGCGGTGACCGCGCGGCGGCGGCACACGGCGACGGCGATCCCGCCGACCGCGAGGACGGCGGCGGCCGGCGGCAGCCAGAAGGCGGCGATGTCCAGCACGTGGTACCCCTTGCGCAGTCGGTCCACGTCCTCGGCCGGCAGCACCGGGATCCGCGTGTGCGTGACCGGGATGCGGTGCGCGAACGGCACGTGGTCGTCGGAGAGTTGCTGTTTGACCCGGGCGATGACGGGTGCGGCGTCGACGGTGACCGGGGCTCCGCGCGCGCGGTCGTCGCGCAGGGCGCGCAGCACCGCGTCGTGCACGGCCCGGTTCGCCGCCTCCCAGGCGGTGCGGTAGGCCTCGGTGCGGGTGAAGGAGCGCGCCGCGTCGTGCACGAACGGGCCGATGTCCCCGCGCAGCGGACCGGAACCGGCCGCGGGCGCGGCCTCCCGCAGGACGCCGTCCCCGACGGCCTTGGCGACCGCGCCCCGCACGTCCGGGTCGGCGGCGAGCGGTGCCGTCGTCCGGACCCAGCGGCCGGTGTCGGTGAGCCCGTGGGCCGCCCAGGACGCCAGTGCCCCGAACGGCACCAGCAGGCACGCCAGGCTGAGCAGAACGGCCGACAGGACGTTCCGTGATCGTCGGGGCGCCTTCTCGGCTACGGGCGCCCGGTCGCGCTCGGACACGCTTCCAGGCAAGGCGCCCGGGGCCCGGCCCGCGAGCGCTGCGGCGGCGTCCGGTCGCCCGACGGCCGCGCCGCAGCGCACTCCACCTGCGAGAAACGGCCGTCCCGGGCCCTTCGGCGGACTCGCCCGAACGGGTGTCCCGGTCCCCGTCAGCCGATCCGCCGTCCCGCGGCGTCCTCGTGCGTGTAGTAGCGGTAGAACACCATGGCGAGGACGGCCGCCCCCACCAGCAGCCCGAGGCCGCTGGAGCTGAACACGGAGGCACCGGTCTGGCTGTAGAGGAAGCCGACCGCGCAGCCCGAGAAGACGAACCAGCACAGCGCGTGCAGCTCGCGAGGCAGCCGAGGGGCCAGCGCGCACACGGCGGCGAACAACACGGCGAACACGAGCGCCGTGACGAAGCCGAACAGCAGGTTCCAGCCGGTGATGGGCCCGCCGTGACGCTGGTTGGCCGCGGCCCAGAAGCCGTAGACCAGTCCGAGCACCACGGGCAGGCCGACCTTCACGGCGGCGTGGACCCGCGGGCCGAACACGTCGGGCCTACGGCGCTGCGTGATCATCCTGCGTGAGGCGGGTGCCGCATGAGCCATGACAGCTCTCCTCTCTGTCCCTGCCCCTGGAACCAGGGCACACCGGCGGGCAGCCGGTGGCAAGTCGGCGGAACGGCCGGAACGGGATGCGGCCGGTGCGGCCCCGTGCTTCGCTGGGGCCGTGAGCCGCCACGGCAGGGGGCAGGGCCCGCTCGTCCGGCACGCCCGGGCCGGGGGCCGGGACGTCGTGCGGCGGCAGGAACTGCTGCGGGTGCGCGGCCGCAGCGTGGCGTGGGTGCCGCCGCTGCTGCTGCTCGTCGCCATCGCGGTGGCCGACTACCACACCATCGGCGAGTTCCGCATGATCTCCTGGATCGTGCTCGTGCCGGGGATCGCGGCCGCGCTCTGCGGGGTGTGGGGCACGATCCTGTTCGCGGTCGTCTCCCTGGTGACGTACGTCGTCGCCGACAGCGCCTGGCCGCACGAGTACCGGGCCGGCCGCGGCGACTTCGTCCTCGTCGCCCTGGGCGGCATCCTCGCCGTCCTGGCCTGCGCGATCCGGGTGCGCGACGAGCACCGCGCGCTGCACATGGGGGACGTCACCGACACCATCCGCCGTACCGTGCTGCGCCCGCTGCCGCCGGGCTGGGGCGGCCTCGACCACGCCGGTGTCTACCTCACCGCCGACGCCCACGCCCGCGTCGGCGGCGACTTCTACGACATCCAGCCCGGCCCGCACGGCACCCGCGTCCTCGTCGGCGACGTGCAGGGCAAGGGCCTGGGCGCGGTGGAGGCGGCGGCCGCGCTGCTCGGCACGTTCCGTGAGGCCGCCTACCACGAGGCGGACCTGGCGACCGTGGCCGAGCGGCTGGAGACGCGGATGATCCGGCACCGCGGGCACACCGTCGCCCTGGGCCGCTCGGACGGCGACCGGTTCGCCACGGCCGTCCTGCTCGCCTTCCCCGACGACGAGCAGCAGGAGGTCGACGTCCTGCTGTTCGGGCACGAGCCGCCGCTGGCCGTCGGGCCCGGCGGGGTGCGCACGCTGTCGGCCGGGGCCGGACTGCCGCTCGGCTGCCGGGAGCTGGTGCCGGGGCCGCCCGGGACCCGGCGGTGGCGGGTCTCCGGCGACGAGACGGTGCTGCTGGTGACCGACGGCGTGACCGAGGCCCGGGACGGCACCGGGGCCTTCTACCCGCTCGCCGACGAGGTGTCCCGGGCCGTCGCCGAGGACCCGGGTATCGCCGAACCCGCCCGCCTGGCCGCGTTCGTACGGGACGGCACACTGCGGCACGGCGGCGGGCACCTCGCCGACGACACGACCGTGTTCGCCGTCCGCAGGGCTTCCACCCACCCCGGAGCGGGGGGCGAAGCCCCCGAAGGCGGACGTTTGCGGTCCTGAGACCCTCCTTTGCAGCCGCAGCGGTTACGGTGCTGGCGTACGTGATCGACACAGGGGGTGGGGCCATGCCCGGAACCGTGCTGCTGCTGGCGGCCTCGCCGGTGGGCAAGGGGCGCCTGGTGGACGCCGCCTCCGTGCTCCCCGTCCTCGCCGCCGTGGCGCCCGCGGTGCTGTCCGGCACCGACACCGCGAACGTCGTCGAACTCGCCGACCCGCTGGAGCCGCAGGCCGTCCTCACCCGGCTGCGCGCCGCCGCCGCGGCCCCCGGCCCGCTCACCGTGTACGTCACCGGCCAGCTCCAGCTCGACCGCCGCCAGCGCCTGCCGCACCTCGCGCTGGCCCGCACCACCGCCTCCACGGCCCGCTACACCGCCTTCCCGTGGCACTGGTTCCGGGAGGAGCTGCGGCTCAGGCCCGCGGGTGCCACGACCCTCCTGCTCGACCTGCACGCCGACGCCGAGACCTGGGAGCTGCTGCGGAGCACCCCGCTGGACTCGGGGCGGGGCAACGCCGTGCACGGCCGCATCGCGCCACCGCCGTCCAGACGCACGGTCGCGCAGCCGGCGTACATGAAGGCCGTCGCGACGATCCTGCGCAGCGGAATCCGGCCGCCGGCCGAGCAGTTGCACCAGCAGGCGCTGACCCGGATCGCTCCGGAGAGCGCGGGCACGGACCTGGTGCTGAGCACGTCGGGCCCGGCGGGCGGGGATCCGCACGCCGCCATCACCGCCGCCGTCCAGTCCGGCCGGCACACGGAAGCCGACGCGCTCGCCGCCCGGCACGAGCAGCTGGCCGTCGCCGCGCACGGACCCGCGTCCGAAGAGGCCCTGCACTGGGCCGAGGTGCGGGCCGACCTGGCGATGTTCGCCGGGGACGCCGCCCGCAGCTGCCGCACCTGGCTGATGATCGCCACCGCCCGCCTGAACGCCGGGCAGGCCCCGGACGCCCCCGCCGTCGAGGCCGCCGTGGACCGGGCGCACCACCAGTGGGGCCAGGTCCGCGACACCGCCCCCGCCCGCGAGCTGGGCGCCGCGCTCGCCGCGTTGCGCGGGCGCGTACCCGGGCGGCGCGAAGGCGCGCTGGACCATGTGCAGCGCCAGCTGAGGCAGTTGCAGACCCAGGGCTGAGCCGCGTACGCCGTGTGCGCATGGCGTGAAGGGGGCGTGCAACCGCTTTCGCAGGTCACGTCACAGGTCTGCCGCCGAGCCTGACCCGGTGTCATGATGTCGGGTATGACAGAGGGGGACCAAGTGGCTGTCTTAGGCGTGCGCGTCCGGCTGGGCGGCAACGCGACCGCGGATGACCTCAGAGCTCTGAAGACGTGGCTGGAGCGCGAAGAGCCGCTGGAGGCGCTGCTCTCCGGGCGGCAGTTGCGCATCGACGAACGGTCCGGCACGGACGGGGCCCCGGGGCGGCTCGGGCCCGACCTGGAACTCGTGCTGACGATCCTCGGTGACGTCGTCACGGTCGCGGCCCTGACCGAGTACACCGCCCGCGCGGTGAAGACCTGGACGAACAACCGGAGCAGGCTCCAGGGCGGCGATCCCGAGCCGCGGATCCGCCCACTGGACCCCGACGGGGAGTAGGCCGGTGAGCCGCTTCGACCCGCGCGGCAAGGTGAACCGGGCGCTGCTGGCCGGTGTGTCCGAGTACGACCACACGGCGTCGGACCACCCCCAGGGCGTGAGCGGTCAGCTCCCGGCCGTGCGGCACAACAGGACGGGACTCGAGGACGCGCTGCGCCGGGGCGGGGTCTTCGGCGCCGGCGAGGTGCGGGCCCTGGCCTCACCGGCCCCGGACGACTTCACGCGCGAGTTGCGCCGCGTCTGCCATGAGGCCAGAGGGCTGCTGCTGTTCTACTTCGCCGGGCACGCCGTCACCTCCACCTCCGGCAGCGAACTGCACCTCCAGATGCGCACCGCGCGGGTGCTCACGGGCAACGGGCTGCCCGGCTCGGTGCGCTTCAGCGAGGTGCTCGGCGAGCTCGCCGAGAGCAACGCCGAGCAGGTGGTGGTGATCCTCGACTGCTGCTACGCCGGCAACGCGGCGGGGATCTGGCACCGCTTCGACGATCCGAAGCGCAAGAAGCACAAGATCCTGCTGCTGATGAGCGTGCAGCCCAACCGCTGCATCCTGGGCGGGGACGCCGACACGGCGACACCCTTCACCCGCGAAGTCACGCACGTCCTGGACGAGGGCGGCGAGGTGTGGCTCTCCGGGCTGTACACCGCGGTGAAGGAGCGGATGGCGGCGGCTGACTACCGGGCGGAGGACGACGACTCGCAGCGGCCGCAGGCGCTCGCTCCCCCGTGGAATCAGGACGCGGACGTGCTGCTCGCGGCGGGGCCGAGGGTCGTGGTGCAGAGGACCGAGACCGTGCACGGCGGCTGGTTCGCGGGGCTCCGGCGCCTGGTCGCCCGCGCCCGCAAGGCCTTCGCCCGGTTTGGCCGTACCGGGCTGGCGGCTCTGCTCGCCGTGCTCGCCACCGGCGCCGGCGGCTACGGCATCCTGGCCCTGACCGGCGACTCCGGACCCTGCGCACCGGCCCTGGAACTGCGCGTCCTCGTCGACCCCGACCTGGAGCCGGCCGTGCGGGCGGCGGCCGACGACTACGTCACCTCGGACGCCAACACCACCGGCGAGGGCTGCCGGCGCAGCGGCATCACCGTCAACAGCGCGGGCTCCGCGGCGGTGGTGAACGCCCTGGGTGAGCGGACCGACGCCTGGCAGCAGCCCCGGGAGGACGACAACCCGCAGCGGGACATCGGCCCGCAGCCGGACGTGTGGATCCCCGCCACCGGCGCCGACGTCGACCGGGTCACCGAGGCCGCGGCCGAGGAGGACCGGATCTTCGCCCTGCTGGAACCGGAGCCCGATCCGATCGCGTACTCGCCGGTCGTGCTGGCCGTGCCGAAGGCCCTGGGCGCCGGCCTCGAACCCACCGGGCAGTCGCTGTCCAAGCTGCTCGCCGCCCTCGAAGAAGCCGACGGCGCGGTGGAACTGCACCGGCCCGACCCGGAGTTCACCGACGCGGCGCTGCTGGCGACGACGGGCCTGTACGGCGACGACGCGCGCCGTGCCGAGCGGAGCCTCGCCCGGACCGAGCGGCCCGAGCCCTCGGCCGTGCGGCTGCTGTGCGCGCTGCCCGGCCGCGGCGACGCCGTGGACGACCGCGGCGCGGCGCTGGTCCCGGAGTTCCTGTTGAAGAGCGGCACCGGCTGTCACCCGGCAACCCGCGCCGAGCGCGTGGCCGCCTACCCCGACGACGTGCCCGGTCTGGAACCGGCGTTCGTGCGCGTGCGCTGGGAGGACGGCGACCGGGACGCCGCCGCGCGGGACGACGCGGTGGACCGCTTCCACTCCTGGCTGACCGGGGAGGACGGCCGGACGCTGCTCGGCGAGCACGGCTTCAGGTCCCCGACGGGTGAACGCGGCCTGCTCGACGAGGCATCGGCACCCGAGGGCGTCACCGAGTCCGTGCGCCCGGCCAGGGCAGCCGACCCCACGACGATGAACGAGACGCTGGAGAAGTACGGCAACGCGCACGGACCCGGACGGGTGCTGTACCTCCTCGACAGCTCCGGTTCCATGGCCGGCAGGTGGGACGGCCCCAGCGGCGGCCCGGGCATCCTCAAGCAAACCCTGCCCGGACTCGGCCGCAAGGACGAGTACGGGGTGTGGGCGGTGCACGGCACCGGCGACCGTACGCACACCGAGCTGCTGGAATTCGGCACGCACGGGCGCCGTGAGGCCGAAGCCGCCCTGGACGCCGCCGAGGTGCGGGACGCGGAGGCCGATCCGCCCGGCGCGCTGCTGGACGCCCTGGCGTTCATGCGGGAGCGCGGCAGCGGCGACGACCGGCCGCAGCTGATCGTGTACCTCACCGACGGCGAGGACGACGGCCGTCTGACCGGGAAGGCCCTCAAGGAGGTCCTCGACCGGGCCGGCGGTGCGGGCGTCCCGGTGGCCATGGTGTCCCTGAGCAGTGCGGGCTGCGACCGGGACAGCCCCGCCCCGCGCATCGCCGAGGCCGGCCGGGGCCGCTGCCTCGACACCGGCGACGACCTCGTGCCCGCCCTGCACGACGAGGTCGCCCGCACCGGAATGGGGGAGGAATGATGGCCCGTCGCCTGACGGCCGCCGCGCTGTCGCTGCTGTCCCTGCTCGCGCTCACCTCCTGCACCGGCAGGGACACGCCGCCGGAGCAGCCGCAGGGCGCCGCCGACCCGCCCCGGATCGTGGTGGCCAGCGGGCAGGACGTGACCGGCAAGAACGGCATCCGCCAGCAGCTGATCGACGCCTGGAACGCCAGGGAGGGCGAAGGCGGCTACCGCGCGCGGCTGGTGGAGCTCCCCGGCTCCGCCGACCAGCAGCGCAGCCAGCTGCTCGGCGCGCTCCAGTCGGGCAGCGCCGAGTACGACGTGGTGAACCTGGACGTGACCTGGATCCCGGAGTTCGCCGAGGCCGGCCTGGTCCGCCCGCTGACCGGGGCGGCGGTGAAGGCGCCCGGCGACATCATCGAGGCCGTCGACCGGACGTCGTTCTGGGACGGGAAGCGGTACGCGGTCCCTTTCAACAGCGATGTGGGCCTGCTGTACTACCGCAAGGACCACCTGCGGGAGGCCGGAGCCTCCCAGACGGAACCGGGCCGGGCAGCGACCTGGGCCGACCTGCGGGACCTGATCGACGCCGTCAACCTCGACTCCACGAAGCCCGAGAACTACAAGGCGGGGTGGACCACGCAGCTCGCCGCCTACGAGGGCCGTACGGTCAACGCGATCGAGGCGTTCGCCTCTGCCGTCCCGGACTTCGCGCTCACCGACGGGGACGGCCGGTACACCGCCGACGAGGCACAGTTGACGGCCGGGGTGACCGAACTGCGGGAGCGCACGCAGTCACCGACGTACCTGCTCGACGAGGCCTCCGGGTCCCGCGAGGCCGAGTCGCTCAGCGCCTTCGCGGAGGGCCGCACGACGTTCCTGCGGCACTGGCCGTACGTCTACCCGGCCCTGTACGAGACGTTCAAGGAGGAGCTCGGTGTGGCCCGGCTGCCCGGCAAGGCGGTGCTCGGCGGGCAGAACCTGGCCGTCACCTCGAACACGTCCGAGCAGCGGGCCGCCAAGGCGGCCGAGCTGATCGCGTTCCTGACCGACCCGGACAGCGAACGCTGCCTGCTGCGCGCCGGGTTCGCCGCGACCCGCACCTCCGCCTACCAGAATCCCGGCGGCACCCCCGAGTGCCGGCACGCCTCCGTCTACTCCACGGGCCCCTCGGCGTCCCCCACCGGCGAGAGCGCCGAGGTCAGGGCACCCGACGGGCTCGCCGGCGGCGTCAGCTACTCCCGCGACATCCTGCTGCCCTCCCTGAGCGAGGCGGTGCAGCGCCCCCGCACACCGCTGTACGGCGCCGTCACCCAGACCCTCATCACCGAACTGGGCGCCCTGTACCGCTCCCGGCCGCCCAGGGACGCGGAGGTGGCGAAGAACCTTGACGAGGCGTTGCGCGAGGTTCTGCCCGGCTGACCCGGTGACGGCCGGAGACGGGGCCGGCCCCGCCGTCGCGCTCAGCGCGAGTCGGCCACCGTCCGCTGGGCCGGCTCCGGGGTCTCGGCCCTCGCCGGACCCGCGTTCGCCGCGAGCAGCAGGGTCGCCACGGCGACGAGTGCGGCGGTGAAGCCTCGGGCGTACCGCTCGGCGGTGCGTGTGCGCATCGGCACGGCGACCTCGCAACTGGGGCGGTGACTACGGCGGCAACGTGTTAAACGAGTTCAACAATCCGGCTTAACACTCCGTTTAACCTAGGGGCAGTCCAGGTCGAACGGCAAGAGGGGCAAGGGGAGTTGGCGTGGGGGAGCGTGACGATCCCGGGACCATCGGGCGCCGGGTGCAGCGGTTGCGTGTGGAACGCGGGCTGACCCAGCGCCAGTTGGCGGAGCCCGTGTACACACCGGCCTACATCTCCACCCTGGAGTCGGGCCGGGTACGCCCCTCCGACGACGCCCTGCGGCATCTCGCGGACCGGCTCGGCGTCGCCTTCGACGAGCTGGCCGGCGGCCACTCGGCGCGGCTCGTGACCGAGCTGCGGCTGCGGCTGACCGAGGCGCAGCGGACCCTCGCCGTCGGTGAGACGGAGGCGGCGGCCGGGCAGTACGCCGGGCTGCTCGCCGAGGCGGAGACGCGCGGCCTGGCCGCGGAGCGGTCCGCCGCCCTGCTCGGCCTCGGCGAGTGCGCCCTGGAGACGGGCGAGCTGGTGGCGGGCCGGCAGTACTTCGAGCGGGCCGAGGAGTGCCTGGCCGGCGCGCCGCTGCCCGCCCGGGTCCCGGCCCTGCGCGGCCGGGCCGTGGCGCACTACCTCGCCGGCGAACTCCGCTACGCCGTCTACCTGCTGGAGAGCGCCCTCGACGAACTGAACCGCGGCGGTCTGCACGACCCGGACGCCCTGCTGCTGCTCTACGCCAGTGCCATCGGCCCGTACATGGACATGGGCGCGCACGCCCGGGCCGCCCAGGCCGCCGAGGTCGCCCTGGCCCTCGCCCCGCAGTCCGGCGACCCCGCCCTGGTCGCCCGCATGCACCGGTCCGTCGCCCGCACCCTGGTCGCCGAGGGCCGTCTCGCCGAGGCCGACGCCTCCCTGGCCAAGGCGGCCGAGCTGTACCGGGGTCTGCAGATCCGCACCGAACTGGCCAACTGCCACTGGATGCGCGGCTATGTCTACGCCCAGGACGGGCAGCTGGAGCGGGCGGAGGCCGAGCTGCGGGAGGCCCTCGGCATGCTGTCGGCCAAACGCGCCGCCCTCTACAGCAGCCAGGTCGCCGTCGAGCTGGCCGACGTGCTGCACCGGCGCGGCAGGTCCGACGAGGCGGCGGCCCTGCTGCACGACGTCCTCGGGCACCTGTCCCCCGAGCGCGGCGCCGTCCACTCCGCCGCGGCACACCGGCTGCTCGGCATCATCGCCGAGGACGCCCGCCGCACGGAGGAGGCCGAGGAGCACTACGTGCGGGCCCTGAGCCTGCTGGAGCGGGCCGGTGCCGCGGGTGACCTGGCCGACCTGTGCCGGCTGCTGGGCGACCTGCTGCGGCGGACCGGGCGGGTGGAGGCGGCCCTGGACGCCTACCGGACGGGCCTCGGGCACCGTACGGCCCCCGGCACCACCACCCTCGGGCCCGCGCCCGCACAGCCCCCGCTGTGAGGAAGTGGGCGTCTTCGTACTGCCGTGCGGGTTAGCCTCCCTCCGGGGATGTGAACGACCGGGGCGGGCGCGTGGAGAATCGACGAACGGTGGCCGACGGCATACGGCTGGGCCTGCGCGCCCTGGTGTACGCCGTGCTCGGCGGTGCCGCGCTGCTCGCCATCGCGACGGTGACCACGGTGCTCGGGCCCTTGCTGGCGCTCGACCTCTACACCCCGCCGGTCGCGGCCTGGTGGACGGTGTTCACCGCGATCACCGTGCAGGGCGTGCCGTTCCTGCTGCTGGGCACGCTCGTGTCGGCGGCGATCGGGGCGTTCGTGCCCGAGCGGGTCTTCCAGCGGGTGCTGCCCCGCCGCACGGCGCTCGCCGTGCCGGTCGCCGGGGCCGCGGGGGTCGTGCTGCCCGGGTGCGAGTGCGCGTCCGTGCCGGTGGCGGGAAGCCTGATGCGGCGGGGTGTCGCACCGGCGGCCGCGCTGGCCTTCCTGCTGTCGGCGCCCGCCATCAACCCCGTCGTCCTGGTGGCGACCTCGATCGCCTTCCCGGAGCAGCCGGAGATGGTCCTCGGCCGGCTGCTCGCCTCGCTCGGCACGGCCGTGGTGATGGGCTGGCTGTGGGCCCGCTTCGGGCGGGAGGAGTGGCTGCGGCTGCCGAAGCGGAGCGGCGGGCACACCCCGGGCGGCGGCCCGCGGGCCTTCGTCTCCGGGCTTCAGCACGACTTCCTGCACGCGGGCGGCTTCCTCGTCGTCGGGGCGGCGGCCGCGGCCACCTTCGACATCGTCGTGCCGCGGTCGCTGCTGGAGGTGTTCACCGGGTCCGCCTGGCTGTCGGTGCTGCTGCTCGCGCTGCTGGCGGTCGTGCTGTGCGTGTGCAGCGAGGCCGACGCGTTCGTGGCGGCGTCGCTGAGCGGATTCTCCCCGACCGCGCGACTGGCGTTCATGGTGGTCGGGCCGATGGTCGACCTGAAGCTGATCGCGCTCCAGACGGGCACGTTCGGCAGGGCCTTCGCGGTGCGGTTCTCGGCGGCGACCTGGGTGGCCGCCGTGACCAGCAGCGTCCTGGTGGGGTGGTGGCTGCTGTGAGGCGCCGCGGACCGGCCGTGCTGCTCGCGCTCGTGGGCGCGGCGATCCTCAGGGTGTCGCTCTTCAGCGACCTGTATCTGCGCTACGTCCAGGCGGGGCTGCGGCCGTACCTGGTGGTGTCCGGGGCGGTGCTGGTGCTCCTGGGCGTGGCGGTGGCGGTGGCGGGGAACGGGGCGGAGGAGGAGCACGGACACGGGGACGAGGACGGCCGCGCGGGGCACGGAGACGGGGACGAGGACGGCCGCGCGGGGCACGGAGACGGGGACGACGACGGCCACGCAGGGCACGCAGACGGGGACGACGAAGGCCACGCGGGGCACGGTCACGGCCCCGGCGGGCCCCGGGTCGCCTGGTTCCTCACGCTCCCCGCCCTGGCCCTCCTGCTGTTCCCGCCGCCCGCGCTCGGCTCCTACAGCGCGGAGCGCGAGGCGGCGCAGCGTGCCGCCCGGGGCGTCGGCACCTTCCCGGCCCTGCCGTCCGGGAACCCGGTCGACCTCACCCTCGGGGAGTTCGGCTCCCGGGCGGTCTACGACAGCGGCCGCTCCCTTCAGGGCCGTACGGTCCGGCTCACCGGGTTCGTCACCCGCGGCGGCGACGGCACCTGGTACGTCACCCGCCTCCTGGTCTCCTGCTGCGCCGCCGACGTCACGGCCGCCAGGGCCGAGGTGCGCGGTGCGCAGGCCCCGCCGGTCGACACGTGGGTGACGGTCACCGGTACGTGGCACCCCGAGGGCGGGCTCGGTTCGGACGCCGCCTGGCCACCGGTCGTCGACGCCCGCTCCGTCCGTCAGGTGCCGCAGCCGGACAGCCCGTACGAGAAACGCTGAGGCCGCACCCCTGCGAAGGGCGCCCTCCCAGGGGTTTCGGCCTTTCCGCCACGGGTAGTCGGGGCACCTCCGGGAGGCCCGGAGGCGCGGTCCGGGCGGGTGCGGGGACCCGGCCGCACGAGGGCCGGCCGTCTTGCCGGCGGGGCGCCCCGGAAACGGTGATGGCGCAAGCCGCGGTGCGAAGGAGGCGGTGGTCGTGCGGCCCAGGGACGATCCGGGAGGTGCCCCCGACGGCGATCCGGGTCCCAGCCGCACCGGAGGCGGTGACCCGGACCCGGACGGAGCCCGGGCCGCCGACGTGATCGCCCGAGGCGTGCGGGGCGCCGAGCCCGGAGAGATCCCGGGGCGGCTGTGCGAGGTGGCGGTGCAACTGCTGCCGGTGACCGGCGCCAGCGTGTCCCTGCGCAGCGAGGGCATGCCCGTGCAGCTGAGCGCGAGCAGTACGCAGGCCGCGCACCTGGCCCAGATCCAGGCGACGCTGGGCGACGGTCCCTGCCAGAGCGCCCTGGAGGACGGCGCGCCGGTACTCGCCTGCGACCTGACCTCGGGCCGGGACGCGGGACGCTGGCCGGTCTTCGCCCAACAGGCGACGGAGGCCGGGGTGCGGGCGGTGTACGCGATGCCCTTGGGCAGCGGCACGGTGTGCGTCGGCACGCTCGACCTCTACCGCGACCGGCCGGGCGGGCTCACCGAGGGCCAGCTGCACGTGGCCCGGATCGTGGCCGGGGTGATGACCGTGGCCCTGATGGCCCTGCCGCACGGGGACGAGCCCGAGACTCCGGACGGGGAGGACTGGCTGAGCGGCCTGGCCACCGACCACGACGAGGTCTACCGGGCCGTCGGCATGATCATGGCGCAGCTCGGCGTGGGCGCGGACGACGCGCTCGCCCGCCTGCGGGCGGACGCCTTCGCGCACGGGCGCACGGCCCTGGACGTGGCCCGGGACGTGATCGCCCACCGCACGCGCTTCGACCGGTCGTGACGCCCGGGGCCCGGGGCGTCAGATCTGTGCCTTGCCCTGCTTCCTGATCTCGGCCAGGCGCTGCGCCCCGAGCTGCACGGCCTGCTGGGTGACCTCCGCGTACACCTCGTCGAGACCGGCGTTGGTGAGGGTGATCGCCTCCTCGCCGACGCGGACGGCGGCGAGGTCCATGGTGAGGTAGGTCAGCTCCCCGTCCTCCGTCTCCCCGGCCAGGGTGACCCGCAGGGCCTGCCGGGCGTCCCCCACCGGCGGCAGCGGCAGGTCGCGGACCTCCACACCCTGGACGACGCCGCGGGTCGTCGTGACCGTGAACTGACCGCACCGGTCCGGCAGCGACTTCATCCAGTCCAGCGTGCGGTCCACGTCCGCCGGGGGATACGCGGCGACCCGGTAGCGCAGCTGGGCGTCGGTGTCGCCGTCGTCGAGCGCGGACGTCGCCTGCGGGCCCTTCGGGGCGCCGAAGGGCTCCTCCATGTAGAGGGCGTCCAGCAGCCGCTGGCAGTCCCCGTCCTCCGTGGTGCCCTTGAGCAGCCCGTCGCGCCAGGTCCGCGCACCCCGGGTCGGCTCCCACGGCTCGCCCAGGTCGGCCTCGGTGACCAGCGCCGCCTGGGCCTGCGCCTCGGTGAGCGCGGCACCGGAACCGGCGGGCTGCTCGACGGCGGGGGACGCGCCGGAGGCGGACGCGGAGGCGGAGAACCACCGGGGGCGCGGCTCGTCGTCGACGGCACAGCCGGCCGTGGCCAGCAGGGCGGTCGCGGACAGCGCGGAGGCGAGGAGGGCGCGGGCGGCCGGAGGATGGGTCATCGGGGTGCCTCCTGCGAGGGGCTCGTGGAGGCGCCTCCGGGCGGAGCGGTCTCTCCGAGAACGGGTGGATGCTCTTACGGCACCACCGCACCCGCCCGCCCACCAGCGATACGGGCCGTCCGAGTGAGCGGACCGGAACACCCGCGGCCGCCCTCCGAAAATCCCTCGCCCGCCTCCGGCCCCCTTGTTACGGTCACGCCCATGCAGCGCGCCCAGTCCTACCCGTCCGCCACGACGACGCCGGAGAGTGTCCCGGCGCGCTGACAGCTGATGTCCGAAGCCCCGGGGCGAGTGCCCCGGGGCTTCGCCGTGTGGTGCTCGTCCTCCCCGACCACGAGGAGTCACCATGCACGACCACCGCCGGCTAGGCCGTGAACTGGACCTTTTCGACACCGATCCGCTGATGGGAGCCGGGCTGCCGTACTGGCTGCCCGACGGCGCGACCGTGCGGCACACCCTGGAGGAGTACATCCGCGACGCGGAACGCCGGGCGGGCTACCGGCACGTGTACTCGCCGGTCCTCGGCAAGCGCGAGCTGTACGAGACCTCCGGGCACTGGGACCACTACGGCGACGACATGTTCCCGCCGATGGACGTGGGCACCGAGCAGGTCCTGCTGCGCCCCAGTCTCTGCCCCCATCACGCCCTGATCTACCGCTCCCGCTCCCGCAGCTACCGTGAACTGCCCTTGCGCATGGCCGAGTTGGGCGGCATGTACCGCTCGGAGCTGTCCGGTGTCCTCGGCGGCCTGACCCGGGTGCGGGCCATCACCCTCAACGACGCGCACATCTTCTGCACCCTGGAGCAGGCCGTCCCGGAGGCCCGCGCCGCGCTGGAGCTGATCGGCCGCGCCTACGCGGACCTGGGCATCCGCGCGTCCCGGTACCGGCTGTCGCTGCCCGGCGAGGGCGGCAAGTACGTGGCCGACCCGGAGCTGTGGCGGCGCGCCACCACCCTGCTGCGGGAGGCCCTGGACGGCTCCGGCATCCCCTACGAGGAGGCCGAGGGCGAGGCGGCCTTCTACGGCCCCAAGATCGACGTGCAGATCACCGACCCGGCGGGCCGGGAGGCCACCCTGTCCACCGTGCAGATCGACTTCCACCAGCCCGAGCGCTTCGACCTGCACTACATCGGCCCCGACGGGGCGAAGCACCGCCCAGTCATGGTGCACCGCAGCGTCATCGGCAGCGTGGAGCGCGCGGTCGCGCACCTCGTCGAGGAGCACGGCGGCGCCTTCCCGCCGTGGCTGGCGCCGGTGCAGCTGGCGGTGCTGCCGGTCGGAGAGGAGCAGTTCGAGGCCGCCGGGGCCCTGGCCGGACGCGCCCGGGAGGCCGGTCTGCGCGCCGAGGTCGCCGGCCCGGAGCAGGGCACCCTGGCCGCCCGGATCCGCGCGGCCCGGCTGGTCCCGTACCAGGCGGTGATCGGCGGGCGGGAGGCCGCCGCGGGACTCGTGGCACCGCGCCTGCGCGACGGCCGCCGGCCGGACGCCCTGCCCGGCGCCGAGCTGCTGCGCCGGATCGGCGACCGGGTGGCGGCCCGCGGGCCCGGGCTGTGGGACCCGTCGTAGCCGGGATCACCACGGGCCGGGACGGATCACCAGGGGTCGGGGCGGCTCAGAACGTCCAGCGCGTGTGGCTGTAGACCCCGTGGTCCCGGCCGAAGCCGTACGCCGTGCCCGGGGCCACCGCGAACACCACCGCGTCGCCGCTGCGGAACTCGTCCCCGATGCCGTGGAAGGTGCCCTCGGGGGAGGTGATGTGCGGCCCGTACTTCGTCTCGAACGCCGTGATCACCTCCTCCAGCAGCGCACCGTCGGCGACCGGCTCGGCCGTGCCCTCGACCACGAGGTCGAACCCGTCGGTGAGGGAGTTCGTCCCGGTGGTCAGGGCGCAGTGCGCGTCGCGGGCGAGGTTCTTCGCCTTCTGCTCGGTGCGGCCGGTGGAGAAGTACAGCGCCCCGTCGTGCCAGGCGGCGATGCAGGGCGTGACGTGCAGCCGGCCGCCGGGCCGCACCGTGGACACCCAGAAGATCTCGGCGGCCTCCAGCCGCCGCCGGGCCTCGGCCCATTCGGTGGCCGTCACCTGCGAGGCTCCCGGGCGGGGGGTGAGCGCCGAGCTGTAGCGGGCGTCGAGTTCGGTCACCGGCGTCTGTGCGGGCATGGCGGACTCCTTCGTCGTCTCCTCCCCGTAACGACCGTCCGCCGGGGCCGGAATCATCGCCGCGTCCGTTCGGGTCTCACAGGCCGGACGGTCATCGACCGCGAGGGCTGGGGCGTCAGCGGGGCGCGCGGGCCGCCGGGCAGGCCGTAGGGTCGCTGCCAGGAAGCTCCCCGCACCACCACTGGAAGGAGTCCCGCCGTGACGGACGGCCGGCGCATCCCGGTGATCATCGACTGCGACACCGGCGTCGACGACGCCCTCGCCCTCCTGTTCGCCGTACGGCACCCGGCGCTCGACGTGCGGGCGATCACCTGCGTGGCCGGGAACACGGACGTGGACGGCGTCGTCCGCAACACCCTGACCGTGCTGGAGCAGGCCGGCGCCCCCGACATCCCCGTCGCCCGGGGCGCCGAGCGGCCGCTGATCGAGGCGCCCCGCTCGGCCCAGCACGTGCACGGGCGCGACGGCATGGGCGACCTGGGCCTGCCGCGGCCGGCCCGCAGGCCCGCCGACGTCGACGCGGTGACGCTGCTGCGGCGCGAGATCCTCGCCTCCCCGCGCCCCGTCACCCTCGTCCCCATGGCCCCGCTCACCAACATCGCGCTGCTGCTGCGCACCCACCCGGAGGTGGTCCGCAACATCGAGCGGATCGTCTTCATGGGCGGCGCGGCGGCCGTCGGGAACGCCACGCCCGTCGCGGAGTTCAACGTCTGGCACGACCCGGAGGCCGCCGCGATCCTGCTCACGGCCGGGGTGCCGATCACGATGTACGGGCTGGACGTGTTCACGCGGGTCGTGGTCCCCGCGGCGGATGTGCGCAGGCTGTGCGAGAGCGGCGAGCCCGGGGCGCGGCTGGCCGGGCAGCTGCTCGCCCACCGCCCGGCCCACCCCGACAGCCGGCCCGACGATCCCTCCGAGACGGCCGGCGGTCTGGGCGACGCGGGCGCGGTCTGCGCGGTAGTCGACCCGGAGGGCCTGACGACCCACCGCCTCCCGGTGGACGTCTCCCTCGCGCCGGGCCCCACGCGCGGCATGACGATCGTCGACCGCCGCCCGCGCCCCGGCGAGGCGGAAATCCACGAGGGCACGCGCGAACAGCCCCTGGTCGACGTGGGGCTGGACGTGGACGTGGAGCGCTACGTGAAGCTGTACCTGGCGACCGTCGAGGTCTGACGCCGGCCGCGGCGCGCCGCGGTCTTCGCGCCGCGGGCGACCCGACGGGCCGACATCGGCATCGGGCGCGTCGACGGTGGCTGCCGGACACCCGGTTGCTGCGGTAGCGGAGCTCGCGCGGTGGCCGGGACCCAGACGCGAGAACGCCCGGTGTGCTGTCGCCGCCGGACGACAGCACACCGGGCGTCTTGAGGCTCGCGCTGCCTACGCGCCGCGCTTGGCCGCGCGGCGGCGGGTCACGACGACGAGGGCCGCTCCGCCCGCCAGCAGGGCGGCCGCGCCGAGGGCGATCGGGCCGGTGCTGCTGTTGGCGCCCGTCTCGGCGAGGTCACCGCCGCCGCCGTTCGGCTTGGGGGCGGTGGGCGTCGACTCGGAGGCGCTCGGGGTGGGCGTGTCCGTGCCGGAGGACGGCGGCGTCGAGGGCTCGGCCGGCTCCGACGGGCTCGCCGGGGGCGTCGTCTGCTCGGCCGGCTCGGACGGGCTCGCGGGCGGCGTGGAGGCGGGCGGCTCCTCCTCCGCGGGCGGCGGGGTCGTGCAGTCCTTCGTGCCGCCGTTCCAGGCCGCGATCAGCTTGTCCTTGATGACCGGGCGGTCCGGTCCCTTGGGCAGTTCACCGTGCTCGAAGCCGTCCTTCGCGTCGAGCTCGCCGTCGAACTTCACCGCGCCCCGGTAGAGGTCGATCTGCCCGAAGCAGCCCTTGTCCGGGATGGCGATGTCGAGCGAGTCGGTGGCGCCCGGCTTGACCGTCACCGTGTCGAAGTCGACGAACACCTGCTCGCCGGAGGTCGCGAACGTCGCGCCGTGCGCGAGGTAGGACGCGAGGGAGGCCGTGCAGGTGGCCGCGCCACCGGCGGTGCGGACCTTGACGTGGACCTTGCCGTCCTCGGTCGGCTTCAGGTTCTGGTCGTCGACCTTGACCGAGTCGTAGAAGTTCGTGCCGTCGAGCGAGAACTGGCAGCGGTCGGTTCCGGTCTCCGTGCCCGCGCCCGTGCCCGGCTTGTAGCTGCCGCCGGACGACCAGCCGTCGCCGCCGGGCGTTCCGGTGGCGAAGGCGGTCGTGGCGGAGGCGGCGCAGAGGACGAGGGCTGCGGCGCCCGTCCCCAGCAGGCGTCGCGCGGTGACACGTCTCGCTATGGACATGCGTATCCCATTTCTTGGCGTGTGCCGGACCCGGATGACGGCATGCGGGCAGCGCGACGCACGCGGCTGCCGGGGCCGCACCGGGAAACGAGTGGTCTGAGAAACACTGGGCTCATTGGTCACATGTGCCTCAGTGGCCCCATCGTGGCGGCGCCGCAGCACACTGTCAACCTGCGGTAATGCAAAGGAAGTTGTCCCTCCGTCACACTTTCATCACAGCGGGAATGGATCACTCCGATCACCGTGATGGTTCCTTTTTCCGGCATTCTGGACAGATTCAAAGCTGTCGCCCGTATGCCCTGTGAAGGAGACCGCGTGACCGATCGCTCGACCCTCGACCTGTCGTCCCGGGACCCCGACTGGTGGCGCCAGGCCGTCGTCTACCAGATCTATCCCCGCAGCTTCGCCGACGCCGACGGCGACGGACTCGGTGATCTGCGCGGCATCACCCGCCGCCTCACCCACCTCGCCGCCCTGGGCGTGGACGCCCTGTGGCTGAGCCCCTTCTACCCCTCCGAGCTCGCCGACGGCGGCTACGACGTCGCCGATCCCCGGGGCGTCGACCCGCGCCTGGGCACCCTCGACGACTTCGACGACCTGGTCGCCGAGGCCCACCGCCTCGGCCTGAAGGTCATCGTCGACATCGTGCCCAACCATTCCTCGCACCGGCACGCGTGGTTCCAGGAGGCCCTCTACGCGGGCCCCGGCTCGGCGGCCCGCGACCGCTACGTCTTCCGCGACGGGCGCGGCGAACACGGCGAACTCCCGCCCACCGACTGGCAGTCCGTCTTCGGCGGCAGCGCCTGGAAGCGGGTGCCCGACGGCCAGTGGTACCTGCACCTGTTCGCCCCCGAACAGCCCGACCTCAACTGGGGGAACCAGGAGGTCCGCGCCGACTACCGCACCACCCTGCGCTTCTGGTCCGACCGCGGGGTCGACGGCTTCCGCATCGACGTCGCCCACGCCCTCGTCAAGGACCTGAGCGAACCCCTGCGCGACCTCGGCCGGCCCGAGCTGAGCCGTGAGGAGGCGCTCACCGCACTGCCGCCCGGCACCCACCCCTTCTACGACCGTGACGACGTGCACGAGATCTACCGCGACTGGCGCAAGATCCTCGACGCCTACCGCCCGCCCCGCATGGCCGTCGCCGAGGCGTGGGTGCCCGGCGCCCGGCGTGCGCTGTACGCCCGCCCGGACGAACTCGGCCAGGCCTTCAACTTCGAGTACCTTCAGGCCGGCTGGGACGCGGAGGAACTGCGGCAGGTCATCACCGACTCGCTCGCCACCGCCCGGGCGGCGGGCGCCTCGGCCACCTGGGTGCTCTCCAACCACGACGTCGTGCGGCACGCCACGCGGCTGACGCTGCCGCCCGGCACGGACCTCAACGCCTGGCTGCTCTCCGGCGGCCACGCCCCGGCCGTCGACGAGGCGGCCGGGCTGCGGCGGGCCCGGGCGGCCACGCTGCTGATGCTGGCGCTGCCCGGCTCGGCGTACGTCTACCAGGGCGAGGAACTCGGCCTGCCCGAGGTCGCCGACCTGCCCACCGAGGTGCTCCAGGACCCGATCTGGGAGCAGACGGGGCATGTGCGCAAGGGCCGCGACGGCTGCCGGGTGCCGCTGCCGTGGACGACGTCCGGACCGTCGTACGGCTTCGGGCCCGGCGGAGCCTGGCTCCCGCAGCCGCCCGGCTTCGCCGCGTACGCGGTCGAGGCGCAGGACGGTGTCGAGGGCTCGACCCTGGAGCTCTACCGCACGGCCCTGCGGCTGCGCCGCAAGCTGCTGGACGGTGAGGAGCTGACGTGGGCCGCGGACGCCCCGGACGGTGTGCTCCGGTTCGACCGCAACGAGGGGTGGCGCTGCGTCGCCAACCTGTCCGGCGCGGCGGTCGAGCTGCCGGCCGGTGAGGTTCTGCTGAGCAGCGCGCCCTTGGAGGACGGGCGGGTGGGGCCTGACACGACGGTGTGGCTCGGCCGCTGAGCGCTCCGCGGGTGGCGCGGAATCGGGTCGTCGTGTGTCTGCGGGGGTGTGGGGGCTGGTCGCGCAGTTCCCCGCGCCCCTGAGGGGTGTGCGTGTTTCGGTGTCGTGCTTCTGCGGCGCCGTCGTGGCTGGTTGCGCAGTTCCTCGCGCCCCTGGGGTGGTGTGCGGATTCGGGTCGTCGTGTGTCTGCGGGGGTGTGGGGGCTGGTTGCGCAGTTCCCCGCGCCCCTGGGGGGTGTGCGTGTTTCGGTGTCGTGCTTCTGCGGCGCCGTCGTGGCTGGTTGCGCAGTTCCTCGCGCCCCTGGGGTGGTGTGCGGATTCGGGTCGTCGTGTGTCCGCGGGGGTGTGGGGGCTGGTCGCGCAGTTCCCCGCGCCCCTGGGGGGCGTCGTTGTGGCTGGTTGCGTAGTTCCTCGCGCCCCTGGGGGGTGCGTCCGGTCTGGGGCTTGGGGGGCTCGTGTGGCGTAGTAGCGGGTGCCGGGGGTGGGGGTGGTCGGGAGGATGGGGCTGTCGACCGTGTCCGGACAGGGAGTTCCGCCCGCCATGAACAGGTACAGCAGGACAGCAGCCGTGGCGGGGGCCCTGGTCGTGGGGGCGCTCGCGGTTCCCGGTGCGCCCGCGGCGGCTCGCGACGGCGGCCTGTGGGGAGCCGCGACCATCGCACCCGGCCGGGAGGGCATCGTCGAGGTCGCGGGCGTCCCGGAGACGGCCGCGGGCGCGACACTGACGCTGACCGCGCCCCGGGGCACACGGGTGACCGGCATGCCCCTCGACGCGTCCGGCTACCGCGGCTCGGTCGCCGCGGACGGGCGCAGCGCGACGTACACCGTCACCGGCGGCTCGGCCGGGCAGGAGCGTGCGTTCCCGTTCGTGCTGGCCGTGCCCGCGCACGCCGTTCCGGGCACCCGGCTGCGGGGCTGCGCCCTGCGGCTCACCGACGGCCGGGGCGTGCCGCGGGCCGTCGGCCGGTGTGCCGTGACCGTGGGACTGGCCGGGCCGACCCTGACCCGCCCGCTGTCCGGCGTACCGCTGGCCGCCCGGCCGGAGATCTCCGGCACCGCCCACCCGGGAGCCCAGGTCACCGTCCGGGACAAGGACGACCTGGAGACCTGCGTGACCACCGCCGCCCCCGACGGCACCTGGGCCTGCACCCCGGGGACCGGCTTCCCTGCGGGCGCGAACCGGCTTCAGGCCGTCGCCACCTTGAACGGGGTGAGCGCGATGAGCGAGCAGGTCGACATCTCGGTGGCACCGGACGACGGGGCTCAGTAGCGGACCGCCCGGGCCACCTCGGTCCGGACCTCACCGGACAGGTCGTGGGTGCTGCGGGCGGTGGCCGTGGCGGAGTGGCCGGCCTGCACGTGGTCCACCGTGACGATCACCGTGTCGACCAGCCGGCCGTCGGCGTTCGTGAAGTCGACCTGGACGGCGAAGGACCGGGCCGAGTCGTCGGTGTTGCGGGCGGTGACGTCCGCGCGGACCCGGCCGTCGGAGCCGGTGACGGGCTCCCCGGTCGTCACGTCGCCCTTGACGTCGACGCCGTCCTGGATCTCGTCGAGCCGCTGCTGCGCCTCGGCCGAGGCCGACTCCACCGCCTCGCCGGCCTCGGAGGCGATCGACCCCACCGCGGACTCCGCCTTGCTCGCGGCGTCCGAGGCGGTGTCGTCACCGCCGCAGCCCGCGAGCACCGCGGACAGGGCCAGCGCCGCGGCCGCCGCTGACGTGGCCCAGCGCCCCCGGTGGCGGGCGGACATGACGACCACGGCCTCAGGTGCGGCCGAGGCCGCCGCCGCCGAAGGATCCACTGGATCCGGGCGACCAGCGGCGCGGTTTCTGGTCCTTTCCGGTCCTGGTGCTCGCACGGTGGAGCTCATGCGGCATGAGCCGCTGCCCGTCGCGCGTCACGACCGGCACGTCGTCGGGTTCCCGCATCTCCCGCGTCTCGCGGACCGGACCGGTCTCCGGCATGTGCGGCTGCTCCTCCGGGGTGGGGTGATGGGTGTCCTTGTCCATGACCCGCATCCCGACCCGCACGGCCCAGATCAGCGCACAGGCCACGATCAGCCCGCCGACGAAGGCGATGGTCACGGCGACCGCGTGATCTGACGAGGCCGCCAGTTCTGCATACGTTGCCGTCTTCATGCCCCAAGTATCACCGACGGAATGCGATAAAGCGCCCGGAATGTCCCCCCTGCTCACCCTTCTCGTCGTACGGGCGGCCCCGGCCTCCGTACCGCCCACGGCGTACGGTGGATATGCCGAGGGTATGTCGCAACCGGTGGCCGAACCGGTCTCGCCGCCCCTCCGCAGCAGGAGTCCCTCGATGACGTCCGCCTCTTCGCCCCCGCCGTCCGTCCCCGCCCCGTCCGAGGTCCGGCTACGGATCGCGGACCCGGCGCGCCAGGGCCGCACGGCCCGCCGGATCGACGGGGCGTGGTGGCCCCGCTCGTACGACCTGGCTGCCGAACTGCCCGGGCTGCTCGGCGGGCTGCCGGGTGTCTGGGGCCGGATCGGCAGTGTCCTGGTCAACGGGGACACCTGGCCGGAGTGCCCGGAGCGGATGGTCGTGGGGGGCCAGGCGGTGCACGTGGGGCGCACGGACTCGCCGACCGCCCCGCACACCGTGTGCCTGCTCGCCCCCGGCCGGGGACGCTGGGACCTGCTGGTGGTGCCGCCCGCCACCGATGAGGCGGAGGCCCGCCGGATCATGGAGCGGGCCGTCACGCAGGGCGTCTGACGTCAGCGCGCGAGCAGCACCAGGGCCAGGGCGGCCAGCGCGGGGACGGTCTGGACGAAGAGGATCTTCCTGCTCGCCGTCGCGGCGCCGTAGAGCCCCGCGACCGCCACGCACACCAGGAAGAAGACCGACACCTGGAAGCCCACCGGGTCGGACGCCACCGCGCCCCACGCCAGGCCGGCCGCGAGGAACCCGTTGTAGAGCCCCTGGTTGGCCGCCAGGGCCTTCGTCGAGGCGGCGAACTCGGCACTGGTGCCGAAGGCGGCCCGGGCCCGCGGCGAGGTCCACAGGAACATCTCCAGCACCAGGATGTAGGCGTGGAGCGCGGCGAGGGCCAGTACCGCGATGGTGGCAAGCGTCGACATGCGCACATCATCACAGACCCCGCCGGCCCCCTCCTCACCGATCCGCCCCCTGCCCGGCCGGCGGGGCCTCACCTCTCCCCGTTCGGGCCCGCCCCGGAGGCGGGCCGGTCGGGTGGGTGGCAGATTGCGGGCAGAGGAAGGCCGGGTCCGGCCGTCGCGTCCCCGCGTGTGCCGCTCGGGAGCCGGGCCCGGTCTTCCCGCCTCGGGTCTCCGAGGGCGCCCTGGGCGTCTCCGTCCTCTCGCGTTGCCGCTCTGGGCCTTCGGCCTGCGGGACCCGAGCAGCGAACCCGGTCAGGACATCACGGCACTCCAGTCGCCGAGAAGGTCGACGCCCTCGACGAGGGGCTCGACACGCCCCTGTCCGGCGCGGCGGTCTCCGGCGGTGAGCGGCAGCGCATCGCCCTGGCCCGGGCCCTGCTGCGCACCCCGGACGTCCTGCTCCTGGACGAGGCGACGGCTCGGCTCGACGGGCTGACCGAGGCCGCCGTGCAGACCTGCGTGCGCGCCCGTGCGGCGACCGGCGCGGTCGTCACCATCGCCCACCGGCTGTCGACCGTGATCGACGCGGACACCATCGTGGTGATGGAGGCCGGCCGGGTCCGTACCCGCGGCGGCCACGCGGAGCTGCTCGCGACGGACGCGTTGTACCGGGAGCTGGTGGAGGCGCTGCGCATCACGGCGGACCCGCAAGCGGCCTGACGGCGCGTCAGCGATCGGCGGCCGGTTTTCGATCATCCCTCGGAAGGATGTAAGGGCCGTCCGCCGCCCAAGACGATGATTCCCGACCTGTTCGAACACGACCGAGTCGAAAACCGGCGCGGTCGAACATCGAAGTACTCGCACCTCGACGTACTCGAACATCAGGGAAGGGACAAGCAGTTGCGCATCGCACGGCTCCTCGGAACCGTCCTGGGCACCACCTTGCTGACCACCACCGCCGTCCTGACCGGGCCCGCGCAGGCCGGCCCCGCCGCCCCCCGGGACGCCGTGTCCCTGGACAAGTCCGCGCTGCGCGACTCGCTGGACGCCGTCCACGAGGCGGGCATGTACGGCGTCTTCTCGTCCGTCCGGGACGGCGGCGAGAAGTGGACCGGCGCCTCGGGGGTGGCCGACGTGGCCACCGGACGGCCCGTCACCCCGGGCATGCGCCAGCGGGTGGGCAGCATCAGCAAGACCTTCACCGCCGTGGGTGTGATGCAGCAGGTGGAGCGGGGCCGGATCCGGCTCGACGCGCCCGTCGGCGACTACCTCCCGGAGCTGATACCCGGGGAGCGCGGCCGGGAGATCACCGTCCGCATGCTCCTGAACCACACCAGCGGCATCGGCGACTACGTCCTGAGTGCCTTCCCTTCCCTGGCCGAGAAGTCGGCGGACAGTCTCGAAGAGGAACGCTTCCGCTCCATCCGCCCGGCGGAACTGGTCAGGATGGGCCTCGCGGCTCCCGCGACCGGACGCCCCGGTTCGGTTCCCGGCTCGTACTCCAACACCAACTACGTCATCGCGGGGCTGCTGTTGGAGAAGGTCACCGGCCAGAAGGCCGACGCCTACCTCACCCGCCACGTCATCGACCGGGCCGGGCTGCGCCACACGTACCTGCCGCGCACTCCGTACATCAAGGGTCCGCACCCGCGGATGTACGAGTCCTGGTTCGGCGCGTTCGACCCGCCCCGCGACTTCAGCGTCTACGACATGTCGTGGGCGTCCACCGCGGGCTCGGTCGTCTCCACCACCGACGACCTGAACCGCTTCTACCGCGCCCTGCTCGGCGGGAAGCTGGTCGGCAAGGCGTCCCTCGACCAGATGACGCGCACGGTCCCCGTCTCCGGCATGGACTACGGCCTCGGCATCTACGCCCTCGAACTGCGCGGCTGCGGCCGCTTCTGGGGCCACGACGGGGCGGTGTTCGGCGCCGGCACGATCGCGCTGTCCAGCCGTGACGGCAAGCGCCAGGTCGCCCTCGCCCAGAACCTGATGAAGTACCAGGAGCTGGACGAGAACGGCCGTCCGAAGCTGCACCCGATCGACGAGGCCATCGCCACGCACGTGGTCCGCGCGCTCTGCCCCGAGGCTCCCGCGTCCGGAATCAACCATTCTCGGTTGACCAAGAGCCTCAGGTTTGATCAGCTGTCCCACTAGTCATGTTCGATTCTGATCGAGCACTTCATGGCTCCCTGGGGGGGAGCTTGTGACGAGTTGGGGAGATTCCTTGATGCATCACGGTTCCGCCGTGCCGCGCCGCGCCAGACTCCGGCGCGGTGCCGCGGCCCTGACCTTCGTGGCGCTGACGGCCGGCACCGCCCTCACGGGTGCGCCGGCCGCGACGGCCGCCGGGAGTGCGGCGCTCGCCGGGAAGGCGTGCGCACCGACGGAGGGCTTCTCCGGCTGCCGGCTGTTCGATCCGGCGACGGCGAAGCAGGAGTTCACGGTGCCGGCCGGCGTGACGGGCCTGGACGTCCGGGCCTGGGGAGAGGGCGGCGGCGGCAACTCCATGACGAGCGGCGGCGCGGGCGGCTTCGTCGGCGGCACCCTGAAGGTCAGTCCGGGAGAGGCGCTGAGCATCGCCGTCGCGGGGCCGAACGCCGGTGACGCCCGCGGCGGCAAGGGCGGCAGCAACCTCGCGGACCGCGGCGGCAACAGCAGTGCCATCCGCACCAGCGGCGGCTCGGCGCTGGTCGTCGCCGGCGGCGGTGGCGGCGGGGGCGGCGACGTCGCCCACGGCCAGGCGGGCGCCGCCGGTGGTGAGTCCGGCCAGGACGCCTTGGAGAAGGGGCGTGGCGGCAAGGGCGCCTCCGGCGCGCAGGGCGGTGCGGGCACCGGCAACGGCGCCGCGGGCGCCGACCACGCCAAGGGCGGTGCCGGCGGGGCCGGCGGCGCGGGCCGTTACGGCGGTGGCGGCGGCGGTGCCGGCTACGCGGGCGGTGGCGGCGGCACGGGTGCCGAGACCGGCTCCACCACCGGCAACGACCCCACCACCGGCAGCGGTGGCGGCGGCTCCAGCTACGCCGAACCGGCCCGGGTGGACGACGCCCGGCTCGTCGTCGGCAGCGGCAACAAGGCTCCGGAGAAGAACGACCCGTTCTGGGCCCCCTCCGGCGACCCGGTCAACTCCGGGGTGGCCGAGGGCGGCGCCAACGCGCCCGGCGGACCCGGCCGGATCGTCCTCCAGTGGCGGGGCCTGCCCGTCGACCGGCTGGCCCAGGTCACCGGCACCGACGTGACGACCCAGCCGGGCACCGACGTCAAGCCGCTGGCCGTGGTGGCGCAGGGCAAGGACGGCAAGCCGGTCGCGGACGCGTCCGTGACCTACACCGTCGAGGACCCGGACGGCCTGAAGCCGTTCTTCTACCTCACCGGCGGCCCCGACGGCGACACGACGGTCGTGGCGACCGACGCGCAGGGCCGGGCGCAGTCCCCGTGGATCGGCCTGGGCAGCCGCAAGGAGGGTTCGTTCACCGTCCGGGCGAAGACCCAGGGCGCGTCGACGGCCTTCACCGTGCGGGTCAAGGAGTCCCCGTACGTCGTGAGTGCCTCCGACGGCGACAAGCAGAAGGCCGAGCAGGGCCAGGACTTCGCCGAAGCGCTGGTCGCCCGGGTGGTCAAGTCGGGCGCGACGGCACCGGCCGGCACCGAGGTGGAGTTCCGCGTCGAGGACACCGCCGAGGACGCGCCCCGCTTCGAGGGCGAGGACCGGGTGGTCCGCGTGAAGACCGACGCCTCGGGCAAAGCGACGGCCCCGGCCCTGACCGCCGGTGAGGGCACGGGCACGTACACCGTGGCCGCCTCGGTCGGGGACGCCATGACCCAGTTCGCGGTCGAGGTCGTCGAGGGCGACGGCTCGCAGGAGCCCGGCCCGGGTGACGGGTCCGCCTCGCCGTCCCCGAGCCCCACGGATGACCCGAGCCCCTCCGCGGAGCCGAGCCCGTCGAGCAGTGACGCCACGTCCGGCACGACCGGCGGTGACGGCACCTCGACCACGGGCGGCACGTCGACGAATCTCGACGGCGGCAGCCTCGCCTCCACCGGCGCGGGCGGCATCGGCCTGCTCCTCGCGGCGGCCGCGGGCCTGGCCGCGGTGGGCTTCGCCGCGTTCCGCTTCGCCCCGCGCCTGAAGCTCCGGTCGCGCGACAACGCCTGACGCCCGGCCACGGAGACCGCCCGGCCCCGGCTTCCGGGGGCGGGCGGTCTCCGTTTCGTTGTGCGGAACCTTTGCCCGTGGGTCGGGCGTTGGAAGGGTGTGCGCGCGTGAGCGGGTGCGCCAGGTGATGCCGACTAGTACCGAGGTGACGTCAATGGCAGTGTGGGACCGGCTCAAGGACCAGGCCAAGGCTCTCCAGCAGAATCAGGGCGGCCGGGGTGCGACGACCGGTGGGCACAGCGGCGGGGCGAGGTCCGGCGGCGGCAGCAAGGCCCAGCTGGTCGGGCTGCTGAAGACGCAGCTCGGGTCGCTGAAGAACGAGCTGAAGAGCGGTGCCTACCGGGACGCGAGCATGGCGATGTGCGCCCTGGTCGCGGCGGCCGACGGGCAGGTGGACCCGGCCGAGCGCCAGCAGGTCGAGTCGATGATCCTCAGCAACGACGTACTTCAGAACTTCCCGCCGGAGCAGCTGCGCACGCGGTTCAACAAGCATGTGGACCAGCTGACGGCCAACTTCCAGTACGGCAAGACCGAGGCGATGCAGGAGATCGCCAAGGCCGCCAAGAAGCCCACCGAGGCCAGGGCCGTGATCCAGACGGGCATGGTCATCGCCGGCGCCGACGGCCACTTCTCCCAGGCCGAGGCCACGGTCCTGCGCGAGGCCTGTGCGGCGCTGGGGGTGTCCCCGGCCGAGTTCCAGCTCTGACCGGGTGAGCCGGGCCTCTGCCGCTCACGGATCGAGCAGGGCGTCCACGACCGGGCGAACCACCGCACGCGGCGGCTCCGCCGGGCCGGTCGTCCGGGGTCTGTTCGCCGCGGTTGCGCCTGCGGCGACTCCGGGGCGTGCGTCTGGGTCAGCCTGCGACGCCTCCGCCATGCGGGTCGTCCGGGGTCCGCTCGCCGCTGTCCCGGGCGACTCGGCACGGGGCGGTACTCCGCGGTTTCGCCGGGGGCGGCACCGAGGCGTGCGCCTGGGTCCGCGTGCGGCGGCTCCGCCTGGCCGGTCGTGCGGGGTCTGTTCGCCGCTGTCCTGGGCGAGTTCGCACGGGGCGGTACTCCGCGGTTGCGCCGACGGCGGCGCCGAGGCTTGCGCCTGGGTCCGCCTGCGGCGGCGCCGAGGCTTGTGGGCGCACCGTACCGGCTGCGGCGCCCCCCCCGAGGCCGCCGCAGACACCGGCCCGAGTGCGGCGGCTCACGCCTGGCCGGTCGTCCGGGGTCTGTTCGCCGCTGTCCTGGGCGACTCGGCTCGCGGCGGCACTCCGCGGTTGCGCCGGGGGCGGCTCCGAGGCGTGCGCCCGGGGCGGCCTGCGGCGGCTCCGCCGGGCTGGTCGTCCGGGGGCCGCTCGCCGCGGTTGCGCCTGCGGCGGCACCGAGGCGTGCGCCTGGGTTCGCCTGCGGCGGCTCCGGGGCTTGCGCGCCGGGTTCTCCTGCGGTGGATCCGAGGTGTGCGCCCGGGTTCGCCTGCGGAGGCACCCCGCGGTCGTGCCGGGGGCAGTACCTAGACTCGCGCCCAGGTCCGCCGTGAAGGAGACCGTCGTATGACCGCCGATCGGACCGACCCGGGCCGCCGGGCCCTTCTGGCCGCCGCGGTCCTGCTGCCGCTCGCCGCGTGTGGCACGGACGACCGCCCCGCCGGCGGTCCGGAACGCACCCCCACGCCCACCGGCGCGCCGTCGCGGCGAGCGCCGGTCCACCGTCCCCGGCTGACGGACCTGGAGCGGGAGTACGGTGCCCGCGTCGGCGTCTACGCCCTCGCGACCGGCACCGGTGCCACGGTCGTCCACCGGGCCGGCGAACGCTTCGCGTTCTGCTCGACGTTCAAGGCCCTGGCCGCGGCCGCGGTCCTGCACCACCGCACGCTGAGCGGCCTGGACCGGCGCGTCACCTACACCGAGGCCGACCTGCGGTCCACCGCGCCGGTCACCGGCCGGCACGTCACGACCGGGATGACCCTCCGTGAACTCTGCGACGCCGCCGTCCGCTTCAGCGACGGCACGGCGGGCAACCTGCTGATGCGTGACATCGGCGGCCCGCCGAAGCTCACCGCCTACCTGCGCCGGCTCGGCGACGAGGTCAGCCGCATGGACCACTACGAGCCCGAACTGCACGACGTACCGCCCGGCGACCCCGCCGACACCACCACCCCGCAGGCGATCGCCACCGACTTCCGCAGGCTCCTCCTCGGGACCGCCCTGCCCACCGGGGAACGCCGGCTCCTGACGGACTGGCTCTCGCGCAACGCCACCGAGGTCGGAGCCCGCCGCATCCGGGCCGGACTCCCCCGGGGCTGGAAGGTGGCCGACAAGACCGGCACGGGCGACTACGGCAGGGCCAACGACATCGCCGTCGTCCACCCGCCCCGCACCGAGCCGCTCGTCCTGGCCGTCATGACCGACCGGCCCGGCCGCGACGCCGAACCCTCGGACGCCCTGATCGCCGAGGCGACCCGGCGGGCCATCGCCGCCCTGCGGCTCCCGGGGATTCCGTCGCCGTCTATAACGGGGCCATGATCTATCACGTCGTACCGAGCACCGTCTGGGCCGGTGCCGGCCGGTCCTACGCGCCCGCCTCCCTCGCCGAGGAGGGCTTCGTGCACTGCTCCCCGGACGAGGCGACCACGCTGGCCGTCGTCAACGCCTTCTACCGGGACGCGCCCCGGCCTCTGCTGGTGCTCGCCCTGGACGAGACGCGGCTGGCCGCCAGGGTGGAGTGGGAGGCGGCGGCCCCCGCCCCGCCGCCGGGGGTCGCCGGGGACGTACTGTTCCCGCACGTGTTCGGCCCCCTCGACCGGGACGCCGTCGACCACGTCCTGGAGGTGTGTTTCGACGGGCAGGGCCGGGCCGCGGAGCTGCGTACGGCAGGATGACCGGGTGATCGAACAGAAGTCCGCCCCGGGTGCTCCTGGCCTCTCCCTGCGCCCCGTCCGGGGAGCGGCCCGCTGCGCCGTCGCGGCCCTCGCCCTCGCCGGGGCCGCCTGGGTGGCCCGGGCGGTCTGGCACATCCGGCTCGCCACGGCGGGACAGCCGGCGTCCGGCCCGCCCGACCAGGGCGGCGGCGTGCACCGGCCCCTGAACCCCCTGGAGGACTCCTACCACCTGGTCGCCTCCGTGGGCAGCGCCGTCACAGCCCTCTGCGTGATCGTGTTCCTGCTCTGGCTGGACCGGATGAGGGACAACGCCAAGGCCCTCTCGGGCGCGGACCCGCGCTACGGCTACCCCTGGCTCTGGGTGGGCTGGATCGTCCCCGTCGTGAACCTGTGGATACCCCGGGGCATCGTCGCGGACGTCCACCGCTCGGTCTTCCCCGAGCGGCGGCTGCCGGCCGTCGTGAACTGGTGGTGGGGCCTGTGGCTGGCCGGCCTGGCCGGCGGCGTGGGGATCATCTACTCCGACGACACGGACGAGATCATCGCCCGCGCCTACAACGGCGTCCTGCCCCTGCTCGCCGCCGACCTGGTGATCGTCGCCGCGGCCGGGGCCGCCGCCCTCATGGTCCACACGCTCACGACGGCACAGCAGGAGCACGTCGCCGGCCGGGGCTACTGACCGGGCCGCAGCGGCCGGTGCACCGACACGGCGAAGGAGGCCGTGACCGGCACCGGCGTCCCCAACCGCCCGGTGCGGTACCGCAGTTCCTCGGCGGTGAGGTGATGCGCGGTCGGACTCATGCCCACCAGGCGGGTGATGTCCTCGGCCGTGAGCCTCATCGCGTACTCCAGCGGCTCGGTGCGATCGAGCCGGAAGCGGGCGTCCAGGGTCCGGCGCACACGCTCCTCCTTCCTCGGGTCGACCGCCAGCAGCCCGACCGGACCGCGCAGTTCACGCAGGTGCCGCACGGTGGGGGTGACGACGAGCAGCGCGCCGTCCGGGCCGAGGACGCGGGCGAACTCGGGCCCGTTGCGGGGCGCGAAGACGTTGAGGACGAGGTCGGCGCAGCCGGTGCGCACCGGCCACGGCTGCCACACGTCCCAGCGGGCGGCCTCCGCACGGGCATGCGCGCGGGCCGCCGCGCGCAGGGCGGGCACGGAGCTGTCCAGCCCCAGGCCCAAAGCCCCGGGCAGGGAGTCCAGGACGGCCGCGAGGTAGTGCCCGGAGCCCGTCCCGGCGTCCAGGACGGTGGCGTCGGGCGGGGCCAGCTCCCCGGCGAGGCGCGCGAGGGTGCGGACCAGCGGGTCGTAGTGCCCGGCGCCGAGGAACGCGGCGCGGCAGCGGACCATGTCGGGGGAGTCGGCGCTCGGCGCGCGCCGGTGGCCGGTCAGCAGGCTGACGTAGCCGTGGCGGGCGATGTCGAAGGTGTGCCGGTTGGCGCAGCGCAGGGCACCGCGGGTGGGTTCGAGACCGGCTGGGCACTGGGGGCAGGTCAGGACGGACAGGAGTCGGTCGGACGGCATGGGTGCTCCTCTGAACGCGGCGCACCGCCGGGCAGCGGGGGTGCGCCGCGTGCGGCGGCGGACGGTGGGGCGTCGGCGCCCGCCGGACGGCTGCCGGGAAGGGCAGCGGGGGCGGGAACGCCGAGGAGGGCGACGTGACCGATTCACGTCGCCGTCCTCACCGCGGCGTCAGAGGAAGCAGTGGGGCAGGGCGTTGCATGCCAGAGCCATGCGTCCAGGTTACCGGCCCACCCTGCCGCCCCTCTCCTGAACTTCGGGGGTTATCGTCCGCCGGTGAGCGAACTGTCGGCTGTGTACCTGCCGGAACCGACCGTCGGACGGCTGCTGGGGTCGTGGCAGCCGGACGTCCCCGCCCTCCTGCTCGTCGCCGTGCTGGGCGGGCTCTACGGCTGGGGTGTCGTCCGGGTGCGCCGACGGGGCCGGTCCTGGCCGCCGGCGCGGCTCGCCGCCTTCGTGCTGCTCGGGCTCGGGACGATCGTCGTGGCCACGATGTCCGGCCTGGCCGCCTACGACCACGAGCTGTTCTGGCCGGCCGCCGTGCAGAACGTCGGGCTCGATCTGCTCGCTCCGCTGGGCCTCGCCCTGGGGGATCCGCTGCGGCTCGCGGTGGAGGCGCTGCCGGAGGGCGGCGCGGGCCGGGTGCGGCGGGTGCTGACCGGCCGTCTGGTCCGGCTGCTGACGTTCCCCCTCGTCAGCACGGTCCTGGTGCTGGCCACCGAACTGGCCGTCTATTTCACGCCGTACTTCGCCACCGCGCTGCGGGTGGGCTGGCTGCACGAACTGATGTATCTCCATCTGCTGGCGGCCGGCTGCCTGTTCGTACTGCCGGTGCTCACCCGCGAGCAGGCCCTGCCCGCCTGGTGCACCCACCCGGTCCGGGCGGCCCTGGTCTTCCTGGACGGGGTCGTCGACGCCGTGCCCGGGCTGGTGGTCATGACGCACGGGACGCTGATCGCGGGCGCCTGGTACCTGCACCACGCGCCGCCCTGGTCCCCTGATGTCCACCATGACCAGCAGCTCGGCGGCGGAGCCATGCTGGGCATCTCCGAACTGGTGGCGCTTCCCTTCCTGCTGGTGGTCCTCGCGCAGTGGGTGCGGGCCGAGCGGGCCCAGACGGCCGTACTGGACCGGCGTCTCGACGGGGAACTCGCCCCCGCCGCCCCCGCCGGGCAGGGGCCGGCGGAACTGGTCCGGCCCTGGTGGGAGACCGAGGAGGGTGAGGTGGCGGAGCGGGTGCGGCGGCAGGGGCGGGGCGACTGACGCGGGCCGTCAGCGGCTGCCGGCGGCCGACCGGTCCGGGCTCGGGCGGGCCGCCGGGGGGACGTGGCGTACCGAGGTGGGGGTGGCCGACGGGGCGCGGGACGCCTCCGCCGGACCGGTCACCTCCCTCTCCGGAGTGGCGGGGCCGCCCGCGGCACGGGGGGCGTCCGTGGCGGGGCGACGTGTGCCCGGGGACGACGGGCGCGACGACTCGGACGGGGACGGTACCGGGGTGGGTGACGCCGACGGGGTGGGTGACGCCGACGGGGTGGGCGGCGCCGTCCGCGTGACGGGCGGGGCCATCGGGATCGTCGGTGTGGTGGGGCGTTCGGGTGCCGTGTGACGCAGGGGGATGCTGATGAGGACGGCCGCTACGCAGCACAGACCCGCCCCGGCAGCGGTGCGCAGCAGACGGCGGCGGGTCGCCCGGCGGCGGATCGTCTCGAACTGGCCGGGGGGCACGCCCAGGTAGTCGGTCGAGGAGGGGCGCAGGATCACGGCGAGCGGGTCGTCGGTGCCGGGCTCGGGGCCGTCGTCGTCAAGGCGTGTGGTCAAGGCTTCTCCTCAGGTGGACGCGGAGCAGTTCCCGGGCCGCGTGCAGGTCGGCCTTGACGGTTCCTTCCTTGCGCCCGGTCAGTGCGGACACCTCCCGGATCGGCATGTCAGCGTAGTAGTGCAGGAGGATCGGGACGCGGAGTCGTTCCGGCAGCGACTGCACGAGCAGCCGCACCGACGGGTCCGCCTGTTCGGGGTGGGGGCGCACGGCGGCCTCCGAGGTGACGCGGTGCATCGCCCGGCGCTCGCGCTCCAGCTTGCGCCAGTGGTCCCGGACCAGGTTGGCCGCGGTGACGTAGAGGAACCCGCGGGGCTCCTCCACGGACGTCCAGCGGGCCCAGAGCCGGGTGAACGCCTCCGATGCGATCTCGTGGGCCGTCCCGTCGTCGTCGACGAGCCGGCGGCACCAGCCGGCGAGGCGCGGGTAGAGGGCGGCGAACAGCTCGGACGCTGCCTTCTCGCGGGACCGTTTCAACGCTCTCCAGTGGTGGGGTACTTCGCGGCGCTCAGCGCCGCGAACACGATCACGTTGTCCGCGTAGCCGTCGCCGGTCCGTGCTCCGCCGCACGTGATCAGGCGCAGCTCGGGGCGGCCCACGTTCCCGTAGACGTCGTCCGCCGGGAAGTCGGTTCTGGGGACGGTCCGCACCGCCGTGACGGCGAACTCCGCCGCCGTGCCGTTCTCCAGGCGCGCCGTGATCCGCTCACCCCGGCGCAGCCGGGCGAGGTGCCGGAAGACTCCGTCGCCGTACGGGCCGACGGTGACGTGGCCGAGGAGCACCGACGGACCGGTCTGGCCGGGCGTCGGCGAGTGCCGGTACCAGCCCGCCCGGTCGTGGGCCGTGACCGGCGGCACCTGCACCGTGCCGTCGGCCGCCAGACCCAGCCGGAGGACCGGGGTGTCGACGCCGATCGAGGGGATCAGCAGCCGCACCGGGACCGAACGGGCCAGCGGGCGTGCCCTCCTGGCCGGGACCGGCGAAGCGGTCGTCTCCGGCCGGGGCGGGGTGGTCCCGTGGCCCGCGCACGCCGTCAGCAGGGACGCCAGCGCCCCGGCCGTGACGGCGCGCCTGGAGAACGAGTTCATGCCCCGGTCGCCCGGCGGCGGCGTACGACGAAGACCGTGCCGCCCCCCAGGGCGAGCACCGCGGCGGCGCCCGCGCCGAGAGCCGTGCCGTCGCTCCCGGAGGCCGTGGACGCCGTCACACCGGTGTCGGGTGCGCCGCTCGGCACGCGGGAGACCTGCCCCTCGGCGGGCGCCCGGGTCGGTCCGTCAGTGGCCGGCGCCGGGGTCGGTCCGTCAGTGGCCGGTTCCGGGGTCGGTTCGGCCGCCCGGGTCGGTTCGGCGCTCTGCTCCGGCTGGGTGGTGGGCGCGGCGGACGCCGGGACCGGGCTCGGGGTCGCCGGCCCGTCGGCGAACGCGGTTCCGGTGCCCATCAGGACGGCGGTGCCCGTGAGGGCCAGGGCGCACAGGACAGTTCGGCGCATGGAATCGCACTCCTTCGTCGGTCGCCCGGTGGTCGGGCTGGGTGACGGATCGTGCGGAGAGACGAGGCGGCGCCGGGGCGGGTTGTAAAGAGATGGCAAAGCCGCCGCAGGGGCTCCGAAATAACCTGTCGCGCGCGGGAGTCGGGGCCGCTAGCATCCATCGCGATGACGACTCACTCTGTCAACAGATTGGGGGACCCGTCCGCGCAAGGTGAGTGCTGATGCTCACCGACCTCGCGAACGGGGACTTCCCGCTTTCCTTCTGGCCGCGCGTGCGCGAGTTCGCCGTGCCGCCCTCCATGATCGAGACCGCGACCGCGCGCCGCCGTGCCGGTGACTGGGCGGGCGCCTGCGCCGCCGCGAACATCGACGTCGACCTTCAGCCGCGTCTCCTGGCCCGGCGCCACGGACGGGAGTTCGCCGCCCGGCTCCGTGCCGACCTCCGGCACCTCGCCCCCGACCTGCTGCGCTGGCACATGCCGAGGATCGCCCCCGACGGGCTGCTGCGGCCGGGCCTGACCCTCACCCTGGCCCGCTACGGCGCCACCGGTCCGGGAGCGCTGCACCTCGTGGTGCGGACGCCCCCGGCCTGGGCGGACGCCGGGCAGCGGATCAGCCTCGACCTGTGGGACGCCTCCCGGGCGCGGGAGGCCCACCGGCATCATCCGCACCCGCGTCCCAGCCGGCGCTTCCGGCTCGACCTGCACCGCCACCTGTGGGACGCCCGCCGGGCCGGCGAACTGCGGGCGCGGTCCGGCGAGGGCGGTGCGTTCCCGGATCCGGCCGGGCCGCCGACGCTCGGGCAGCGGTGCGCCGTCGACCGGTGGGCGGCCGAGGCGGAGATCCTGCTGCGGGCCGAACAGCGGTCCGGCGGCAAGGTCTCCGTGCGCCTCGGGACGCGCCACCGGGTCGTCCTGGAGGTGTCCGACGGCGGCGCGCGGACGGCGATGTCCTCCGCACGCGCCCCCGACGCCTCGCTCCCCGTGCTGCCCGACGCGGCGACCTGGGTGCTGCCCGACCTGGAGCTGCTGCGGGCCGGGGCGATCGACGCCGGGCGGCTGCATCCGCTGGTCGCCGCGGCGCTGGGGGCCGAGCGGACCGGCGGCCCCGGCGCGCCGCGCCGGACCGGTGACCCGCGGGTGGTGGAGTGCCGGGGCGCCCGGCACCGGATCGGCCTGGTCGACGGCGCACTGGCCGCCCTCGACCACGACCCGGACGAGATCCGGCGGGAGGAACTGCTCGCCGCCCTCGGGGGTCCCCCGCTGCCCTGTCTGCGGGCCGTCGACGCGGCACACCGCCGCCCCGACTGCCTCCCCGGCGTCCGCGAACGCCTCCACCACGGAGACGTCGCCGGTGCGCTCGCCGCGGTCGAGAGCCTGCTCGGCCCCGAGGCGGTGCTGCGCGACGGACCGCTGCGGGATGCGCTGGAGACGGCCGCCCGACGGCGCATCGCCCACGGGCTGTACCGCGCGGGCCTGGAGGGCCCGTCGCCCGGCAGCCTGCGCCCCTGGGGCCGCCGCCTCTCCCGCGACGACGACCCGCACCCACGCCCCGTGTGACCCGGCCCGACCCGGCCGGGGCGAACGCCCTGCCCCCACCCTGCCCTGCATTCCACCGAGACGGCTCACCACCGGCACACAGGTGATCACCCATGCGCTCTCACACCTCGTTCCCGTCCGACACCGCCGCCCGGCTCGACGTGGCCGGTGACCTGCTGGCCCTGCTGCGGGACACCACCACCGAACCCCGCCCCGACACCCAGCTGGAGGCCCTCACCCTGGCCGTCGCCGCCGACCTGCCGGTGCTGCTGTGGGGCGAACCGGGCATCGGCAAGACCGCGGCCCTGACCCAGCTCGCCACCGCCCTGGACCTGCCCCTGACCACGGTGATCGCCAGCGTGCACGAGCCGTCCGACTTCTCGGGGCTGCCGATCGTCGGCGACGACCCCGCCGAGCAGGGCGTGCCGATGGCCCCGCCGGACTGGGCCGTGCGCCTGGTGCGGGCCGGGCGCGGGCTGCTGTTCCTCGACGAACTCTCCACCGCGCCGCCCGCCGTTCAGGCCGCCCTGCTCCGGCTCGTGCTGGAGCGGCGGATCGGCGCGCTGCGACTGCCGCCGGGCGTGCGGATCGTGGCCGCCGCCAACCCGCGTTCCTCGGCCGCGGACGGCTGGGAACTGAGCCCTCCCCTCGCCAACCGCTTCGTCCACCTGCTGTGGACGCACGACACCGACGTCGTCGTGCGCGGCCTCGGCGGGATCTGGCCCCGGGCGACCCTGCCCCGCCTCGACCCGGACAAGCTCCCGGAGGCCGTGGACCTCGCCCGCCGGGCCGTGTGCGGGCTGCTCGCCGCACGACCCGAGCTCACGCACCGGCTGCCCGGCGGGGAGACCCGCCGGGGCGGGCCGTGGCCGTCCCCGCGCAGCTGGGAGATGACGCTGCACCTGATCGCCTTCGCGACCGCGGCCGGCTCCTCCCGTGACGTCCTCTCGCTGCTGGTCCGGGGCACCGTCGGGGACGGGCCCGGGCTCGAACTGCTGGCGAGCATGGACCGGATGGATCTCCCGGACCCCGAGACGCTGCTGGCCGACCCGGCCGGTGCGGTGCTGCCGGAGCGCGGGGATCTGCGGCAGGCCGCGCTGGACGGCGTCGTGGCCGCCGTGCGCAACCGCCCGGAGCGGCTGCGCTGGGACGCGGCCTGGGCGCTCCTGGCGAAGGCCCTGGAGACCGGCCCCCCGGATGTGGTGGTCGTCCCCGCGACCACGCTCGCCGCCCTGCGCCGGGACGACTGGGACGTCCCGGCGTCCGTCGAGCGCCTGGCCGGAGTGGTGTCCCTGTCCCGGCGGGCGGACCGGGCCACGGCCGCCGTCGCGGCCGCCGCCGCGGCGAAGGCGGGCCGATGACGGCCGCCGGCCGGGGCCGCGACCGGGGCGGGCCGACGACGACCGACGCGCCTGAGGCGGCCCTTGGGCCGACGGCGACCGGTGCGCCGGAGGTGGCCCTTGAGGCCCCCCGTGGATCGACGGCGACCGCTGTGCCCGGGGCGGCCCCTGGGGCGATGGCGACCGGTGCGTCTGAGGCCGCTCTTGGGCCGGCGACGGGTGCGCCCGAGGCCGCTCCCGGACCGACGGCCAGCGGTGCGCCTGGGGCGGCCCCTGGGGCGATGGCGACCGGTGCGTTTGAGGCCGCTCTTGGGCCGGCGACGGGTGTGCCCGAGGCCGCTCCCGGACCGACGGCCAGCGGTGCGCCTGGGGCGGCCCCTGGGGCGATGGCGACCGGTGCGTCTGAGGCCGCTCCTGGGCCGGCGACGGGTGTGCCCGAGGCCGCTCCCGGATCGACGGTGACCGGTGTGCCCGAGGCCGTCCCCGGACCGATGGTGACCGGTGTGCCCGAGGCCGTCCCCGGACCGACGGCGACCGGCGCGCCGGACGCGCCCGGGGTCCTCGACCGGGACAAGCTCTTCACGGCCCGTCTGCACGCCGCCCGCGTCCGCCCCTACCTCGCCACGGCCCTCTTCGCCCTGCACGTCGTCGCGTCGCGGCGGGTGCCGACGATGGGTGTCGACCGCTACTGGCGGTGTTATGTGTCGCCGGCGTACGTGGACCGCACGCCCGTCGAGGAACTGGCCGGAGTGTGGGTGCACGAGGTGTCGCACCTGCTGCGCGACCACCATGCCCGCAGCGACCGGGTCGCCCGCGAGCGGGGCCTCAGCGGCCCGGGGGAGCGGCTGCGGATGAACATCGCCGCGGACTTCGAGATCAACGACGACGTCTACGGCGACGGCCTGGCCCGCCCGGAAGGAGTCGTCGAACCGGGCCATCTCGGCCTGTCGGAGAACGAGTTGATGGAGGAGTACCTGCGGCAGTTCACCCTGGGCCCGCGCTCACAGGACCTGGCCTGGCTCGACTGCGGCAGCGGCGCCGACGGCCTGGAGCGGGAGTGGGAACTCGGCCCGGACGGCGCGCACGGCCTGAGCGAGCAGGAGCGCGACGCGGTCCGCTTCCGGGTCGCCCAGGGCATCACCGGCCGCCCCGGCAACGCCCCGCAGGGTTGGCGACGCTGGGCCGAGGAGGCCTTCCACCCGCCCCAGCCGTGGCGGCAGCTGCTGGGCGCGGCGGTCCGCTCGGCGGCCTCCGCCCCCGGCGCGGGAGAGGACTACACCTACGGCCGCCCCGCCCGCCGCTCCACCGCACTGCCCGGCACGGTCCTGCCGAGCCTGCGCCGCCGCCCGCCCCGCGTCGCCGTCGTCATCGACACCTCGGGCTCGGTCAGCGACGCCGAACTGGGCAGCGCCCTGCTGGAAGTGGCCGCGATCGCCCGGGCCGTGGGAGGCCGCCGTGACCTGGTCACGGTGGTGCCCTGCGACGCCTCGGCCGGGGTCGCCCGCCGCCTGTGCGGCCCCGAGGGCATCCCGCTCACGGGCGGCGGCGGCACGGACCTGCGGGCCGGCTTCACCCGCGCCCTGCGCACCCGCCCGGCCCCCGACGTCGTCGTCGCCCTCACCGACGGCCAGACTCCCTGGCCGGAGGCCCGGCCCCCGTGCCGCACGGTGATCGGCCTCTTCCCGCGCCAGTACGCACCTCACGCCTACGACGAGTCCGACCCCGAGTACGTCCCGGACACACCCCCGGCGTGGGCCCGGGTGGTCGACATCGGCTCCTGAACGCCCTACGGCCGGGGCAGCAGCCCCCGTTCCATCGCCACCACCACCGCCCTCGTCCGGTCGTTCACGTCGAGCTTGGCGAACAGGCGGAGCAGGTGCGTCTTCACCGTGGCCTCGGCGATGACGAGCCGACGGCCGATCTCGGCGTTGGTGAGTCCGTCCGCGACCGCGTTCAGCACGTCCGACTCGCGGGCCGTCAAGGGGACGTGAGCGGGCTGGCGCATCCGGGCGACCAGGCGTTCGGCGACCCGGGGCGCCAGCACGGTCTCGCCGCGGGCCGCCGCGTGGATCGCGTCGGCCAGCTGCTCACGGGTGGTGTCCTTCAAGAGGTAGCCGATCGCCCCGGCCTCCACCGCGCGCTCGATCTCCGCGTCCGTGTCGTACGTGGTCAGGATCAGCACCCTGGTGCGGGGGAACCGCGCCACGATCTCGGTGGTGGTGGCCACGCCGTCCAGGACGGGCATCCGCAGGTCGACCAGGGCCACATCGGGTGCGTGGCGTGCGACGAGGTCGAGGGCGGCGCGGCCGTCGCCCGCCTCGCCGACGATCTCGATGCCGGTCCCGGCGGCGAGCAGGGCCACCACTCCGGCGCGCATGACGGTGTGGTCGTCGGCGACGACGATGCGCAGCGGTCCGTTCGTCATGCCGCGGCCCCCGGCGGTATCAGCGCCAGGACCCGGGTCCCGTCCCCCAACGAACTCGTCACCGTCAGCCTCCCGCCCAGCTCCGCCAGTCGTTTGCGCATGCCGTCCAGACCGAAGCCCGACGACTCCTCCACCGAGAACCCCGCCCCGTCGTCGGTGATCTCCAGCTCCACCCCGTACGGCTGCCGGGCCAGGACCACGCCGACCGTGGAGGCCCGGGCGTGCTTGCGGACGTTGGCCAGGGACTCCTGGGTGCAGCGCAGCAGCGCGATCCGGGTCTGCTGGTCGCACTCCAGGTCCTCCAGGTCGGCGTCGACGGTGAGGCCGGTGTCCTCGGCGAAGCGGTCCAGGGTGCGGCGGAGGGTTTCCGCCACCGGACCCGCCGCGGTCTGGTCCGGCCGCCGGCCCGATCCGACCAGCTCCCGCGCCTCGGCGAGGTTCTCCCGTGCGGTGGACTCGATCGACCCCAACTGCCGGCCACTGCGGGCCGGATCGGTGCCGAGGCCCATCCGGGCCGCCTCGGCGAGCACGATGATCGAGGCGAAGCCCTGCGCGAGGGTGTCGTGAATGTCGCGGGCCATCCGCTCCCGCTCGTCCGCCGCGCCCTGGCGCTGGTGCGCCTCGGTCAACTCGGCCTGCGCCTCCTCCAGTTCGGCGAGCAACCGGGCCCGTTCGGCGCTCTGCGCGACCACGGAGTGCGCCCACAGCCCGATCAGCGCCCCCACGGCGACGACGAGCAGGGTCGACACGAGCGTCTCGGTGAAGAACTCCACCGTCCAGCCGTCGTCCCGCAGCACGCTCCCGGCCAGGGTCGCGACCGCGGCGAGCCCCAGGAACACCATCGCGGCCCTCGGCGTCCGCCCGAACATCCAGTAGTGCGGCAGCGTCACCATGAACAAGGCCGCGTAGTTGCCGCGCAGATAGGCCAGCCCGCCCAACGCCACCACCAGCGCCGACAGGTACACGTGCGGCCGTACGACGGGGTTGGCCGGGAAGCGGTCGAGGGCCCCGTAGCAGAGCACCACACCTCCGAGCAGGACCAGCGCCGCGCACTTGCTCCCGCCGGGCCGGTTCATGGCGACCAGCCCGACGGCCATCAGGGCGAACAGCAGCCAGCACACCGCGTTCCAGCGGCGCAGCGAGGTGGCCCACAAGACGTCGGCGGTGGATCCGGCGAGAGCGGTCATACCGATCAACGTACGTCGACCGCCGCACGGGAGGGGCGCCTTTTCTCCGGGGCGGACGCCGCCCGCCGCACCGCCCGCGAGGGCCACCAGCTCGCCTCGCCCAGCAGCAGCATCGCCGCCGGCAGCACCATGACCCGCACCACGAACGCGTCGATCAGCACGGCCGCCGCCAGGACGAAGCCGATCTGCTTCATCTCGATGATGTGCAGGAAGACGAAGCTGGCGAACACGGTGGTCATCACGACCGCGGCGCTGGTCACCACGCTCGCCGAGGACCGGATACCGTCCAGCACCGCCTGCCGCGTGGGCACCCCGGCGAGTGCCGCCTCGCGGATCCGGCTCACCACGAACACCTGGTAGTCCATCGACAGCCCGAAGAGGATGACGAAGAGGAACAGCGGCACGCGCGACCCGATCGAGCCGGTGGACTCGAAGCCCAGCAGGCCCTCCGCCCAGGTCCCCTGGAAGACCAGCACGAGCAGCCCGAGCGCCGCCGCCGCGGAGAGCAGGTTCAGGGCGACGCCGAGCAGTCCGAGGACCACCGAGCGGAAGGCGTACACGGTCATCCCGAACGTCACCAGCAGCAACGCGCCCAGCACCAGCGGCAGTTTGCCGTTCTGGTGGGCGGGATAGTCGGCGTAGCGGGCGACGTCGCCGCTCACCCCGTACTCGGCGCCGGTGATCCGGCCGACGGTGGCGGGCAGGAAGTCGTCCCGGAGCCGGTGGAGGGAGTCGTACGCCTCCTCGGAGTTGCCGAGGTAGGGCACCTTCAGTTCGAGGGTGCTGGTGCGGTCGTCGGCCGAGGTCCGGATCCGCGACGCCCCGGTGAACAGCGGGTCGGCCTCCGCCCGCCGGGCCACCTCTCGTAGGGCGGCGGTGACCTCCGCCGACCGCGAGGCGTCGGCCCGCACGACGACCTGGTGGGTCACCCGCTGCTCGGGGAACGCCTCGTTGAGCCGGTCGTACACCTGCATCGCGGGAATCGCACGGGAGTGCGTGTCCCGGCTCATCTCGGTGATCTTCAGTCCGGTCAGCGGGACGACCAGCGTCAGCAGCGCCACGACCGATACGCACAGGGTGGCCAGGGGATGCCGGGCCGCGGGTCGCAGCAGCGCGTTCCACATCCGGCCGCCGCCACCTGCGCCCCGCACCCTGCGGACGGGCTTCCCGCGCTCCGCCCGCCGCGATGCCCGGCGTTCCGCCCGCCGCCCCAGCTTCACCAGCAGCGCGGGCAGGGCCGTCAGCGAACTGGCCACCGCCACCAGGACGACCACGATGGTGCCGGTCGCGAGGGACGAGAAGATCACGTCGGAGGCCAGGTACAGCGTGGCCGTGGAGGCGACCACCGCGAACCCGGAGACGACGACCGCCCGCCCCGAGGTCGCCGCGGCCAGCTCCACCAGGGCCTCGGAGGACAGCCGGCCGCCGGAGCGGGCCCGTTCCTCCCGCTCACGCTTGAGGTAGAAGAGCGTGTAGTCGACGCCGACCGCCAGGCCGATCATCAGGATGACGTTGGTGCCGACCCCGGCGTCGGGCGACAGGTGCGAGACGACCATCGACAGCCCGACGGCCGCCGCGATCGACGACAGTGCCAGCAGCAACGGCACCCCGGCCATGGTCACCGACCCGAACACCACCAGCAGCGTCAGCAGGGTGACAGGAAGGGTGATCGCTTCGGACAGCGCCAGGTCCTCACTGCGCTGCTTGTCGACTCCCTTGCTGACGGAGGGACTTCCGGTCTCCTCCAGCAGCAGCCCGGGGTGGCTCTTCTGCACCGCCGCCGTCTGCGCCAGCAGCGCGTCGACCTTGTCCTTGGCGTCCCGCTCCTCGCCCTTCAGCGCCACCTCGACCATGAGGATCCGCCGGTCGTCGGAGAGCAACGGCTCGGCGACGCCCGCCACTTCCGGCAGTCGCCGCATTCGGTCGGTCAGGTCCTCCGCGGCGGCCCGTGCGGTGCCCTGGTCCAGGGCACCGCCCGAACGGGAGGAGATCAGCACCTGTTCGGCGGACCGGCGTTCCAGCTGGGCCTCGGCCGCGAGGGTCTCGGCCCGGCCGGCCTCACCGACCCGGTAGTCCGCCGTCTTCGCGCTGTTGGTGCCGACGGCACTGCCGGCCCCCAGGCACAGCACCACGAACGCCAGCCAGCCGACGATCGCCCGCCAAGGATGTCGCGCACTCCAGCGCGCCACGCGCACAGTCAGTGAATTCATGCCCAAAAGCGTTGCTGAACAGGGCGGTTGCCGGACAGAGGCACTCGGCTGAACCTGCCGTCCACCGTTCGGTGGACCCGGGCCCTGGGGGTGTCCCCACCCCGGCCGGGCGGTCAGCCAGGCTTCAGGACGACGGCCTGGCCGCCCGCCGGGGCCATCGCCACGTCGAGGGTGTCGGCGGCGGTGACGGTCCGGGTGCCGACCACGACCGGCGTCCGGTACGGGTCCGCGCCGGGGGTGCCGTCGGCGTAGACCGTCGCCGTCCAGGTGCCGCCGCCGAGGAAGGAGAGGGGGAGGGACAGGGTGCGGGACGATTCGTTCGTCATGGCGCCCAGGTACCAGGTGGAGCCGTTGCGCCGGGCCACCGCGATGTACTCGCCGATCGCACCGGCGAGTGTGCGGCTCTCGTCCCAGGTCACCGGCACGGCGTTGAACCAGGGCAGGCCGGGCCAGTTCGCCGGGTTGCTGTACTTGGACGGTTTGTCGTACCAGAAGAGGAAGTTGAGCGGCTGGTAGTAGACCGCGGCCATGGCCATCTGGTGGGCGTTGGTCGTCTTGTCGCGGGACTGCCCGTAGCAGATCGTGTAGTCCATCGGGCCGCCGATGTTGCGGGCGAACGGCAGCGTCACGTTGTGCGTGGCGGTCGGGAACTGCTCGTTGCCGCGCACGCCCTCCAGGCTGATCCAGTTCGGGTAGGTCCGCTCGTACCCGAACGGCCGGACGTCGTCGTGCATGTCGATCAGCAGCTCGTACGTCGCGGCCGTCCGTGCCCAGTCGATGATCTGGTCGGTCATCGTCCGCGTGCCGTCGTTGATGAAGCCGAGCTTGATGCCCCGCACGCCCCAGCTCTTGTAGAGCGCGAACAGGGAGTCGGCGTCGGTCAGCGCGAGCCGGTTGACGTAGAGGAAGACGCCGATGCCCCGGCTCGTGGCGTACGAGACGACCGACGGCAGGTCGATGGCGGCGATGGGCCGGGTGGCGTCGGGGGTGCTGAACTCCGGGCCGTACCAGCCGGCGTCGTACTCGATGTACTCCAGGCCCCGGGCCACGGCGAAGTCGACGCCCTGGAGGCCGGCGGCGGTGGTGAGTTCGCAGCGGAAGACCTTGCCGGGCCTGATCCACGAGGTGTCGGGGAGGGCGCTCGGCGGGGCCAGGTTGAGGACCAGCTCGGCGTTGTCGACGAGTTCCGCGTGGGTGGCGCCGATGACCACCGCCCGCCACGGGGTGGCGAAGGGCGTGGTGACGGTCGTGGACGTCTCCACCGGGCCGGTGCCGCGGGCGGTGTGCTCCATGAGGAACGCGGAGAGGGTGTTCGGCTCGCCCGGGACCGAACTCAGCATCAGCCGCGGGTAGGCGACCCGTGACGACTCGCAGACGCAGGCGATGAGACCGCCGGGCAGCGTGGCGGTCAGCGGCAGGTCGGTCAGGGGGCCGTTGTCCGTGGTGGCGGTGCCGGTGACGGGGAGGGAGCCCGGCGCCACGGGCTCGTAGGCGTTCTCGTCGCGGGCGCTGTAGACGGTCGTGCCGTCCGGGAAGACGAACGTCGTCAGCTCGTCGGCGATGGTGGCGGTGCCCTGACCGAGGAGGCGGTAGCGCAGGGCGACGCCCGTCCTGTAGGCGCGGACCTCGACGCCGAACCGGATCCCGGTGGCCCGGTCCGTCAAGTCCCAGCTCTGCTCCTGGTAGTGGTCGGTGACCGTCGCGTTGCGGCCGTAGACCGGGGTCCAGGTGGTGCGTCGGGTGCGGTGCCGCTCCCGGATCACCCGGACGTCCCGGCCGAGGACGGTGCCGTCGTCGAGCCGGAGGCCGAGGGCCGAGGCGGTGACCACCGTCCGCCCGCCGCGGCGGACGGACCAGCGGAGGATGCCGTCCGTGACGGAGAGGGTGACGGAGGTGCCGCCCAGCCGGGCGGTGACGCTCTGCGGCCGGTCACCGCCGGTCGCGGACGCGGCGGGTGCGGCGCCGGTCCCGGCGGCTGGCGGTGCGGCGGCCAGTCCGGCGGCGGCCAGCCCGGCGGTGGCGGCGCCCTTGAGGACCGTCCGGCGGGCCGCCGGCCTCGCGGAGGGTTCTTCCCGGTCTCCCGAAGCTCTCATCGGCAGGGGCCTTCCCTTCGGGTAATGGTGTAGTAACCGTTTTCTTCCGGTGGCGAGTGCAGTTCTACGCGCACCGGCGAAGGCGGGTCAAGACCCCGTCAGAGGCCGAAGAGTTTCGCCGCGTTGTCGTGGCACACGGCCCGCAGCCACGCGTCCCCGAGACCCAGCCGCTCCAGGGCGTGGAGCTGGTCCAGGTACGGGTAGGGGATGTTGGGGAAGTCGGAGCCGAGCAGAATGCGGTCGCCGGCGTCCGCCAGCCGGGGCAGGGCCCGGGGCGGGAACGGCGCGAGCCGCTCGGCGAAGTCGGTGAACGCCATCGTCGTGTCCAGCCGCACCTCCCCGTACCGCTCGGCGAGGTCGAGGAACTCCTCGTACTCGGGCATCCCCATGTGGGCGACGATCAGCCGCAGCCGGGGGTGCTCCGCCAGCACCCGTGCGATCGGCCCGGGGCCGGTGTGCTTGCCGGGCGCGGGGCCGGAGCCGCAGTGGATCACCACGGGAACCCCGGCCTCGGCCAGCACGCCCCACGCCGGGCGGAGCAGCTCGTCGGCCGGGTCGTAGGCCCCCACCTGCACATGCGCCTTGAAGACCCGCGCGCCCGCTTCGACGGCTTCCCGGACGTACGCCTCGACGCCCGGCTCGGGGAACAGGGTCGCGGTGTGCAGACAGTCCGGGGTGCGGCGCGCGAAGTCGGCCGCCCAGCCGTTCAGCCAGCGGGCCATGCCGGGCTTGTGCGGATAGAGCATCGCGGTGAAGGCCCGTACGCCGAACCCCCGGAGGATCTCCGCCCGTTCGGCCTCCGCCTCCCGGTAGGTGATGGGCCACTCCAGTCCGCCGGTGAGCGGCCCGAGCGCGTCGAAGTACTCCCAGACCTTGTTCAGGACCCGCTCGGGCATGAAGTGCGTGTGCACGTCGACGAGGCCGGGGAGCCCGAGCCGACCCCAGAAGCGGCGGATGTCGTCGGGCTCGTCACCGTGATCGTTCATGGTGCACACGATCGGATGGGAGGGGGTGGTGGGGCCAGGGGCGTGGGCGAGGGATTCGTGAGGGATCGGTCACGCCCGCGGCAGCCCACAGCCCCGCCCGTGTGCCGTGACGCGTCAGCCGATGCGGGCGCACAGGTCGTCCGTGCTCCCGTGGAGGAGGTGCACGGACTTGTACCCGGTGGCGCCGATGTCCATCGTGTAGACGCCGTCGACGATGTACAGGCCGCGCGGCAGGGTCCCCCCGCCCTCCCCGACGCCGACGAACACCGGGCCGTGCACGGCCCAGCGCTGTGATCCGTCGCGCCGGTACTCGACGACGGCCGAGCCGCTAGCGTCGGCGTCGTGGGCGGCGCCGGTCAGGGTGTTCGTGACGCGGATGACCAGATCGCCCTGGTAGGCGACCCGCCGCGCGGAGCCGTCGGGGTGGGTGCTCAGCACCCGCCGCACGACCTCGTCGACGACGGGCTCGCCGTGGACGGGGAAGTCGCACCGCGCGCCGGCGGCGACGTCCCACGGTGCGGAGGGCGCGGGCTCCCAGCCGGTCCCGGTCGCGGCGGACGCGGGCTGCGGGCCGAGGAGCACGGCCACGAGTGCCAGGGGGGCGAGGGCGGTTCGGCGCATGGTTCTCCCTGTGCGGAGGGGCGGAAGGACGGTGCGCCGAAGTCTGGCCCCTGCTTCTGACCAAAGCCTCACCACGCCCGGCCCCCGGCCCGCCGCCCGGTTACCCTGCCGGACAGTCATGGATTTCCAGCTGCTCGGTCCGTTCGCCGCCCGTCACGAGGGGCGGCCGGTGCTGCTCGGCAGCCGCCGTCAGGAGCGGTGCCTGCTGGCGGTCCTGCTGCTGCACGCCGGTCACTCCGTCCCGACCGGCCGCCTCATCGACCTCCTCTGGGACGATGCCCCGCCCGCCTCGGCCCGCGCCACCGTCCACACCTACGTCGGCCGGCTCCGCGCCGCACTCCGGCCGTACGGGGTGTCCGTCGAGACCCGGCACGACGGTTACGCCGTGGAGCGGGGCCCGCACCGGATCGACGCGCGGGAGTTCACCGAGCTCGTCGGGCACGCGGCCGACGCCCGTGACCCGGTGGAGCGGATCGGCCGCTACGGCCGTGCCCTCGCGCTCTGGCAGGGCCCCCTGCTCGCGGACGTCGCCGACGACCGGCTGCGCTCCCGGCTCGACGGCGGGCTGGGCGAACTGCGGCTGACGGCGGTGGAACGACGGGCGGAGGCCCAGCTCGGCATGGGACTGCCCGAGCGGGTCGTCGCGGACCTGACGCCGCTGCTCCAGGAGCACCCGGTCCGCGAGCGCCTGGTCGCCGCGCAGATGACCGCCCTGCACCGCACGGGCCGCCGGGCCGAAGCGCTCCGGCTCTACGACCGCACCCGCGCCGTCCTCGCGACCGACCTCGGCATCGACCCGAGCCGCGAACTGCGCACCCTGCACGAGCGGATGCTGAGCGGAGACCCCCGGCTGGACCGGCCGCCCGGGCCCGTCTACGCGGTACGGGTCGACGACCAGTGGCTCCCCTGGAGCACGAGCGGACACCCCGCGCTGGAGTTCTGCAACACCTACGCCGGGTGGGGCGCGGACCGGCTGCCCGGGTCGGAGTGGCTGTCCGGCTACGCCACGTTCGCCGTGTGGGCCGGGCACCTGGACCTGATCGAGGACCGGCAGACCGCCCGGCTCCGGGAACAGGCCTTGCGCCGGCCGGACGAGGCCACCGCCGCCCTCGACGAGGCCCGGCGGTTCCGCACGGACCTGTACGCCTGCCTGACCGACCCCCAGGACGGCCGGGCGTTCAAGGCGGTCGCCGCGGTGGTGCAGGAGGCCGCGGGGCTGGCGGTCCTCACCCGGGGCGAGGACGGCCTGGGCCGCTGGCAGCCGTCCCCGTCCGCCGGACTGCGCCTGCCCCTGCACGCGGTGGCCCGCACGGCGGGCGAACTCCTCACCGACCCCCGCCGCTTCACCGTCCGCACCTGCCCCGCCCCCGACTGCGGCTGGCTGTTCCTCGACGAGAGCGGCCGCCGCAGATGGTGCAGCCTGCGCACGTGCGGGGCGGGACGGGGCTGTGCTGTGAGCTAGGGGCCGATCCGCAGGCGGACCGTCGCCGGTGGACCCCGGCGGCCCGCCGGGCGGGGGCTTCGGAGACCTCAGGCGTGCCGGAACCGGTCCGTCGCCGCCACCACGGCCGCCGTCGAGGAGGTTCCCGACAGCCCGTGTCCCTCGCCGCCGATCAGGACGAGTTCCGCGTCCGGCCACACCTGTGCCAGGTGCCACGCGATGTCCGCAGGCCCGCTGATGTCCATCCGGCCGTGGATCAGCACGCCCGGGATGCCGGCCAGCTTCCCGGCGTCGCGCAGCAGCGCCCCCTCCTCCAGGAAGGCCGCGTGCCGCCAGTAGTGCGTGACGAGCCGGGCGAAGCGCATCCGGAAGCGCGGGTCCTCGTAGCGGGGGTCGGGCCGGTGCCCCGGCAGGGTGGAGACGTGCACGTCCTCCCACCGGCACCATTCCCGCGCGGCCCGCTCCCGTACGGCGGGATCGGGGTCGGCGAGCATCCGGGCGTAGGCGTCCACCAGGCTCCCCTCGCGCTCGGCCTCCGGCACGGCGGCGCGGAACCTGGCCCACTCCTCCGGGAAGATCCGCCCCATGTCCCGGGTGACCCACTCCACCTCGCGGCGCGTGGTGCTGGTGACGCTGAAGAGGACCAGCTCGGACACGGACCCGGGGTGCTGCTCGGCGTAGGCCAGGGCGAGGGTGACGCCCCAGGAGCCGCCGAGGACCAGCCACGTCCCGATGCCGAGGTGCTCCCGCAACAGCTCGATGTCCGCCATGAGATGGTGCGTGGTGTTGGCGGCGAGCGAGGTCCCGGGATCGGCCGCGTCGGGCGTGCTCCGCCCGCACCCGCGCTGGTCGAGCAGCACGATGCGGTACGCCGCCGGGTCGAACAGCCGCCGCCAGAACGGCCCCGCCCCGGACCCGGGCCCGCCGTGCAGCACGAGGGCGGGCTTGCCCGCGGGGTTCCCGCAGGCCTCCCAGTACACGCGGTTGCCGTCGCCGACGTCGAGCATGCCGTGCGCGTACGGCTCGATGCCGGGCGGATAACGCTCGGGCATGCGCGATGTCCTCCCCCGACCTGACTCGGATGATCTGCCTCGGACGAACCCGGGATGTAACAGCGCTGTTAGATTATCAAGGTGAGGAATCAACCGGATCCGGCCGCCGTGGGGACGCTGCTCCGCCACGTCCTGGAGCTGCTCGACGGCGATGTGGCCGCGTTCTGCGAGGAGCAGGGCATGGCCGGGTACCGGCCCCGCTTCTCCCCGGTCGTCCGTGCGCTCGTGGCGCACGGACCGCTCTCCGTGCGCGACCTGGCCGAGGCCATCGGCGTCACGCACTCGGCGGCGAGCCAGACCGCGGCCCAGATGGCCCGCGCGGGCCTGGTCGTCCACACCCCCGATCCGCTGGACGCCCGCCGCCGGCTGGTCGGCCTCACGGCCGAGGCCCGGTCGCTGCTGCCGCGGATCGAGGCGGAGTGGGAGGCGACGGCCGCGGCGATGGCCGAGCTGGACGCGGAACTGTCGATGCCGCTGGGGGAGTTGCTGGCCGAGGTCGCGCAGGCGGTGGGACGGCGGCCGTTCCGGGAACGGGTAGCGGCGGCTCGCCGGACCATGTGACCGGGGGCCGGCCCGCCGGGTCGGCCGACAGGGGGCAGGAGGTTTCCGGCCCCCTGGAGTACCCACTTTTTTGTGGGGACTTGGCAGTGCGCCGGTGCCGCGCGAACCTGGTGGTGGGCGGCCGGTGAGGCACAGGATCCACAAGGGACGGAGGTGGCACCCGCCTCAGGAGGCCGACCGGGCGGCCTCGGCGAGATTCTCCAGGTGCCGGTGGCCCCAGTCGGACAACGGCGCCAGCGCTTCGGAGAGTTCACGGCCGAACGCGGTCAGGGAGTAGACCGTCTTCGGCGGCAGCACGTCGTACACCTCCCGGTGCACCAGCCCGTCCGCGGCCATCTCCCGCAAGGCCTCGGTCAGCACCTTCTCTGACAGGCCCGGCAGCTGCCGGCGCAGCTCCGCCGGGCGGTGCGGTCCCGACTCCAGCAGCCAGAGCAGGGCCGTCTTCCACTTGCCGTCGACCACCGCGATCGCGGCGGTCACCCCGCACACGTCCGGATCCTGCCGCCGTCGCGTCATGTCCGCCCCTTTTCTTATGCATTGTCACTGTCATGCAGAGCAACCGCCCTGCGCACCAGAGGAGTTCACGATGACTTCGTACAGCGCTTCCACCGCCCCGGCGCATTCCGCCCGGCGGCCCGCCGGTCACCGGGTCACCACGGTCACCGTCCTCGGTCTCGGCCCGATGGGCCGTGCCCTGGCCGGCGCGCTCGTCGACGCGGGCCTGCGCACCACCGTCTGGAACCGCACCCCGGGCCGGGACCGGGAACTGCTCGGCCGTGGTGCAGCGGGCGCGGCCTCCGCGGCGGAAGCGGTGGCGGCGAGCGAGGTGACCGTCGTCTGCGTGGTGAACTACGACGCCGCCGACGCCGTGCTGCGCCAGGACGGGGTCGCGGCGGCCCTCAAGGGCCGTACGGTCGTGAACCTGACCGCCGACACCCCGGCCCGGGCCCGCGACACCGCCGACTGGGCCGCGGAGCACGGCGTCCGCTACCTCGACGGCGCGATCATGACCCCGACGACCACCATCGGCACGCCCGACGCGGTGTTCCTGTACAGCGGTCCGGAGGACCTCTACGAGGAAGTCGCCTCCGTACGACAGGCGTTGGGCGGTTCGCACACCCACCTCGGCGCGGATCCGGGCCGGGCCGCCGCCTACGACATCGCCCTGCTCGACATCTTCTGGACGGCGATGTCGGGCTACGCGCACGCCCTGGCGGTGGCCCGGGCCGAGGGCGTCACCGCGACCGAACTGGCCCCCTTCGCCCAGGGCATCGGCGCCATCCTCCCGCCGCTGTTCGCGGAGACCGCCGCGGACGCCGACGCCGGAACCTACTCCGGCGACGGCAACCCGCTCACCTCGGCCGCGTCGTCCATGTCCCACATCGTCCACGTCTCCGAATCGCACGGCATCGACGCCGGCGTCATGCGCGCGGCCGAGGGCATGGCCCGCCGCACCATCGGGCTGGGCCACGGGCAGGACGGCTTCCTCCGCATCGCGGAGATCATCGGACGACGGTGACGGCTCTCGGGTCCTTTCACCCGCCCGCGTCGGGCGCTCATCGTGAAAGGACCCCTAAGCCGGGCCGCCGGGCACGCCGAACGCGCGTCGGCACTGCGCGAGGAGCCCCCGCACCGCAGGGCTCCGCCCGCTGCGCCAGACCAGGGCGAGCAGCGCCGGTGTCCGGACGTCGTCGATGGTGCGGACGACGACCCGGTCGCCCCGGCCCGCGGCCATCGACGCGCTGAGGACGGCGACGCCGAGCCCGCGGGCCGCGAGGTCCACGACGGCGTCCGCGGCGCCGGCCTGCACCGCGATCCGGGGCCGCAGGTCCCGCGCGGCGCAGGCCCCGTCGAAGACGGTCCGCAGGCCGGTGCCCGGCGGCATGCACACGATCGGATGGGCGGCGACGTCCCGCAGCACCACCCGCCGCCGCGACGCCAGGGGGTGACCGTCCGGAACCACCACGACGAGCCGCTCGCTGATGATCGTCAGGGCCTCCAGCCCTTCGGGGGCCGCGGCCGTCCCGACGAGGGCCACGTCGACCGTGCCGGGGCGGACCGCCTCGACGAGCCGGTCCGAGTTGTCCTCCAGCAGGGAGATCTCCACTCCCGGATGGGCCCGGTGGAACGCGGCGAGGGCGTCGAACAGGGGTGTGACGGTGCAGCCGATGACCATGCCGACGACGAGCGTGCCCCGGATCAGGCCGGTCACCTCCCCCACCGCCTGGCCGACGGCCCCGGCCGCGGCGAGCGTCGCCCGGGCGTGGTCGAGCGCAGCCCTGCCCGCGTCGGTGAGCGTCACGGTGCGCGCGGTCCGGTCGAAGAGCTCGGCGCCGAGCTCCCGCTCCAACTGGCGGATCTGGGCGCTGACTCCGGACTGGCTGATGTGCACCCGCTCGGCGGCCCGGGTGAAGTTCCGCTCCTCGGCGACCGCGACGAAGTACTCCAACTGCCTCAGTTCCATGACTGCTGATTCTAGTTTCGATCAGTTCCATCTGTTGGACTTCTGATCACCCCGGAGTGAGGCTGGAAGCACCGAGGAAGCCCGATCGCAGGAGGACCCCGTGCCGGAGTACGCGAAGGCCATGCGCCCCGAGGACATCACCCGTCTGTTCGTCGAGCGCTCCAACGCCGGCGACGCGGCCGGAGTCGCCGCGCTGTACGCCGAGGACGCGGTCCTGGCCTACCCGCCCGGCCGGCGCACGGTGGGCCGCGAAGCGATCCGCACCCTCTGGGAGAAGGTCCTGGCCGACCGCCCGCACTTCGAACCCGAAGAGCCCCTGCCGACCCTGGTCCACGGCGACATCGCCCTCACCTCCACCCCGCCGAAGGACGGGGCGGGGGCCCGGGCGCAGGTGGTCCGCAGGCAGGCGGACGGAAGCTGGCTGCGGGTGCTGGACCAGCCGGAGTTCGTCCCGCCGGTCCCCTGATCCGACACCGAGGGGGCAGGACACGACGGCGCCCCCGCCCGCCATCGGATGCCGATGACGGGCGGGGGCGCGGACAGAAGGCCGGGCGGGACGCGAAGCGCTAGCCGCCGGTCACCTCAGTGACCCTCCAGCGCTGGTTGGAGCCGGAGTTCGGCTGCCAGACGCCCACGGAGGCGCCGTCGTTCGTGGACTGGCCCCCGACGTCCGGGAGCTGGCCCGTCGCCGCGTTCACCAGCGTCCAGGTGCCGTCGCCGGTCGTGGACGCGATCCACTGCGCGGCGGCGTCGCGTCGGCCCGCGTCGGGTTCGGCGACCAGGGCGCCGTCACGGACGGCCAGGCGCTTGTCCGAGCCGGTCTCGGTGAGGACGTAGCGCTTGCGGTTGTCCTCGCCGCGGATCTGCTCGACCCGCCACTGCTGACCGCTGGGGTCGGAGGCGTTCGGGGTCTTGATGACCAGGCCCGTGCCGTTGCCGGCGATGCTGAGGTCCTTGCCGCTCTGGACGCCGGTCAGGCGGTAGGTGTGGCCCTTGCGCAGCTCGGCCGCGTCCTTCGCGACACCCGAGACGCCCTTGACGAGGAAGGACGTCACCGACTGCGCGGGCACCGTGAGGGTGGCCTGCTTGCCGGTCACGCGGACGGGCTTGTGCTTCTCCAGCTTGCCGTCGGCGCTGGTCACCACCGGGGTGACCGTGGCGCGGGAGGAGACGCGGCCGAACTTCGACAGGTCGAGCGTGACGTCGTGCGCCTCGGTGGCGCTGTTGACGTGGACGACGGTCGCCGCGTCGCCCTTGCGGGAGACCGCCGCGGTGCTGGACGTGTCGTTCGTCTTGATCAGCCGGTCGCCGGGCTTGATGAAGTGCGTGAAGTTGCGGGCCGTGTCGAACTTGGTGTTGGTGTAGATCGGGCAGGACTTCAGGGTGTCCTTCGAGGTGCAGCTGAACGGGAGCTGGATCTCGCCCCAGTTGCCGCCCTTGGCGGACTCGCCGCCCGGCTTCATGTTGTCGTAGTCCTCGACGGGCTGCCAGAACACCCAGGCCTTGGGCTCCAGTTCCCGCAGGTCGTCCACCATGCGCTGGGCGAGGCCCAGGCCGGGCCGCATGTCCGTGAAGCTCTGGCCGTCGCCCCAGTCGCCCTCGACCTCGCTCATCCACAGCGGCTTGTCGGCGGCCTTGGCCAGGTCGCGGACGGTGGTGCGCTGACCGGTGCCGTAGGTGTGGACGTTCATCTGGGCGACGAGGTCGCGGACCTCCTGGGGGTAGGAGTTCCAGTTCGTCGCGAAGGTGCCGGGGTTGGTCTCGTCCATCGCGGATATCTCCGCGTGCGAACGGGACTTCTCCAGGACCGGGGCCAGCGCGCGGAGCACCTTCTGCTGGAGCTCGGGGCCGATGTGGGCGCCCTCCTGGCGTCCGCCGACCGGCTCGCCGTCCGGGCCGAGCTTGGTGCCCCAGTAGTTGGTGTTCGGCTCGTTGAACGGGTCGAGCGTGTCGACCTTGATGCCGTGCGCCTTCTCGAGACGCTCGGTGGCCCCCACCAGGTACTCGGCGAAGTCGTCGACCGAGTCGGTCTTGAGCTGGTCCTTGCCCGCGTCGAAGTTGCCGGAGACGTAGCCGCTCTCGGTCATGAACCAGGGCGGGGAGTTGCTGAAGGTCTCCCAGTGGGTGATGTCCTTCTTGATGCGGTCGACCCACCAGCGCTGCGTTTTGTCGGCGTTCTTGTTCCAGTCGGCCGGGTCGTCCGCGTCCCACCAGTCGACGTCCTCGCGGGTGGTGCCCGCCGGGGCCTTCCACCAGCCCTCGACGGCGCCGCCGGCCCGCAGGTAGTCCTTGACGTCGGGGGCGTTGCCGCCGCCGATGTTGTAGCGGGCGATGTTCAGGTTGAGACCGTCGTCGCCGAAGAGGAGCTTGTAGAGCTTCTCGCGGACCGCGGGCGGGTAGTCGCCGGTGGCGTTCGCGAACCAGACCAGGCTCGTGCCCCAGCCCTCGAACTTGTCCCCCGCGTAGGAGGGGTCGGGCCGGACGGTGACGCCGGCAGCGGCGGCCTGGGCCGGCTCGGCGTGCGCGGCGGGCAGGGTCGTCGTGGCCAGGAGGGTTCCGGTCGCCACGGCGGTGACGCCGATGGCCCCGAGGAGCCTTCTCTTACGGGTGCGGTGTGCCATCTCGAGTACTCCAGCTCGTGCGACCGGTGCGGGCTTCTGGTGCGGTCTGACGCTTTCTCGTACGGTTTCGACTAGGCAATGTTTACGTAAACATCCACTGGCGGGATGTCTACACTGTCCGAATCTCAGGGGTCAAGGACTCGTGCCGGACCGAAAATTGCGCCGGGTGCGCGGCGAGGGGAACGAGGGGCGGGTGGGCACCGTGGGCGGGGAGAGCGAACCGGGGGGCGCGAGCCGTACGAGAAGACGTGCGGCCCGGCCCCGCCAGGGCGCGTCCATGGCGGACGTCGCCCAGCTCGCCGGGGTCTCCTCCCAGACCGTCTCCCGCGTCTCGAACGGCTTCCCGGGCGTCACCGAGGACACCCGTGCGCAGGTCCTGGCCGCCATGCGGGAGCTGGGCTACCGCCCCAACAGTGCGGCCCGGGCGCTGCGCCGGGGCGAGTTCCGCACCCTCGGCGTGATCACCTTCTCCCTGTCCACGATGGGCAACATCCGCACCCTGGAGGCCATCGCCACCTCCGCCGCCGAGCACGGGTACGCCGTCACCCTGCTGCCGGTGGCCGTCCCGACCCAGGACGAGGTGAACGGTGCCTTCTCCCGGCTGGGCGAGCTCGCCGTGGACGCCGTCATCGTCATCATGGAGATCCACCTGCTCGACGCGGCGACGGTGTCCCCGCCGCCCGGTGTGCAGGTCGTGGTGGCCGATTCCGACGCCGGCGACCGCTACACCGTCGTCGACACCGACCAGGCGGGCGGCGCCCGGGACGCCGTACGGCACCTGCTGGACCTCGGTCACGACACGGTGTGGCACCTGGCCGGTCCCGAGGGCTCCTTCGCCGCCCAGCGCCGCGCCAACGCCTGGCGCACCACCCTCACCGGGGCGGGCCGCACCCCGCCGCCCCTGGTTCGCGGCGACTGGTCGGCCGCCTCCGGCTACCGGGCGGGCCTGCTCCTCGCCGACGAGCCGGAGTGCACGGCGGTCTTCGCGGCCAACGACCAGATGGCCCTGGGCCTGCTCCGCGCCCTGCACGAACGCGGCCGCCGCGTCCCCGGCGACATCAGCGTCGTCGGCTTCGACGACATCCCCGAGTCCGCGGACTTCCTCCCGCCGCTCACCACGATCCACCAGGACTTCGCCGAGGTGGGGCGGCTGTGCGTGGAGGGGGTGCTCAGCAAGATGCGGCAGGACGGGGTGGAGCACGGGACGACGACGCTGGTGCCGACGCGGCTGGTGCGACGGGCGAGTACGGCGGCGCCGCGGCCCGGGCGGTGAGGCGGCGACGCCCTCGGCAGCGGACCGGGCGCCGCGGCGCGTCCGCACTCGGAAGGCGTGGCATCCGGGTCGGGGTCTGATGACCGCGGGTAGGGCCTCGTGGCCGAGGGCGGCAGGGGGCCGGTCGGTCACTTCCCGTGTCCCGCCCCGTCGGCGGACGGCGGCACCGGGGCGGGTGATCGCGGCGGGCGGCGGCGCCATCGTCGCCACCGCCTCCGAGGCGTCGCTGCGCGGCAGCGCCGCGGGCGCGGCGTGCACGGTCCCCCAGCGAGGCAGGGTCCGGCTCCGCCGTGCAGGGCGAGGTGCTGTTCACCGTGGACGTCGAGCACCGCAGGCTGTGGTCGGTGTCCCTGACCACGGGCGAGCGCCGCGTCGAGGCCGAGGGCCTGGCGGTCGGGCTCCGCGGGGCGTCGAACACCACCCCGACCGGCCCTCTTCGCCCACGGCGTCCCCGGCGTGGCCCCGCGCTTCGCAGGCCTCGCCGCGGTCCCGGAGGGCTCCCTGCTCCTGTCGTCGAACGGGGAGCGCACGGTGCCGCGGCCGCCGCCGAGCCCGTAGGGCCCGGCGGCCGGTTCAGCGGCGGCGGCCCCGGGACGGCCTGCCGCGCCGTCCGTTCGAGGCGGAACCCGTGCGCGCCGGGGGCTTCTCGGCGGGCGGCGGGGTGAGGACGACGGGCACGCCCGACGGCTCCTGCGCCCCGGTGATGCGGCTCAGTTCGTCTTCGTCCGAGCGGACCCGGGTGACCTGCGGGGTGATCCCGGCGTCGGACATCAGCCGGGTCATCTCACGCCGCTGGTGGGGCAGGACCAGCGTGACGACGGTGCCGGACTCGCCGGCCCGGGCCGTACGGCCGCCCCGGTGCAGGTAGTCCTTGTGGTCGCCGGGCGGGTCCACGTTGACGACGAGGTCGAGGTTGTCGACGTGGATGCCGCGGGCGGCGACGTTGGTGGCCACCAGAACCGTGACCTGTCCGTCCTTGAAGCGGGCCAGGGTCTTGGTCCGCTGCGACTGCGACTTGCCGCCGTGCAGGGCCATGGCGCGCACGCCGACGGCGAGCAGCTTCTTGGCGAGCCGGTCGGCGGCGTGCTTGGTGTCGAGGAACATGATCACGCGTCCGTCGCGGGCGGCGATCCGGGTCGTGGTGGCGTGCTTGTCGTCGTCCTCCACGTGCAGCAGGTGATGCTCCATCGTGGTGACCGCGCCCGCGGACGGGTCGACGGAGTGGACCACCGGGTCGTGCAGGTAGGTGCGGACGAGCCGGTCGACGTTGCGGTCGAGGGTGGCCGAGAAGAGCATCCGCTGACCGCCGGGCCGCACCTGGTCGAGCAGGGCGGTGACCTGCGGCATGAAGCCCATGTCGGTCATCTGGTCGGCCTCGTCGAGGACCGTGATGTCGACGTGGTCCAGGCGGCAGTCACCCCGGTCTATGAGGTCCTTGAGCCGGCCGGGGGTCGCGACGACGACCTCGGCGCCGGTGCGCAGCGCGTTCGCCTGCCGGCCGATCGGCAGTCCGCCGACGACCGTGGCGAGCCGCAGCCGCAGCGCGCGGGCGAACGGGGTGAGGGCGTCGGTGACCTGCTGCGCCAGCTCGCGGGTGGGCACGAGGACGAGGGCCAGGGGCTGCCGGGCCTCGGCCTTCCGCCCGTCGACGCGGGCGAGCAGGGCGAGCCCGAAGGCGAGCGTCTTGCCCGAGCCGGTGCGCCCGCGGCCGAGGACGTCCCGGCCGGCCAGCGAGTTGGGCAGGGTGGCCGCCTGGATCGGGAACGGCGCGGTCAGGCCCTCGGCGCGCAGCGCGGCCTGGAGCCGCTCGGGCAGGTCGAGGTCGCCGAACGCCTCGACGGCGGGCAGCGCCGGGGTGACGGTGGCGGGCGGTGCGAACTCCCGGCTGGGGGCGGGGCGGCGCCCTGCGCGTCCGCCGCCCGCGGGGCGGGCGGCGCTGCCCGCGCCGCCGGACTTGCGGGGCCGGTACCCGTTACCGCGGGAATGGGGAGAGCCGTTGTTCTTGCGAGCGGTGCGGTCCATGCGGAACCTTCCTCGATGCGGCACGCGTCGAGGAATGCGCGGCGGCACCGAAGGGCCGCTGGATTCGCAAGAGTTGAGCCGGTGAAGAGCAAAACGAGCCGGGGCCCGCACCGCGAGGGTGCGGGCCCCGGTTCAGGGCGTTCGCGTACGCGTCAGGCGGGAACGATGTTCTCGGCCTGCGGGCCCTTCTGGCCCTGCGTGACGTCGAAGGTGACCTTCTGGCCTTCCTGGAGCTCACGGAAGCCCGAGGTGGCGATGTTCGAGTAGTGGGCGAAGACGTCCGGGCCGCCACCCTCCTGCTCGATGAAGCCGAAGCCCTTTTCCGAGTTGAACCACTTCACGGTGCCGGTAGCCATATGAATCTCCCTTGAGAGGCAGTACTCAGGGCCCGCACCTTGCGGACCCGTAGTCGCCGATCTGATCACCCTAAGGAGATCCGAGAATCCTCGGAAACAAAAAAGAGTGCTCGTCGACAAAAGGTCGAAAGAGCACTCGAAGTCTCTGGGAACCAAAACTGCAACGCCAGCCAAGGTAGCACAGGCCCGGCTGGATGGCCCGGCAATCTCGTACCCGGGGTGGAGCGGCGCGTCCCGTCGTACTGCGTTTCGAGTACCCGAGATTGTCGGCAGGCGCACGACGACGGGACGACCCGCTCCCGGACAGGCTTGGCAGACGTCCGACACCAGATGTGGAGACCTCCTGCCGTGGCTGCTTTCCTGTATCGATTGGGCCGTCTGGCCTTCCGGCGGCGCTGGTACGTCGCCCTGGTCTGGGCGGCCGTCCTGGCCGCCGTGGGGCTGGGCGCCCTCAAGGCGCCGGGGGCCGTCGACGAGGAGTTCTCGATGCCCGGCATCGAGTCCCAGAAGGCGTTCGACCTGATGGAGCAGCGCTTCCCCGGCGCCACGGCCGACAGCGCGACGGCCCGGGTCGTCTTCATCGCGCCGGGCGGCGAGAAGGTCACGGCCGCCGCGAACAAGAAGGCCGTCGAGAAGGCCGTGGCCGGGCTGGGCGACGGCACGCAGGTCGCGAACGCCGTGGACCCGTTCGCCGCGAAGACGATCAGCAAGGACGGCACGACGGCCTTCGCGACGGTCACCTACAAGGTCGGCGCCCACGACCTCACCGACGCCAGCCGCGACCACCTGGAACGGACCGTCGACCGGGCCCGGGACTCCGGGCTGACCGTCGAGGCGGGCGGGACCGCGCTGGCCGCCGAGGGCGGGGCGGGCGGCATGGCCGAGGTGATCGGCGTCGCGATCGCCGCGGTCGTGCTCCTGATCACCTTCGGTTCGCTGGCCGCCGCCGGGCTGCCCCTGCTGACGGCCGTGATCGGCGTCGGCGTGAGCATGGCCACGATCCTCGCGCTGTCCAGCGCTCTCGGTCTGTCCACGACCACCGGCACCCTCGCGATGATGCTGGGCCTCGCCGTCGGCATCGACTACGCGCTGTTCGTCGTCTCCCGCTACCGCGAGGAGCGCGCCAAGGGCCGCTCCCCGCAGGAGGCGACCGGGATGGCCGTCGGCACGGCCGGTTCCGCGGTCGTGTTCGCCGGGCTCACCGTCGTGATCGCGCTGGCCGGCCTCGCCGTGGTCGGCATCCCGATGCTCACCAAGATGGGGCTGGCCGCGGCGGGCGCGGTCGTCGTCGCCGTGCTGATCGCCCTCACCCTCGTCCCGGCACTCCTCGGCTTCTGGCCGAACGCCGTGCTCACCCGCAAGGCGCGCAGGAGCGGCCGGATCGAGGAGAGCACCGGGGACAACGCCGGCACCCGCTGGGCGCGGTTCGTGCTGCGCCGCCCCATACCGGTCCTGCTCCTCGGCGTCGTCGGCCTCGGCGCCCTCGCCCTGCCCGCCGCCGACCTCCAGCTGGGCATGCCCGGGGACGAGGCCAAGCCGACCTCCACCACCGAGCGCCGGGCCTACGACGCGCTCGCCGAGGGCTTCGGGCCGGGCTTCAACGGACCGCTGACCATCGTCGTGGACGCCAAGGGCGCCGCCGACCCGAAGGCCGCCGCCGGCACGATCGCGAAGGAGATCGGCGGCACCGAGGGCGTCGTGTCCGTCTCCCCGGCCCGCTTCAACGAGGCCGGCGACACCGCCGTCTTCTCGGCCGTGCCCGCCACCGCGCCGACCGACGAGAAGACCAAGAACCTGGTGACCACCATCCGGGACGAGCGGCCCGGCATCGAGTCCGGCACCGGCGCGACCTACGAGGTCACCGGCACCACCGCGATGAACATCGACATCAGCGAGAAGGTCCAGGCCGCGCTGATCCCGTACCTGGTGGTCGTGGTCGGCCTGGCGATCGTGCTGCTGCTGGTGGTCTTCCGGTCCGTGCTCGTCCCGGTCAAGGCGGCCCTCGGCTTCCTGCTGTCGGTGCTGGCCTCGCTCGGCGCGGTCGTCGTGGTCTTCCAGCAGGGCCACGGCGCGGAGCTCCTCGGCGTGGAGCAGACCGGCCCGATCATGAGCCTGATGCCGATCTTCCTGGTGGGCATCGTCTTCGGCCTGGCGATGGACTACGAGGTGTTCCTCGTCTCGCGGATGCGGGAGGCCTACGTCCACGGCGAGTCGCCCTCCCGGGCGATCACCTCCGGCTTCCACCACAGCGCCCGGGTGGTCGTGGCCGCCGCCCTCATCATGATCGCGGTGTTCGCCGGGTTCATCGGTGAGAGCGACTCCATGATCAAGATGATCGGCTTCGGGCTCGCCTCGGCCGTCCTGTTGGACGCCTTCGTCGTACGGATGGCGATCGTGCCGGCCGTCCTCGCCCTGCTCGGCGACAAGGCCTGGTGGCTGCCGAAGTGGCTGGACCGGGCGCTGCCGAGGGTCGACGTGGAGGGCGAGGCCCTGAGCCGGCCGGAGCGCGAACCGGCCGCGGACACCGCACCCGATCTGGAGCCGGCCCGCACCTGAGCAACCCCGCACAGGGCCGCCCGTGGCGAAGGACACGGGCGGCCCCTCGGGCGTTCCCGCCCGACGTCGACCACGATGGTCCCAGCCCCACCGACCGGAGAGCCCGATGAACATCAGTCTGGAGCGGCGCTACCAGGATCGCCTCGAGGAATTCTCGGCACGCCACGTGTTCCTCGTCGACCTGGCGATGGTCCTGGCACTGATGGGCTGTACCGCCCTCGGCGGAACGCTCACCATGCCCGGCGCCGACCCGCCGGACCATGACAAGACCGCCACCGCCCTCATGGGCGTGGCCTGCCTCGTCCTGCTCAAGCACCGCACTCACCCGCGCTCCGCCGTCGTGGTGGCCGGGGCCTGTACGGTGACCGCGGTCGGACTCGGCTACCTGGTCACGCCCCTGCTGCTGGCACCGGTCATGGCCGCCCTCTACTGGCTGGCCGCGCAGACCGACCGCAGGTCCACCCGCATCCACGGCCTGTCCACCCTGCTCGCGGTGACGCTCGCGGCGGTGTTCTCCGGTTCCATGAACCACGTCTCGCTGCTGCTCAGGACGATCGGCCCGATCTTCTGGCTGATGCTGCCGCTCGCGGCCGGCAAGATGACGCAACTGCGGCGCGCCTACCTCCGGTCGCTTCAGGCCCGGGCCGAACACGCCGAGCGCACCAGGGAGGAGGAGGCCCGCCTGCGCGTCACCGAGGAGCGGGTGCGCATCGCCCGGGAGCTCCACGACGTGGTGGCCCACCACATGGCCTTGGCCAACGCCCAGGCCGGAACGGCCGCACACCTCGCCCTCACCAGCCCCGAACAGAGCCAGAAGATCCTCACCGACCTGACCGGCACCACGTCCTCCGCGCTGCGGGAACTGAAGGCCACGCTCGGCCTGCTGCGCGACGACGACGCCCCCGGTTCCCTGGGACTGGACCCGTCCCCGGGCCTGTCCCGGCTGCCCGAGCTGGTCTCGGCATGCGAGTCGGCGGGGCTGGAGGTCACCGTCCACACGGAAGGGGAGCCGCAGCCGCTGTCGCCCGGCGTCGACCTGACCGCGTACCGGATCGTGCAGGAGGCCCTCACCAACGTCACCAAGCACGCCACGGCCGAGGCCGCCCACGTGCTCCTCGCCTACACCGGCTCCCGTCTGCTGATCACGGTCAGCAACGACGGCCCCAGCAAGCCGGAGGCCGCCCGGGGCCGCGGGTTCGGTGTGATGGGCATGCGCGAACGGGCCCTGTCCATCGGCGGCGAACTGTGCGCGGGCCCCCGCCCCCAAGGCGGCTTCGAGGTCACCACCGAGCTGCCCCTGCAACCCTCCGTCCACCTCGCGGAAGGAACCACGGCATGAGCATCAGGGTGCTGCTCGCCGACGACCAGGCGCTGCTGCGGGCCACGTTCCGCATCCTCATCGACTCCTGCCCGGACATGGAGGTGGTCGCCGAGGCCTCCGACGGCGCCGAGGCGGTCGAGCTGACCCGCGAGCTGCGCCCCGACATCGTCCTGATGGACATCCGCATGCCCGGCACCGACGGCCTCACCGCCACCTCCGAGCTGTGTGCCGACCCCGATCTGTCCGCCACCCGCGTCCTGATCCTGACCACGTTCGAGACCGAGGACTACGTCGCCCAGGCCCTGCGCGCCGGCGCCAGCGGCTTCCTCGGCAAGGACGTCACCGCCGACACCCTCCTGTCGGGTCTGCGCACGGTGGCCTCCGGCGAGGCCCTCCTCTCGCCCGTCGCCACCCGCTCCCTCATCACCCGCTTCCTCATGGCGCCGGCCCCCGGCACCGGCCTCGCGCCCCCCGAGCGCCTGGCCGACCTCACGGTCCGCGAACGCGAGGTGATGGCCCTGGCCGCGGAAGGCAGGTCCAACTCGGAGATCGCCGAGGACCTCACGCTCAGCCCGCTGACCGTCCGCACGCACATCCACCGGGCCATGACCAAGCTGCACGCCCGGGACCGCGCGCAGCTGGTCGTCATCGCGTACCAGACCGGGCTGGTACGGGCGACGCCACCGGCGTGAGCCCCGCGCCTGCCCCGATCACGGCCTGCCGTAGGCCGCGACCATGATCGTCTCGGCGGTCGGGTTCATGCCCTGGCCCTTGGCGTCGGTGGAGTTGACGCTGTAGACGAGGGTGCGGGAGCCGTCGCGGGTGGAGGCGATGGCGGCGTTGTAACCCCAGCGCCCGCCCGTCTTGCCCCACACCTCGCGCCCGCCCAGCACCTTCATGGACAGGCCCACGGAGTAGGCGGCCGGCTCCCCCGTCCCGAAGTCGGTCACCCCCGGCAGTGTGAACATCTCCTCCAGCAGCGGTCCGCGCACGACCCGCCCCTCGAACAGGGCGTTGGTGAAGCGCTCCAGGTCCGCGGTGGTCGAGATGATGTCCCCGGCCGCCCATCCGTCCGTCGCCCCCCACACGGACACGTCCCGGAGCCCGGTCGTGCCGTCGTCGAGGCGCATGGTCTGGTAGCCGTGGTTGTGCGGCCCGGCGATCCGGGGGGCGGCTCCGGGGAGGTAGGTGTTCCGCAGTCCGAGCGGCCCGAGCACCCGCCGGGCGACCTGACGCTCGTAGGAGTCATGGGTGACGCGCTCGATGAGCAGGCCGGTGATGGTGTAGCCGATGTTGAGGTAGTGCTGGCGCTCGCCCGGCGCGAACTCGCGCTTCTTCGACGTCGCCGAGCGGACCATGTCCTCCGGGTGGTGGACCTGGAAACGGTTCGCGTACCACTCCTCGACGGTGGTGCCGGGGAAGTCCGGGGCCGGGATGCCGTGCGTGTGGTTGAGGAGCTGCCGGACGGTGACACCCCGGTACGCCGCCGGGATCAGTTCCGGCAGGTAGGAGCGGGCGCTGCGGTCGAGGTCCAGCCGCCCCTCCCGGGCCAGTTGCAGGGCGACCGCGGCGGTGAAGACCTTGGTCACGGATCCGGCGCGGAAGCGGGCGGCCGGATCGGCGGGCCTGCCGGTCGCCAGATCGTGCACGCCCGAACTGCCGTGCCAAGCGCCCTTCTTGCCCCCGACCCGCACGAGAGCGGCGGTGGCGTCGGCGGAGGGCAGGCCGGCGATGGCGGCTTCGAGGGCCGGGCCGGGGGACGGCGCGGCCGACGACGCGGCGGGGGCGGAAGCCGCGGGGGCGGAGGCGACGGCCGGGAGCACGGACGGCCCCGCGGCGAGCGCGGCGACGAGCGCGGCGGCGGTCAGCAGGCGGGTACGGCTCTTCATGGCGAACTCCGGTGAGACAAGGCGACGTTGGGCGACGGACTCATCCTCCGCAGCCGTGCCGTCCCGCGGATCGCTCCCGCCGGTGGTCCTGCGGTGTCACTTCCTCGCCGGCGCGGGGGAGGGCCCGGCCCCCGCCGATCCCCCGGGCGGGGGATCACCGGCCGCGACGAGGCCGGTCTCATAGGCGCAGATCACGGCCTGGATCCGGTCCCTGAGGCCCAGCTTCGACAGCACGTTGCCGACATGCGTCTTGACGGTGTGGTCGCTGACCACCAGCTCGGCGGCGATCTCGGCGTTCGACAGACCGCGCGCGAGGAGCAGCAGTGTCTCGCGCTCCCGGGCGGTCAGCACGTCGAGCCGGGGGTCGGACCGGCGGGCCCGGGCGGCTGCGGGCCGGGTGTACTGCTCGACCAGCCGCCGGGCGACGGAGGGGGCGAGCAGCGAGTCGCCCCGGGCGACGACCCGCACGGCGTGCACGAGGTCGTCCCGGCGGACGTCCTTGAGCAGGAAGCCGCTCGCACCCGCGTGCAGCGCGTCGTACACGTATTCGTCGGAGTCGAAGGTCGTCAGCATCACCGTCCGGCAGTCGCCCGTCGCGCTGATCGCCCGGCAGGCCTCGATGCCGTCCATGCGGGGCATCCGGATGTCGAGCAGCGCGACGTCGGGCGCGTGCCGCCGCACCGCGTCGAGGGCCCCGCGGCCGTCACCCGCCTCGGCGACGACCTCGATGTCCGGCTGCGCGTCCAGGATCATCGCGAAGCCGCTGCGCACGAGTTCCTGGTCGTCGGCGACGACGACACGGATCGTCATCTCGCGACCTCCGCCGCGGTGGAGAGGGGGATCCGCACCCGCACCTCGAAGCCGTGCCCGTGCGCTCCCGGCCCGGTGACCGCGTCACCTCCGTGCGCGGCGGCCCGTTCGCGGATGCCGACGAGCCCGTGCCCGCCCCGGTGCGACACGGCCTGCGCCCCTCGCCCGTCATCGGTCACGGCGACCTCCAACTCGCCGGCGCTACAAATCAGTTCCACTGTCACGGTCTGTGCCTCCGCGTGCTTGACGACATTGGTCAGGGCCTCCTGGACCACCCGGTGGACGGTCACCCCGGCCGCTGGGGGCACCGGCCCGGTGTCCCCCGCGGTCCGGTACACCACATCGAGTCCACTCCCGCGCACCCGGTCGAGAAGGCCGGGCAGCGCGGCGAGCCCCGGCTGCGGCTCGCGCGGGGCGGTGCCGTCGTCCTCGCCGGCACCGTCCCGCAGCACCCCCAGCATGTGACGCAGTTGCGTCATGGCCTCCCGCCCCGTGGCGGAGATGGCGTCGAAGGCGGCCTCGGCCCGCTCGGGCGCGGCCCGTACCGCGACCGGTCCGGCCTCGGCCTGCACGATCATCAGGCTCACGGCGTGGGAGAGGATGTCGTGCATCTCCCGTGCGATCCGGGCCCGTTCGCGGACGGCGGCCTGCTCGGCCTCGACGCGGTGGGCCCGCTGCCGGGCGTCGGTCAGCCGCCCGAAGACGTAGGCGGCGGCGAACACGAAGAAGGAGAAGGTCAGTTCGCGTGCCGACCGGGTGTTGAGCCAGACGCCCACCGGCACGGCCACCACCAGCACCAGCCCGGCGAGGAGGCGCTGCGCCGGGCCCGCCAGCGCGGCGACGGTGTACGTGATGACCAGCCCGGTGTACGGCAGCGGCTGCCCTGGCCCGTCGACGGTCAGCCGGTACAGCAGGCTGGTGGCCAGCATCGCGAACAGCACGGCGAGCGGAGCGCGCCTGCGCCAGACCAGGGGCAGGACGGTGAGCGTGCTCAGCCCGTACGCGGCCCAGGTCGCCGGGGGCAGTCCGGGCGCGCGCGGCAGGAGGAACGGCATGGTCATCGCGCCCTGGACGAGCAGCGCGACGCCGGTGTCGACCAGGAGCGGATGGGCCGCCGCGAGCACCCGGCCCCGGTCCCACCACCCGCGCCATCTCCCACCTATACCCATGGCGACGTACGACCCCCCGTCCCGTGCGACCCGACCCCCGAACCGTAACGGGCGACCGGCATGGAGGCCTGACGTCTCCGGCTGCGGCGAGGGGGCAGGGGCCCAGTGGTTAGGCTTGATCCCGTGGAGCTCCTGCACCTGCGCTATTTCCTCGCCGTCGCCCAAGAACTGAACTTCTCCACCGCCGCCCGCAAACTGCACATGGCGGCCTCCCCGTTGAGCCGGCGGATCAAGGACCTCGAGAACGAGCTCGGGCACCGGCTGTTCGACCGGGACACCCACCACGTACGGCTCACGGCGGCCGGCAGCGCGCTGCTGCCGATCGCCCGCGGCGTGCTGGAACAGGTCGACTCCATCAAGTGGCGGCTGGACGAGACGGCCCGGCCGCAGCGCACCACCCTGCTGCTCGGCGTGCCCACCGGCGTCCATCCCGACCTGCGGGAACGGATGGACGCCCTGGCCGAGCGGGTCGGCGACCGGTTCGAGATCAAACGTTGGCCCGGCGGCACCGACCGGCTCGTCGACGCCGTGTGCGACGGCAGGCTGGCGCTGACCCTGGCCCGGCTCCCGGCCGGCGGCGACCCGGCGCTGGAGCAGATGCCGGTGATGTCGGAGCGGCTCGGCGCGGTCGTTCCCCTGGACCGGTTCGCGGGGCGGGAGTCCGTCGCCCTCGCGGAGCTGGCGGAACTCGCCTACGCGGGCTCCCCGACGGCGGTGACGAACGCCTACTTCCGCGGCCTCGACCAGCAGCTCGCCGAACTCGGCATCAAGAAGCGCATCGAACTGGGCAGCGCCACATTCGAGGGAATCTCGGAAATAGTCTCCAGTGGCCTGGCGTTCTCCATTTCCATGCTGGACCCCAGGAGTCCGGTGCAGAATTATCGTCTGGACGGTGTCACCGTCCTTCCTTTCTCCGATTTCCATCCCCGTATGGAGACCGGACTCATCTGGCGCAAGGACCGGGCCAACGGTGGTGACCTGCGGGAAGTGGTGGAGGCGGCCAGGGAGATTTTCGCCGAACCGCTCCACTCATAACCACCGTAAAACAGCACCAAAAGCGGTATGACCGCTGCGGTCATACCGCTTTTCGTTATTCGGTCACACCATTCGTTTCCCTTCACCGACTCGCCGCGCTAACTTAGTTTCCAGATACACACACATGGCGAGCGAAGGAGTGAAGAAACCGATGACGGACACCACCGACACCGTCGCAGGCCCGCTGCGGGGCGTCCGCGTGATCGACCTCTCGACCGTGGTGATGGGCCCCTACGCCGCCCAGATCCTCGGTGACCTGGGCGCCGACGTGATCAAGATCGAGTCGCCGGCCGACACCGTCCGCGTGGGCCACTACAAGACCACGCCGGGCATGACCCCGCTCAACCTCAACGTCAACCGCAACAAGCGCAGCGTCGCCCTCAACCTCAAGGACGACACCGACCGCGAGCGCGCGCTGCGGCTGATCGACACCGCGGACGTCCTGATCACCAACATGCGCCCCGGCGCCCTGCGCCGCCTGGGCCTGTCCTACGACGACATCGCCGCCCGCAACCCCGGCCTCGTCTACGCCCACGCCCAGGGCTTCCGCAGCGACTCGGACCGGGCGGGCAACGCCGCCTACGACGAGACCGTGCAGGCCGCCTCCGGCCTCGTCGACATCGCCGACCGCGCACTCGGCGAGCCCGTCTACCTGCCGACCATCATCGGCGACAAGGTCTCCTCGCTGACCATCGCCTACAGCGTGCTGGCCGCCCTGCTGCACCGGAACAACACCGGCCAGGGCCAGCTCATCGAGATCCCGATGACCGACACCCTGATCGCCTTCAACCTGGTCGAGCACCTCGCGGGCCACACCCACGTGCCCGAGACCGGCCCCACCGGCTTCGCGCTGTCGATGCTCAAGGGCCACAAGGCGGTACGCACCAAGGACGGCCTGGCCTGCGTCATGCCGTACAACCCGCACAACTACCGGGACTTCTTCACCGCCGCCGGGCGCCCTGACCTCGCCGAGGACCCGCGGGTGAACGGCGACGCCATCGACAGCGCCGACCACGAGGACCTGGCCGCGCTGCTGGAGACCTGCGCCCCGGCGCTGACCACCGAGGAGTGGGCCGAGGTGTGCGCCAAGCACAGCATCCCGATGGCCCCGGTGCTGGAGCTCGACCGCGCCCACGACGACCCCTACGTCCGAGACGGCCACCTGCTCGACAGCGTCGAGCACCCCACCGAGGGCACGGTCCGCACCATCGGCATCCCGCTGCGCTTCTCCGCCACCCCCGGCTCGATCCGCCGCCTCGCACCCGTCGCGGGCCAGGACACCGAGGACGTCTTCGCCGAACTCGACGCCGCCACCCGCTGACGCCGTCACCTGCTGATTGCCCACAGGAGGACAGTCATGAGCACCCCCACACCTCCCGTCGTTCGTACCGAACGCATCGGCTCCACCCTGCTGATCACCCTCGACCGCCCCGAGGCCCGCAACGCCGTGAACGCCGCGACCGCCACCGCGCTGGCCGCCGCACTCGACGAGCTGGAGGCCGACCCCGCCCTGCGGGTCGGCGTCCTGACCGGCGAGGGCGGCACGTTCAGCGCCGGCATGGACCTCAAGGCCGCCCTGCGCGGCGAGTCGCCCGAGGTCGAGGGCCGCGGATTCGGCGGCCTGACCGAATCCAGGCCGGACAAGCCCCTCATCGCCGCCGTCGAGGGCTTCGCCATGGGCGGCGGTTTCGAACTGGCCCTGGCCTGCGACCTGATCGTCGCAGCCGAGGACGCCCGGTTCGGCCTGCCCGAGGTCAAGCGCGGCCTGATCGCCGCGGGCGGCGGCGTGATCCGGCTGCCCGAGCGCATCCCGCACCACCTCGCGATGGAGTTCCTGCTGACCGGCGATCCCGTCGACGGCCGCCGGGCCGGCGAACTGGGCCTGGCCAACCGGGTCACCGCGAAGGGACAGGCCGTCGCCGAGGCGCTCCGGCTGGCCGAACGGGTCGCCGAGAACGCACCGCTCGCCCTCGCCACAGTCAAGCGCGTCGTGCGCGCCGCCGAGGGGGCGTCCGACGAGGAGGCCTTCGCCTTCCAGCGCACGCAGATGAAGTCCCTGATGGCCTCGGACGACGTCCGCGAGGGCATGACCGCCTTCGCCGAGCGCCGCCCCGCGCGGTGGACCGGGCGGTGAGCCGGACATGAAGGCCGCAGACGTACGACAGCGCGTCACCACCCCCCTCACGAGCCCGGCGTACGCGCCGATGGTGCCGCGCTTCACCGACCGCGAGTACCTCAACGTCGTCTACCGCACCGACCCCGACGCCCTGCGGGCCGTCGTCCCCGAACCCCTGCGGATCGACGAGCCGCTGGTCCGGTTCGAGGTCATGAAGATGGGCGACGTCAGCGGCTACGGCCCCTACACCGAGGCCGGCCAGGCGATCCCCGTCCGCTTCGAGGGCGAGCAGGGCGAGTACCTGCACACGATGCACCTCGACAACTTCCCGGCCACCGCCTCCGGCCGCGAGGTCTCCGCCTACCCGAAGGTCATCGGCTCCCCGTCGCTGTACGTCGACTCCGGTGCGCTCGTCGGCACCCTCGACCACGGCGGCCTGCGGGTGGCCACCGCGACCATGGGCTACAAGCACCACGAGCTGGACCGGGCCGAGGCCGAGGCACAGATCACCGTGCCCACCTTCATGCTCAAGACGATCCCCGGCTACGACGGCCTCCCGCGCGTGCAGGAACTCGTCCGCACCCGCATCACCGACGTCACCGTCAAGGGCGCCTGGACCGGCCCCGCCCGGCTCCAGCTGTTCCAGCACGTGCTCGCCCCGCTGGCCGACCTGCCGGTGCTGGAGGTCGTCTCCGCCTCCCACATCCTCACCGACCTGACGCTGGCGGGCGTCGAGCCGGTCCACGACTACCTGAAGGGAGCCGCGTCATGAACCGCGCCTTCCGTACCGCCGCGGTGATCGGCGCCGGGACCATCGGACTGTCCTGGGCCACGCTGTTCGCCGCGCACGGCCTGACCGTCCGGGTGAGCGACCCGCGCCCCGACCTCGCCGAGGCGGTGGACGAGGCCCTGGCCACCTACGCCCCCCACCTGGCCGCCCGCGGCCTGGACACCACCGGCCTGGCCGACCGCGTGCACCTCGCGGCCGACGTCACCGAGGCCGCCCGGGACGCCGACGTCGTCCAGGAGAACGGCCCCGAGCGGGCCGCGTTCAAGAAGGACCTGTTCGCCACCCTCGCCCGGGAGGCACCCGCCCACGCCCTGCTGCTCAGCTCCTCCTCGGCGATCCCGTCGAGCGCGTTCACCGGGGAGCTGTCCGACGAGGACGCCGCCCGGGTACTGATCGGCCACCCCTTCAACCCGCCGCACCTGGTCCCGCTCGTCGAGGTCGTGCCCGGGATACGCACCGGCGAGGACGCCGTGCTGGACGCGGTGGACTTCTACACCTCGGTCGGCCGCACCCCGGTCGTCGAGCGCAAGGAGATCCCCGGCTTCGTCGGCAACCGTCTCCAGAACGCCCTCAGCCGCGAGGCCGCGTACCTCGTCCAGGAGGGTGTGGTGACCCCCGAGGACCTCGACAAGGTCGTGATCAACTCGCTGGGCCTGCGCTGGGCCACGGTCGGGCCGTTCCTCGGCGCGCACCTGGGCGGCGGACCCGGCGGCTACCGGCACCTGGTCGAGCACATCGGCAAGTCGATGCAGCAGACGGGCGCGGGCCTCGGCACCCCGGCGCATGAGATGGAACAGAAGGAACAAGAGGAAGCACAGGAACGGCTCATCGAAGCCGTGGAAAAGGCCTACGGCTCCTCCACGTACTCGGAACTGACCGGGACGCGCGACCGCAGGCAACTCGCTGTCCTGGCAGCCCTGGACAGCGCGGACAAGGAGGAGAACTGAGATGACCACCACGCACGAACCCCTCCAGGACCAGCTGGTCGCGGACTTCTACGACTACGAGGCGCTGCTGCCCGACGACGAGCGCAAGCTCCTCCTCAAGACCCGCGCCCTCATGCGCGACGAGGTCAAGCCGCTGGTGAACGAGAACTGGGGCAAGGACCGGTTCCCGACGGAGCTCATCACCCTCTTCCGCGACAGCGGCCTCGCCGGCCTCCCCTATGAGGGCTACGGCGAGCACCGTCCCGCCGTCAGCAACCTGCTCAGCGGCACGATGGCCATGGAGATGGCCCGCACCGACGCCTCGGTGTCCACCTTCTTCGGCGTCCACAACGGTCTGGCGATGTACTCCATCTACTCCGGCGGCGACCAGGAGCAGCGCGACCGCTGGCTGCCGGCGATGGCCGCCATGGACAAGATCGGCGCGTTCGCGATGACCGAGCCGCTCGGCGGGTCCGACGTCGCGGGCGGCATGCGCACCACCGCCCGGCGCGAGGGCGACACCTGGGTCCTGAACGGCGCCAAGAAGTGGATCGGCAACGCCACCTTCGCCGACTACGTCGTGGTGTGGGCGCGCGACCTCGACGACAACCACGTCAAGGGCTTCGTCGTCGAGAAGGGCACGCCCGGCTTCGACCCCGTGAAGATCGAGGGCAAGATCGCCTTCCGGATCGTGGAGAACGCCGAGATCACCCTGACCGACGTCCGGGTGCCGGAAGCCAACCGGCTGCAGAACATCAACTCCTTCCGCGACGTCGCCGAGATCCTGCGCGCGACCCGTGCGGGAGTGGCCTGGCAGGCGCTCGGTGTCATGGTCGGCGCCTACGAACTGGCCCTGGACTACGCCCGGGAGCGCCGCCAGTTCGGCCGCCCGATCGGCGGTTTCCAGCTGGTGCAGGACCTGCTGGTCAAGAGCCTCGGCAACATCACCGCCTCCTGGGGCATGATGACGCAGCTCGCCCGGCTGCAGGACGCCGGCATCTTCCGCGACGAACACTCCTCGCTGGCCAAGGCGTTCGTCACCTCCCGGATGCGCGAGGTGGTGGCCTGGAGCCGTGAGATCTTCGGCGGCAACGGCATCCTGCTGGAGCACGACATCGCCCGCTTCTTCGCCGACGCCGAGGCGATCTACTCCTTCGAGGGCACCCGCGAGATGAACACCCTGATCGTCGGCAAGTCGATCACGGGCCAGAGCGCATTCGTCTGAGCTTTATGAGACGAACCAACCCCGGGTTGTGACCCGGGGTTTCGTCATGCCCGGCCGGCTTCGGTGCGCTGATCGGGCGGCGGGACCGCCAACGCGTCGGGTTCGGCGGTGAAGAGCAGGGCCGGAAGGCCACCGCCGAAGCGCGCTCCGGCGGCCGTCCTCACCGAGACACGAGCTTCTCGAAGAAGAACTCGTGCTTGAGGAACGACGTCGCGTGCTCCGCCCCCGGATACGGCGGAATGAGCGGGGACGCCTGAAAGAGCCGCCAGCCGTCCTCCAGGGCGCCGACCCCCGTGTCGTACGGGGGTTCGTCGCTGTCGCCGGTCGTCGGGCGGGTCGTGCCCGTGCCGTCGTAGCGGGCCCAGCCGACGACCCGGGAGTCGAGGGCGGAGTTGTCGAGGTAGAGGACGAGGACCTGCTGCCGGGTGGTGGTCATACGGTGCTCCTCTGCGCGGCGGGCGCGGTGGACGCGCCGGGCCGGTTGGCGATGCGGGTGGCCCAGTGCTCGATGTCGAAGCCGGGGTCGGCGGTCATGGAGCGCCACAGCAGGACCCGGTTGTGGATCTCCAGCCGGCCGGTGGCCTGCTCGTACCAGGGGAAGAAGCGCCCCAACTCCTCGCGTACGGCAGGGGAGTCCAGGTCCCGCGTGTCCCACAGCCGCACCTGCGGCACGGTCGGATTGAAGCGGATCTTGTACATGTGGCGCACGGTGTCGCTGTCGTTGCGCCGCCCGCCGTGCCAGATGCCGTGGTGCATCAGGAGCACGGTGCCGGCCGGGCAGGTCAGCCGGGTCTGGCCGAGCAGGTTCTGGTAGCGGCCGGTGTCGGACTCGTTGATGCGCCGCAGATGGCTGCCCGGGACGACGAGTGTGCCGCCCATGTCGGCGGTCACCTCCTGCGGGTAGTACATGAGTTGCACGTCGAACGCGTCGGGCCGCACGTCGATGAGGGCGTCGGCGTGCAACGCCTGCGCATTGCCCTCCCGGGGCATGCGGGTGTGGACGAAGTGGTGGTCGATGTCCGGATCGGGTCCCACCAGGCTCTCCAGCGCACCCGCCACGGCGGGCAGTTCGACGAGCCGCCGGGTGAAGGAACCCTCCGGGAAGGCCACCGGCACCGGAGTCCCGTACGGCACGGCGGGCAGCGCCCCGGCGGCGAAGACACCGAGCGCCTCCTCGTTCATCTCCCGGGGCACGACGCCGTCGAGGCGCAGGAATCCGTGGGCCGTGAAGCGCGCCACCTCGGCGGAGCTCAACAGCTGTTTCGTGGTTTGCATGACGCAACCGTAGAAGGGCAGAGGGTGGATGTCGTGGGGCGTAATCGACAAGCACTGGTAATTTTCCACCATGCCGACCCACGTGGAACTGCCCCTCGAACTGCCGCCGGACCTGGTCCACGCGGGCGTGGGTGTGCACGGCTCCGCCGGCCCGCACGAGGTCTTCCGCCTCCCGCACCTGTGGCAGCTCCACCTCTACGGCTACTCCGGCACCCTGGAGTTCGGCGGCGCACGGCACCCGATCCGCCCCGGTCACCTCAGCCTCGTACCGCCCGGCATGGAGGTGCACTTCCACTACGACGCCCCGCGCTGCGAGCACCTGTACGCACACTTCCGGCTGCCGGGCGACGGGGAGCGGCACCGGCTCCCGGCGATGCAGGACGCCGGCGCGGAGGCGGCGGTGCTGAGCGCCCTGCTGCGCCAGACGATCGCGGCGTGCGCCCAGTCCCCGGCCCGGGCCTCCGCGGAACTGTGGACGGCGCTGTGGCGCACGACCGGTCTGGCCGCGGCCGCGCAGACGCCCTCCGGGTCCCGGCACCCGGCGCTGCGGGCGGCCATGGCCCATATCGAGGAGCACCTGGCCGATCCGCTGAGCGTTCCCGGGATCGCCCGGGCCGCCGGGGTTTCGCACACGCACCTGACCCGGCTGTTCCGCGAGGACACCGGGCACACGGTCGTCGGCTGGGTCCGGCGCCGCCGCATGGAGCGCGCCCGCCACCTGCTCATCGCCTCGACGCTGGCGATCCCGGCCGTCGCGGCGACGGTCGGGATCCCCGACCTCCAGGCGTTCAACAAGACCTGCCGCAAGGAACTCGGCGCGTCCCCGCGCGCCGTGCGGCAGGCCGCCGGTGCGTAGGCCATGAACGACTGTGCGATCACGGAGCGTTGGCGTGCGCTAGGATTCTTTACCGAGCTCTTACGCTCGGTTGAGCGGCGCCGCGCACAGTCGCGCCGGCCGCTCGGTTCGTCGACAGTGGCCGCCCGGCTTTCCGGGCCGGCGTGAGGGGGCGTGACATGGGGCGAGTGGTGCCTGTCCGCGTCCACAACGCCGCCCGTGACGGCGTCCCTGATACCGACCGCTCCGCGTGAGCGGTCTCCTCTCTTTCTGACGCGCGACGCGTGCTGCCCGACGCGTGACGGTCGACGCCAGCCGGTCGCCTGACGCCTGACGCCCGATGTCCAAGGGCGGGGCGGGACGCGTGCTCGCGCCGCTGTCCGTCGGAGTGGAGCACGCCGCCGACGCCGCATCGCCCTGTCCGGCTCCGCCGCCTCGCACGCGGCCCGGCCCCATCCCACCGCTCACCGAGCCGCACCCGGGGCGTTCACGCCCACGGCACAGACGCCGCAGACCCGATCAACGGAGGTCAGACGCCCGTGCACGACACCACCGCCATGCTCATCGAACTCGGGGCGATCATCCTCGCCCTGGGGCTCCTGGGACGCTTCGCCGGACGGGTGGGCTTCTCGCCCATACCCCTGTACCTGCTGGCCGGACTCGCCTTCGGCCAGGGCGGCATCCTGCCGCTGCGGGCCAGCGAGGAGTTCGTCGCCACCGGCGCCGAGATAGGCGTCATACTCCTGCTGCTCCTGCTCGGCCTGGAGTACAGCGCCTCCGAACTCGTCACCACGCTGAAGACCCAATACCCCTCCGGAGCCGTGGACTTCGTCCTCAACGCCGCCCCTGGAGCGGCCATGGCGTTCCTGCTGGGCTGGGGGCCGGTCGCCGCCGTCGCCCTGGCCGGGGTCACCTGGATCTCCTCCTCCGGGGTCATCGCGAAGGTGCTCGGTGATCTGCGCCGGCTCGGCAACCGCGAGACGCCGGTCATCCTCGGCGTGCTCGTGCTGGAGGACCTGGCCATGGCGGTCTACCTGCCCATCCTCACCGCCCTGCTGGCCGGGGTGGGCCTCGCGGGCGGCGCGGTCACCCTGCTGATCTCGCTGGGCACCGTGGGCGCCGTCCTGTACGTGGCGTTGCGGCACGGCCGCCTGGTCAGCCGCGCGGTGTCCTCGGACAACGCCGAGATGCTCCTGCTGGCCGTCCTCGGTCTGACCCTGCTCGTCGCCGGGCTCGCGCAGCAGCTGCACGTCTCCGCGGCCGTCGGCGCGTTCCTGGTCGGCATCGCCCTGTCCGGCGAGGTCGCCGAGGGCGCCAGCAGCCTCCTCACCCCGTTGCGGGACCTGTTCGCCGCGGTGTTCTTCGTCTTCTTCGGACTGCACACCGACCCGGCCGCCATCCCGCCCGTCCTGCTGCCCGCGCTCGCCCTGGCGGCCGTCACCACCCTGACGAAGGTCGCCACCGGCTACTGGGCGTCCCGCCGGGCCGGCATCTCGTCCAGGGGCCGCTGGCGCGCGGGCGGCACCCTGGTCGCACGCGGCGAGTTCTCCATCGTCATCGCCGGTCTCGCGGTCGGCGCCGAACCCCGCATCGGCCCGCTGGCCACCGCCTACGTCCTGATCCTGGTCATCCTCGGCCCCCTGGCGGCCCGCTGGACCGAACCCCTGGCCCGCCGCGCCGCCCACCGCCGCCCCCGCCCGGCCCCACCGGTCACCGACTCCGCCAAGGAGACGGCCACCGCCCGCGGTTGACCGGAAGAGGCCGGTGTGCCCGGCCGGAGAGCCGGTCCGCCCCCTGACTGTCCGGATTGGCTGTTTCACGGGAAAGGGCCCGGGTGGGACCCTGACGAGCACCCCGGGACCGGCAGGGGAGGCCGGGGGAGAATTCCGTCCAGGTGGACCGGAAGGAAGCGCCAGCATGATCGAGTGGAAGCCCTTGGGCACCGGAGCCAGGCCCGTCCCCCAGCCCGTGGCCACGCCGTTGGTCTGGGCGGGGGCCGGCGTCGGGGCACTGGTGCTGGTGGCGCTCCTCAACACCGTGGTGGGGCCGGACCGGACCGAACTGGCCCTGCCCGCACTGTCCTTGCTGGCCGCGCTGCTGGGGCTGTGTGCCCGCTTCGCGGCCGCCCCCGGCACGGCACTCCTGTGCTGGCTGTTCCTCAACGGCTTCGCCATACCGCCCGCGGGCGTCCTCACCTGGGCAGGTCACCGCGACACCACCTGGCTGGCCTGCCTGCTCACCGCCGCCCTCATCGGCACGGCCCTGGCCCGCCTCGTCCACGCCCGGGCCGCCTACCGCCGCATGGCCCCCGGCCACGTCGGCTCCGACACCAGGACCGGCGACGGGCTGTACGACTCCTGACGCAGAGCCACCCCCACTTCTCGGACGTCACCACCGCGCGTCGTCGACGCCGATCACCTCTGAGGCTTGCCCGGGGAAATGGTCACCGGTCAGAATGGTGACGTGAATCTCGATCACGTCTTCGTCTGCGGAAACCCGGCGCTCGACTTCGCCGCCACGCTCCGGGCCCGCCGTTCGGTGCGCTTCGAGATGTTCGTGACGCCGGACCGGCTGAACGCCTGGTACGTGGAGTCCGGCCTGGTCGACGCGGTCTCCCCGGGCCAGGAGGCCGACGTCGAGCGGGCGAGGGCCGTGCGGGAGGCGGTCTACCTGCTGGTCACCGCCCGCCGGCTCGGGGAGGAGTACGACGGGGCGGCGCTGACCGTCGTGAACAACGCCGCCCGTACGCCGCCCGCCGTCCCCCAGCTCACCCCGTCGGGGCGCTGGACGCAGGCGACGCCGGACGAGGCCCTCTCCCTGGTGGCGCGGCACGCCGTCGAGCTCCTGAGCGGCCCGGACGTGCCCCTGCTCAAGGAGTGCGACAACCCGGAGTGCACCCGCACCTACATCGACCGCTCGCGCGGCATGCGGCGCCAGTGGTGCGGGATGGACTCCTGCGGCAACAAGATCAAGGCCGCCGCGTACCGCGCCCGCAAGAGGACCACGGCGGAGGCTAGCCGCCGACGTACCAGCTGAAGCCGCCGTTGCTGCTGGCTACGGCCAGGAGGACGAGCCACAGGACCACGTCGACGACGCCGAGGATGATGCCGGCCTTCGCCATTCCGGCGCCGCTCTTGACCGATGCCTGCCGCCGGGCGACGGCACCGAAGATGATGGCCAGCGGGCCCAGGATGATGTTCAGGAAGAACAGGCCGATGATGCCGCAGCACAGGCTCGCGATCGCCAGGCCGTTGGTGCGCGAACCGGAGGACGCGGCAGAGGAACCGCCGTAACTCGCCATGGAAAACTCCCAGTTGTCGATGGCACGGACCGAACGGGCCGCACTCTCCTCACTTTCGACTTGTTTTGTTCGAATGCCCCTCAGGGCCGTTCCCATGACAACCGATTCGGAGGAGGATCCCGTCAGTTCTCCTGCACCAGTCCGGCGACGTGCGCGGTGACCGTGTCGAGGACGGCCGTCCAGGCCGCGTCGTCGCCGAGCACGAGGTAGTTGAGCGTCAGGCCGTCGGTCATGGCGGCCAGGTACCGGGCCAGCACGGGCACCGGCACGCGCAGGCGCAGACCCATGGTCCCGCGCAGCTGGTCGATCAGTTCGGTGTACGTCTCGGCGTACAGCTCGTACTGACGGCGTGCCAGGTGTTCGAAACCGGGGCTGCGCAGTGCGTACTGCGTGAGCTCGTAGGTGAGCATGTGCTCGTCGGGGTGGGCGCGGACGTGGTCCCAGTACGCCTGGAAGCCGGCCCGGACGGTCTCCTCCAGGGTGGCTCGGGGCCGGATGGCCTCCCTCACCACCGTCACGTAGTGCCCGGTGATGGTGGTGATGACGGACTCGACCAGCTGCTGCTTGGAGTCGAAGCAGTAGTGGAAGACGCTCAGCGAGACGCCCGCTTCCGCGGCGATGGACCGGGTCGTCGTCCTGGGGACGCCGTCCCGGGCCATCGCCCGGATCGCCGCTTCGGTGAGCTGTCGCCGCCGCTCGGCGGACGGCAACCGTGCCATGGAGCCCCTCTCGTGGGTGTCAGCGGCTGTGGACGCCGACCTCGTGGAGGGAGTAGCCCCAGTCGGTGCCGCGTTCCAGGCCGTGGACGCGGACGTACCTGGCCGGTGTGCCGGCGAACCGCGCGGTGTCGAGACCGCCGTCGCCGGCGGTCGTGGACCACGCGGTACGCCAGGTCGTGCCGTCGGCGGAGAGGTCGATCCGGTACGACTTCGCGTACGCGCGCTCCCAGTCGAGGGTGACCCGCCCCACGGTTCGCGCGGAGCCGAGGTCGACCTGAAGCCACTGGTCGTCGCTCCAGTCGCTGGCCCAGCGGGTGCCGCGGTCGCCGTCGACGGCGCGGTGCGGCTTGTAGTTCGTGAACAGGCTCCACTCCGAGGAGCTGGCCGACGCGTCGGATCCGGCCGCCAGGTTGACCCCCGCCTCGTGGTTCTCGGAGGCCGCCCAGGTGCCGAGGTAGGACTCGGCGCCCCGGAACAGGTCGTCGACCGTGTCCTGGCCGCCGACGCGCCGGATGTCCTCGATCCAGTCCGGGACGAGACCGTAGTGGGCGGCCCCGTCGGTGTTCAGGTCCCAGGTGCGCTCTCCGGTGGTCTGCCGGTCGATGACCGAGCCGCCGTCGACGCTCTTGAACGGGTAGGTGACCTTGTCCGGCGCGTCCGCCCCGCGCGGTCCCGGCCAGCCGCCGACGCCGTTCATGTCGGTGCCGTAGCCGTAGCCCACGCCGTACTTGTCGCGCAGGGCCTCGGTGCGCTTCGCCTCCGCGATGAACCCCTCGGAGCCGTGCATGTACTGGGCGATGAAGCCGCCGAGGCCGTAGACCCGTTCGGTCCAGTCCATGTCCATCCAGCTGTGCGAGGACAGCACGCCCGGGTAGGACTCGGACTCGAAGATGTCGAGCACCCGGCCGGTGGCTTTGACGCTCATGTGGTCGATCTCCAGCATCATGCCGCGCTTCATCATGCCGCGGACGGCGTACTCGCCGAGGCCGGTGAGCCCCCGCACGTTGCACTGCGCGTCGGCGCTGTACGTCGGGACCTCCTCACCCGCCGGGAGCTTCTTCTCGGCCGCGGGCGCCGCCGCGTTGCCGATGGGGTTGTCGGCCTGCGGGCCCTTGCAGGTCTCGGTCTTCCAGTAGGTGCCGGTCGACAGGAACTGCCCGACGTTGATGGCCGTCCCGAGCGTGCCCGAGTCGAACCGCACCCCGCACAGGGCGTTGTCGAACTTGTGGCACAGGAACATGCTGCGCACGCCCAGCGCGTGGAGTTCGTCGAGCCCCTTGTCGATGTCCGCCTTGCTGCACTGCGCGATGTCGAGGACCTGCTTGCAGCCGAACGGCTCGGAGGTCTCGACGCCCAGGACGACGGCCAGCTTGCCCTCTTCGATGACCTTGCGGGCCTGCGCGCTGTCGGTGACGACCCGGAACCAGCCCTTGCCGGGCCCGCCGTACATCTTGTCGACGTAGGCCTGCATGTCGTACGTCAGCTTGGCCTGGAGCCGGATGGACGTCATCTCGTCACAGGAGCGGTCCTTGAAGAAGTACACGGAGCAGATCACGCCGTTGGTGACGAGGTCGTTGACGAGCACCCGCTGGCCGCCGCGCCAGGCCCGCTCGATCCAGGCGTAGTAGTTCTGCTGGTGGGTCAGCGAGTCGTGGGCGGGCCAGTCCTTGAAGGTGGGCCAGCCGTTCGGGTCGTGCTTGCCGTCGCCGCCGTTGGTGATGAAGTCGAAGATCGCGAGCGAGCCGTCCGGGTAGTGCTCGGGGCAGTCCTTGAGCGCGTCGGCCACGCCCTGCTCGGAGAACGGCTTTCCGCAGATCAGACGGCCGCCGAAGGCCTCGTTGGAGAAGATGTGGTCGTGTGCGTCGACGAAGCCGCGCACCTCGCCCTCGGCGTTCGTGCCGGTGAAGGGTTCGCCCGTGACGTTGATCCGGGAGTCCGGCGCGGGCCGTGCGGCCGGCTCCCACCAGTCGCTTCCGGCCGCCGCGCTCGGGGTGGGGCCGAGCGCGATCGACAGCACGAGCAGGAGGAGCGACACAACGGTGAGGTTCTTGCGTCGGCGGTACGGGCGTCCGGAACTGGTCACAGCCCACGTCCCTCGGTCGGCGGGTCGCTCGGTCGTGTTGTCATGACCTCGCAAAGTGTGCGACGAGAATCGCCACTACCGCCTGATGAGTCAAGGGTCCGGGACGGTTGACCTGGTGAGCGGGGGGGGGGCTGGTTCCCCCGGGCGGGCCCCCGAGCGGCCGGGCCTCGGCCGCTCGGCCGGGGCAGCAGCAAACCCCCGGGTCGCCGACCTGGGGTCTCATGGTGCGGGTGAGGTGACCCGCGGGCGTTCAGCCGATCAGCTCGGGCCGCGATCGGTCACGCCGGACGCCTCCTGCGCGGCCCGACGGTACTCCGCGTTGATGCGCTGGGCTTCCTCCAGCTGGTCCTCCAGGATGACGATGCGGCAGGCGGCCTCGATCGGGGTTCCCCGGTCGACGAGTTCGCGGGCGCGCGCCGCGATCCGCAGCTGGTAGCGGGAGTACCGGCGGTGCCCGCCCTCCGAGCGCAGCGGAGTGATCAGACGGGCCTCCCCGATGGCACGCAGGAAGCCGGGGGTCGTGCCGAGCATCTCGGCGGCCCGGCCCATCGTGTAGGCGGGGTAGTCGTCGTCGTCCAGACGATCGCTGAGCGGAGTATCAGCCGGCATGTCACCTCGTAGTGGAACGCGTCGAGGGGCCCTGGCGCCGTACGGCACCAGGGCCCCGAAGGAAATTCAACACCATCTGTCGGCCCTCATGCTGCGCCGACCTTCTGTTTCCGCTACCCGGCCCGCGTGCGGGAGGGGTGCGGGGATCGCGGCTGCGTGACCGGGGACCACCATCCAATCCGGGGTCTTGCGGTACCCGGACCGAGAGCTTCCCGGCCGGGCGATCCTGATGGCGTCTGCTCCTCCGTCCTTCCTCGGTTCTCCTCTGACCATGTCTACGAGAAGAAGGCTAACCGCGGTGAGGGTCGAATGTCTACTCTGACAAAGACAGATTTTTAAGTCCGTCGGACGCAGGCATCCTGTCGCTTCTGATCAGGGACGACCGTGCCGCGACACAGCGGTGAGGGCCCTGGCGACGCGCGTCGCCAGGGCCCTCACTGATCTCCGGGTGGCGGTCACCCGCCGGTGTGTCAGCTCTCCGGGACGTCCCGGAGACGGACCCGGTCCGTGTAGGTGGGGGCGTTCCGGAGAACGGTGAGCCGGGCCAGGGTGACCACGCCCGTGCTCTGGTCGTCGCCGTCGCAGAGCACGAGGTGGTCGACCCGGGCACCGGCCATGAGGGACAGCGCCACCTCGACCGTCATGTCGTCACGGATGCGCGGCGCGCGGGCCGTGGCGGGGTGCTGCGTCAGAACCGGCGTCATGGGTGTCTCCTGCCGAGAGGTGGGGGCGGGTGGGCGCGGGGCGCTACGCGGCAGAGCCGGAGCCGGTCCGCCGTTGCGCCCTCGGGCGCGCCGCCTCGCCGGCGGGGCGGCCCTGGCCGGCGGGGCGGCGGCCCCGTCGGCCCCGGGACGGGGCGGATGCTCCGCGGTGGCGTTCCGCGCGCGGCGCGGTGACGACGACCGGGACGCCGGAAGGGGCCTGGGCACCGGTGATACGGCTCAGCTCCGCCTCGCCGGACCGCACCTGGGCGATCCGGGGGGTGATGCCCGCCGACGCCATCAGCCGGCTCATGCCGCGACGCTGGCCCGGTGTCACCAGCGTGACCACGCTGCCGGACTCGCCGGCCCGCGCCGTACGGCCGCCGCGGTGCAGGTAGTCCTTGTGGTCACCGGGCGGGTCCACGTTGACGACGAGGTCGAGGTTGTCGACGTGGATGCCGCGCGCCGCGACGTTGGTCGCCACCAGGACCGTCACGTGGCCGCTCTTGAACTGGGCCAGGGTCCGGGTCCGCTGGGGCTGTGACTTGCCGCCGTGCAGGGCCGCGGCACGGACACCGCTCTTCAGCAGGTGCGTCGTCAGCGAGTCCACCGCGTGCTTGGTGTCGAGAAACATGATCACCCGGCCGTCCCGCGCCGCGATCTCGGTGGTGGTCCGGTGCTTGTCCGCGTCGTGCACATGGAGGACGTGGTGCTCCATCGTGGTGACCGCGCCCGCGGACGGGTCGACGGAGTGGACCACCGGGTCGTCCAGGTAGGTGCGGACCAGCCGGTCGACGTTGCGGTCCAGGGTGGCCGAGAACAGCATCCGCTGCCCACCGGGCCGCACCTGGTCGAGCAGGGCGGTGACCTGCGGCATGAAACCCATGTCGGCCATCTGGTCGGCCTCGTCGAGGACCGTGATGTCGACGCCGTCCAGCCGGCAGTCACCCCGGTCGATGAGGTCCTTGAGCCGCCCGGGCGTGGCGACGACCACCTCGGCCCCGGCGCGCAGCGCACCGGCCTGCCTGCCGATGGACATCCCGCCGACGACCGTGGCGAGCCGCAGGCTCACGGAACGGGCGTACGGAGTGAGCGCGTCGGTGACCTGCTGGGCGAGCTCGCGGGTGGGTACGAGGACGAGCGCGAGCGGCTGACGCGGCTCGGCGCGCCGCCCTGCGGTCCGGGCCAGTACGGCGAGGCCGAAGGCGAGGGTCTTGCCCGAGCCGGTGCGGCCGCGCCCCAGGACGTCCCGGCCGGCCAGGGAGTTGGGCAGGGTGGCCGCCTGGATCGGGAACGGCGCGGTCACGCCTTCCTGACTGAGCGTGGCCAACAGCCGCGCGGGCAGGGCGAGATCGGCGAACGACTCGACGGCGGGCAGTGGGGGTGTGATCGTTTTCGGCAGGGCGAACTCGCCCTGGAGGGCCGGGCGGCTTCCGTAGCTCCTGGAGCGGCTCGGACCACCGGAGCGGCTCTGCCTGCCGAAGCGGCGGCCGTCGCCGTCACCTCCTGAGAAACGGTCACGGGTACGGGATGTGTGGGAACGCTTCATGCGGGACCTTCCTCGATGGGCGCGTGGCAAGGAAAATCCGCAGCAGTGGAGCGGCGCAGAGAATCTCGAGACGAGCCGAAGTCGTTGCGGCCGGGTCGGGCCGGCGGGAAAAACAGCGAGCTGGGGCCCGCACCCCTTCAGGTGCGGGCCCCAGCTGCGAAATGTGCGCGAGCGCCGATGTCAGGCGGGCACGATGTTCTCGGCCGTCGGGCCCTTCTGGCCCTGCGCGATGTCGAACGACACCTTCTGGCCCTCCAGCAGCTCGCGGAAGCCCTGGGTGGCGATGTTCGAGTAGTGGGCGAAGACGTCGGCGCCGCCGCCGTCCTGCTCGATGAAGCCGAAGCCCTTTTCCGAGTTGAACCACTTCACAGTGCCGGTAGCCATTTGTTTCTCCTTCGGAGGCGGTTTCAGGAATTCACCGTCTGTGAATTCCATGTCGCCGTGATGATTACCCCGTAGGAAATGACCTTCTGGCAACCACACCTGCAACTGAGATCGACAGTAGCACGGTGGGTTCGGCGCCGGGTGGTGCGAAAATTCTGTTTCGCCGGGTGATCGGGGAATACTCGGCGGACCCTGCTTCTATTTCTCATTTTGCGGGCACAGATATTGCCGTGCGCGGGCGCGGCTCTTCCTGTCGCACCCTCGCTCGCCGGCCCTGTGACCTCCGCCGATGCACGGCGCGGCGGCGATGGCGCCCCGACGCCGCTGCCGCGACGAAGGTCACATCACCCGTTCGGGCCCTGCCCGGACCGAAGGTACGTGCACATGTCACCGATCGGTGACAGCGCCCTCGTCGGCGGAGCCGTGCTGATGACCGCGTGCCGGGACTCGGACAAGGCCGCGGACACCGGTGCGACGCAGGGTTCTTCGTCCGCCGCCGCGTCCTGGCACACCTCCGTGACGGACGCCGTCCCCTTCGGCTGAACCGGCCCGCGGCTCCCGGCGGGTCTACCACGGGACCTCGCCCTCGTCGTCGAAGAAGCCGCCGCTCGGGCCGCCGTCGGGCAGCGTCGCGAGCCGGACCGCGACCGCCGCGCCCTGCTCCGGGGTGCGGACCCCGCGGAACCCGTTGAGGTCGGTCGCGCAGTAGCCGGGGCACGCCGCGTTGATGAGGATGCCCGTGTCCCGGAGCTCCTTTGCGTACTGGACGGTGACGGCGTTGAGGAAGGTCTTGGACGGCGTGTAGGCGGCGGAGATCGGGCCCGTGTCACTGCCGGGAGTGGTCTGCCGGGTCAGGGAGCCCACGCCGCTGGACATGTTCACGATCCGCGGCGACGACGAGCGGCGCAGCAGCGGCAGCATCGCGTTGGTGACGCGGATGACACCGATCACGTTGGTCTCCACGACCGTCCGCACCGTCGCCGGATCCACCCCGGTGGGCATCTGCGGCACACTGCCGGTGATCCCCGCGTTGTTGACCAGCACGTCGAGACGTCCGGCGCTCTCCTCGACCAGTGCGGTGGCCCCCGCCACGCTCGCGTCGTCGGTCACGTCGAGCGGTACGCCGAACGCGTCGGCGCCGGCCGCCCGCAGTTTCGCGACGGCCGTCTCGCGCCGCTCCCGGTCCCGGGCGCCGACCCTGACCCTCCAGCCGAGGGCGCCCAGGCCCGCCGCGATCTCGTACCCGATGCCCTTGTTCGCGCCGGTCACCAGCGCGATCGTCTGTTCGCTCATGCCGCCGATCCTGTCCGCGTCCGGGGCCGGCGGGCCAACACCGATCGGGTGGGCGGCGATACCGCACCGGTATCGGCCCAGCTCGGAGCAGTACCATCACGGCGTGGAGACAAGGGAGTTGCGGTACTTCGTCGCCGTCGCCGAGGAGCTTCACTTCGGCAGGGCCGCCCAGCGGCTCGGGATCGCGCAGCCCCCGCTGTCGCGGGCGATCGGCCGGCTCGAACGGCGTCTCCAAGCGGTCCTGCTGGAGCGCAGCAGCCGTGCGGTCACCCTGACGGAGGCCGGAGCGGTGCTCCTGAGGGAGGCCCGGGCGGCCCTGGAAGCGGTCGAGGCCGCTGAACGCCGGACCCGCCGCGCGGCGCTCGCCCCGGCCGGCGAGGCCGGCGTGGTCCTCGTGACGAAGGCCGGCGCCTCCAGCGAGCTGCTGGCGAAACTGCTCGACGCCCACGCCGCCGAACCCGGCGCGGCCGGTGTCGATCTGCTCCTGTGCGGCATGGGCGAGCAGGGACCGATGCTGCGCGACGGCCGGGCCGATGTGGCGCTGCTGCACCGGCCGTTCGACACCACGGCCGGCCTCGACACCGAAGAGCTCTGCACGGAGGGGCAGGTCGTGATCCTCCCGGCCGGGCACCCCCTCGCCGGCCGGCCCCATCTCCGTACGGCCGACGTCACCGGCCTCCGCGACCTGCCGGTGCCCCGCTGGCCCGGCCCCGACGGCACCTACCCGGCCGGCCCCGGCCCCCGGGCCCGCGACCACGCCCAGCTCCTCCAGCTGATCGCACTCGGCCGCGCCTGCTGGATCGCGCCGGAGTCCTGCCGGACCCAGCTGCGCGACGGGCTGGCCGCCGTGCCGGTGCCGGACGCGCCGACGGTCACCACGGTGATCGCCTGGCCACCGCACAGCCGGTCCCGGGCGGTCGCTGACCTGGTCCGCACCGCGATACGGGTGAGCTCGTGAGAGGGCGGAGCCGCCTAGGCCGGGCGGGACCGACACCCTCCGATAACATGTTCGAACTCGCGATGGTCCCTCCATCGCTCTCCATCTGCCCAGCCATTCGGAAGAATCGGCCAAAAGATTGATAGCCAGAGCATCGCGGGTGTTTTCGCGAATAAGCGACATGAGTTCGTGGGATGCGGGGCGCCGCAGGCGCGTGCTGCTGTGGGGCGCGGCGGGCGTGGTCACGCTCGGATTCCTCATCGCGCTGGAGGTCGCCGCGCGCCGCTACGGCGAACCGGGGCCGATCACCAACCAGGTGAAGGGCCTGGTCCTCGCCCCCAAACCGGGGCCGCTCTACGGCGGCCTGGGGCTGATGATGGTCGTGCTCACCTGGCGGCAGCGGTTCATCGCGGCCGGCGCCGCGCTCGGCATCGACGCCGCCCTCCTGCCGGTGCGGTGGGCGGCGGACGCCGACATGACGGGCGGCCACGTCTTCGGCACCGGCGCGTTGTGGGTGATGCTGGGCACCGCGGTCATCGCCGTCACCCGCCGCACCGGCCCTGACCGCGTCCTGCTGCTGAAGGGCGTCGGGCTGGGCCTGCTGCTGGTCGCCGCCCGCAAGGTCGGTGACACCTGGCTGTTCATCACGGCGAAGACCCGCCCGACGGTGCTCGACCAGTACGTGGCGACCGCCGACCACGCGCTGGGCAACCCCTCCTGGCTGGCCGGCCGGATCGTCGAGGCCACCGACCCCTACAGCAGCCATCTGCTCCAACTGGTCTACGGCCAGCTCGCGGTGGCCGCGGTCGTCGTCGCCTTCTACCAGCTGCGCAACGTCACGGTCGAGCGCCGCTTCCCCAGCCACCACCTGGTGCGCACGTTCCTGGTGATCGGCCTCCTCGGACCGGCCTTCTACATGCTCTTCCCGGTGGTCGGCCCCGTCTTCGCCTACGGCCCGGGCGCCTCCGGCACGGGCGGCGTGCAGTGGGCGGCGGCCAACCTGTGGCCGCACATCCCGCTGCCGGTCACCACCCCGCAGCCGATGACGTACGACGGGATCACCCCTCGCAACTGCATGCCCAGCCTGCACACGGCGTGGGCCGTCGCGATCTTCGTCCACACCCGCAAGGCGCCCCGGGCCCTGCGGCTCGCCGGCACGTTCTGGCTGGTCGTCACCCTCGCCGCGACCCTGGGCTTCGGCTACCACTACGGCGTGGACCTCATCGCCGGTGTGGTGTTCGCCCTCACCATCGAGGCGGCCCTGCGCTCGCTCGACCGCGGCTGGGACCGCCCGGGGATCCTGCTGGTCGCCTACGGCACCACGGTCTTCACCGCGCTCCTGCTGTCCTACCGCTACCTGCCGACGCAGATGGCCGCACATCCGGAACTGTCCGGACCCCTGCTCGTCCTGGCCATGACCTCGGTGATCTACGGCTACGTCCGCACCACACCGAGGCCCACCCCACGGTTGCCGGGCCCCCGGCCCCCGGTCGAGGAGGCAGCGCCGGCGCAGGCCACGTCAGGAGAGCAGGAAGGCCCCGCTCCCACGCCCACGCCCGCCCCGGAGCCGCACTGATCACGCGCTGAAGGGGAGCGGCCCGCCGGCCGGACCGGACGCCTCCGGTCGGACGGGCCGCCCGACGCGCGAGAACCACGGCTGCCGTGTCTGTTCTGCCCGGCGTGTCCGGACGGTAGCTTGGTGGAGAAAGCCCCAGAAGAAGGGCGAAACGATGCCGTGGTTCCTGTGGCTGCTCGCTGCCGCGGCGCTGGGTGCCGCGGAGTTCTTCACCCTGACCCTGGTCTTCGGGCTGCTGGCGGGCGCCGCGCTGGTCGCCGCCGTCGTCGCCGGTGTCGGCATCGGTCTGCTCGGCCAGCTCCTGGCCCTGGGGGCAGCGGCGGCGGCGGGCCTCGTCCTCGTCCGTCCCGTCGCGCTGCGGCACATGGCACAGCAGCCGCTCGTCCGCGACGGCAGCGACGCGCTGATCGGCAAGCGGGCCGAGGTCGTGCAGGAAGTCACCGCGACCCGCGGCCTGGTCAAACTCTCCGGCGAGGAATGGTCCGCCCGCGCCCTCGACGAGAGCCATGTGATCCCGGTGGGAGCGCTGGTGGACGTCATGGAGATCGAAGGGGCCACCGCCATCGTCTACCCCCGCGAGCTCCTTCCCTGAACGGCTGAACACCAGCAACGGAGGCACTGTGGATCCAGTTGTCATCCCCATTCTCGTGGCGGCCCTCGTCATCGTCTTCCTCGTGGCCTCCACCGTGCGGATCGTCCCGCAGGCCCGCCGCTACAACATCGAGCGGTTCGGCCGGTACCGCCGGACGCTTCAGCCCGGCCTGAACCTGGTCCTGCCGGTGGCCGACCGCATCAACACCAAACTCGACGTGCGCGAGCAGGTCTATTCGTCCGACCCCCGGCCGGTGATCACCGAGGACAACCTCGTGGTGAACATCGACACCGTGCTCTACTACCAGATCACCGACCCGCGGGCGGCGGCGTACGAGGTCGCCGACTACCTCCAGGCGATCGACCAGCTCACCGTGACCACGCTGCGCAACGTCATCGGCAGCATGGACCTGGAGGAGACGCTCACCTCGCGCGAGGAGATCAACTCCCGGCTGCGCGCCGTCCTGGACGACGCCACCGGCAAATGGGGCATTCGCGTCAACCGCGTCGAGATCAAGGCGATCGATCCACCGCACACCATCAAGGAGGCGATGGAGAAGCAGATGCGGGCCGAGCGCGACAAGCGGGCCGCCATCCTGCACGCCGAAGGGGAGCGGCAGGCCAAGATCCTCACCGCCGAGGGCACCAAGCAGAAGGACATCCTGGAGGCGCAGGGCACGCAGCAGGCCATGATCCTGCGGGCGGACGGCGAGGCCAAGGCGGTGGAGCTCGTCTTCCAGGCCGTCCACCGCAACAACGCCGACCCCAAGATCCTGGCCTACAAGTACCTGGAGACACTCCCGCACTTGGCCAGGAGCGACAACAACACGTTCTGGGTCATCCCGGGCGAGCTGACCGAGGCGGTCCGCACCGTCACCCGGGCGTTCGGTGACGAGCCGACGGCGGGCGCTCCACGCCCCGCGCCACCCGAGGAAGCAGCCACCGCCGCTGCCGACGAGGCCTCGCACGAGCCCGGGATCCCGCAGCTCGACACGGGCTCGACGGCCGCCCTCGACGCCGCCGCGGCCGCCGACGAGGCCGGCAAGCAGGCCGCCGCGGCGGTGAGCGACGCCAAGGCTGAGGCGGAGGCGGCGAAGTCACCGCAGGTGCCGCGCCGGGGGCGGACGTCCGACGACTGAACCCACCGCCGGCCACCGCCTGGGGGAGGACCGAGTCCTCCCCCCCCCGGAACCACCCTGGGGTGACGTCCGCGCACGCAGATGCGCTGGATGACTGCGGCTGGAACCGGCGGTCAGCGTGGCACCGCGTGCGGCAGCACGTCATCGGCGTTCGGCGAAGCGTCACCGGTGCCGGTCTCTCAGGGCCCGTCAGGCGCGGGCGAGTTCGGCGGCGCCGAAGGAGACGTCGAACCGGTCGCACCAGATGCTGATGCTGCTGAACCGGGCCGGGTCGACGTCTTCGGGCACGACGTAGTTCTGGCTGCCCTTGTTGCCCTTGAGCTTGCCGAGGCTGACGTACTTCCCGTCGTCGAAGACGTGCCAGCCGGCCTTCCCTTCCTTCACCGGCGCGTCGGTGAGCCACACGCGCAGGTCGGGTCCATTGCTGGTGTCGAGGTTCTCCAGCCGGACGATGTGAGAGCCGTCGTCCAGCCGTACGAGTTTCACGGTGCCCGAAGTCGCGTGCTCGTGAGTGATCAGCTCACCGCTCGCCAGCGTCTGCGGTCCGGCCGGCGTCGTGGGGGTCCGGGAGGGTGCCGCCGCAGGAGGCGCCGAGGTCTCCACCACCTGGGGCAAAGCCTCCTCCACGGTCTCGTCCTGCCACAGCTTCCACGGCTGGAACCAGTACAGCCCGAAGCCGACTCCGCCGACCGCCACCACCAGAACCGCGATGACCAGCGGCCTGGTCAGTACCTTTTGCACGCGCCCCATCCCCGCCTCGCTCTCCGGGAGCTTTTCCGTCCTGTCCCATTCAACGGAAGCCGGGGCCCGTCCCACACCCCGCAGGTGATGACGGAATCCTTACGCCGCGCCGGTGGGCCGGGATGCCTTCCGGCACGATCACCGGACGCTAGCCAACGCCCACCTCGGCGGAGCGAACACGGCGAGACCTCCACCAACCCCGGAGCGTGTGGCCCACCATGGCGATCGCGACGGCCACAGCCGTGAACCTGACGGCGGTCCAGGTGCCCAGCACAACCTGACTCGGCCCGTGCGACTCCGTCTCCAGACGCATGGACGTCTCATAAAAGGCCACCAGGGGAACAAGCAGCCGGAAGAACAGGCCGCCGATGCCCGGCACCCGTGCGAGGTTCCCCAGGAGCCCCAGGGGTGCTCCGAAGAGGAATGCCAGCACACCCCAGAGGGCGATTCCGGAGGAATTCACACCTGCGGAATCCAGTCCACCCACGGAGGCCAGGTTCCCCTTGATCAAGTAGTAGGCCACGACACCGACAGCCAGCCCCAGAGGCGCGAGGACGACCGATTCGATTTTCGACCGGCGGAAATAGCCCACCAGGAACGCGTAACAGGCCCACGGCCACCCACCGGTGAAAACGGCGCCCACGGCCGCACCTGGAAGACCACCCCAACGCTCAGCGGCAGGGCCTATCAGTCCAAGCAGCAAGCCAATCCCGAGCGGCGCCGCAAACGACGCGACCCGGGCACCCCGAAAGTTCACTCTCTCCCCTTTCCGGTCCTCATGTGGCATGACTCCGGGCCGGTGTGCGCCCCACGTCATGCCACATGCGAGGGAGACCAACCCTCCTGACACGGACCTACTTATTCATTGCTGTAGCAGGCATAGCAGGTCCGTGCCGCACCCTGGGTCGAGTTGGCCTAGGAAACCTTCCCCTTCGCCACCCAGTGGCTTGAATGATCATCCTCGGCGCGACCGGAAACCGTTGCCGGTCGGCGGTATTCGGCCGATCAGGCCGTCCGCATCACTGGCCGCACGCGCATCCGGCGTCCTTCAGGTCGGTGGCCTGGTCACCCGCGTCAGCGGGTGCCGGTCAGTGGCCGGTCCAGCCGGCGACGTCCTTCCAGACGCTGCTGCGGACCGAGCTGATCGGTATCTGCTCCGGTACGAAGTGGTCGCACCGCGGGTTGTGGCAGGGGCCGGCGGTCCAGTGGGGGACGTAGACGCCCATGCTCTTGTGCCGCTCCACCACGGCGTCCACCGGCTGTTTGCATGAGTGGCAGACGTAGGTGGACGGTGTGGTCGCCTGGGACTTCTGCTCAGCGCTCATAGGTGATATTTTACGACTGCTTTGCGTAGATTTGGAATCGTTTTGGCGTGATCATCCGGTGCTGATGAGCCGCTGCGGTGCCCTTGCCATGCCGTAGGGGTGGTCATCTGGCGTCGGGTGCCTCAGGGGGGTCAGGCGGGTCGGCCTGCTGGGTGGAGCCACCGTGGGACGAGCTTTCGGGCCCGGCGGTCCGAGCGACGGGCGTGCCGCCGGCCTGGTCGGGTGGTGGTCGCAGCAGACTGAGCGCGACGGAGATGGCCAGGATGGTGGCGATGACGGCGAGACTGATGGGCGAGGGTATTTCGGGAACGGCGGTGCTGATCGTCTCGTGGGCGGCCTGGAGGATGAGCTTGACGCCGATGAAAGCGAGGATGACCGCCAGGCCCGTACTGAGGTAGTGGAACCGGTCGAGCAGCCCCGCCAGCATGAAGTACAGGGCGCGCAGGCCGAGGATGGCGAAGGCGTTGCTGGTGTAGACGATGAAGGCGTCGCTGCTCACGGCCAGCACGGCGGGCACGCTGTCCACGGCGAAGACGAGGTCGGCCGCCTCGATCGCGGCGACGACGGCCAGGAGCGGGGTGGCGACCCGCCGCCCGGCCTCCTTCACGAAGAAGTGGGGCCCGGCGTACTCGTCCCGCACCGGGACGACCTTCCGGAGCAGCCTCACGGCCAGGCTCCTGCCGGGGTCGAAGCTCTCCTCCTCGCCCTTGAGGATCTTGTACGTGCTCCAGAAGAGGATGGCGGCGAAGACGAACAGCACGGCCGTGAAGCGGCTGACCACCGCCACGCCCGCGGCGAGGAAGACACCGCGGAAAACCAGGGCGCCCAGGACCCCGAGGAACAGCACGCGGTGCTGGTAGGCGCGCGGCACCTGGAAGTAGCCGAAGATCAGCGCGAAGACGAAGAGGTTGTCGACGGACAGGCTCTTCTCCAGCAGCCAGGCGGTGGTGTACTCGACCCCGGCGGTCGTGCCGACCACGAGGAACACCACCACACCGAAGACGATCGCCAGCCCCACCCACACCCCGCTCCACGCGGCGGCCTCGCGGAAACCGATCACATGGGCCTGCCGGTGCGCCAGCAGATCGACAGCCAGCGACACCAGCACGGTGACGGCGAACACCGCCCACAACCAGAACGGAACGTCATACACGGGCGTGGCCCCTCAGGTGCGGTCGACCGGAGGTCTCTTTTCGAGTCTGGAGCACACCTCGGCGGTTGTCGCCCAGTGTGGATGCGCAACCAGCGCCCCGGCCGTGATCCGGAGCGGGACCTCGCCCCCCTTCGCGTCGGGGCAGCCGAGCAAGCGGAAGCGTGACCCGACTTGGATGGACTCGCATGAACGGTGGTGACCGTCGCTGACTGAGACGGAAACCGAGACGGACCGGCATTCGGCCGATCAGGCCGTCCGCATCACTGGCCGCAGGCACATCCGGCCGCCGCCGGGGCCTCCTCGGTCGCCTGGCCGGCGCAGCAGGCGTCCCCGGCGGCGTTGGGGTCGGCGCTCTTGCCGAGGTTGTCGGCGTCGGCCTTCACGACGTAGACCTCCCAGGGTTCCTTGCCGGGACCGTGGACCCACACCTTGTCCTGGAGGGCGTAGCAGCACGAGGTGTCGTTCTCCTCGAAGGTGGCCAGGCCGGCGTCCTTGAGCCGGGTGGTGGCGGCGTTGACCTGGTCGGTGGACTCGACCTCGACGCCGAGGTGGTCCAGGCGCGTTTCCTCGCCGGGCTGCCCCTCGATCAGGACGAGCTTGAGCGGGGGCTCGGTGATGGCGAAGTTGGCGTAGCCCTCGCGACGCTTGGCCGGTTCGGTGCCGAACAGCTTCGAGTAGAAGGTGACCGACGCTTCGAGGTCGCTGACGCGAAGGGCGAGCTGGGCGCGAGACATGACACGACTCCCAACGGGTTGTATTGATGTCTGTCGATGCAACATTGCGCTCTGAATCGAAGGATGTCAACATAGAGAAATGTCGAATCAAGAGTTCGTGGTGCTGGGTCAGGACGATGCGGCCGGCGACTGCTGCCCAGCGCTGCTGACGACCCCCTTGGACGAGGGCCAGGCGGTGGAGCTGGCCAAGGTGTTCAAGGCGCTGGGTGATCCGGTGCGGTTGCGGCTGCTGTCGATGATCGCCTCACGTGCGGGCGGCGAGGTCTGCGTGTGCGACCTGACCCCGGCGTTCGACCTGTCCCAGCCGACGATCTCCCATCACCTCAAGCTGCTCCGGCAGGCCGGTCTGATCGACTGCGAGCGGCGCGGCACCTGGGTCTACTACTGGCTGGTCCCGGAGATGACCGACCGGCTTGCCGCGATCCTGACCCGTCCGGCAGGAGAACCGCTGCCCGACCGCACAGCGCCTGCCGGGGCCGCCTCGTGAGCACTGCCGCTGCTGAAGGGAGTGTGGCGGGACGCCTGTCCTTCGTCGATCGCTACCTGGCGGTCTGGATCCTCGCGGCCATGGCGGTGGGGCTCGGCCTGGGGCGCCTGGTTCCGGGGCTGGGTGACGCCCTGGCCGAGGTGACGGTCACGGGAGTGTCCCTGCCGATCGCGCTGGGCCTGCTCGTGATGATGTACCCGGTGCTGGCCAAGGTCCGCTACGACCGCCTCGACACCGTCACCCGCGACCGCCGCCTGTTGCTGCCGTCCCTGTTGCTGAACTGGGTGGCCGGCCCGGCGCTCATGTTCGCCCTGGCCTGGCTGTTCCTGCCGGACCTGCCCGCTTACCGCACGGGCCTGATCATCGTCGGCCTGGCCCGCTGCATCGCCATGGTCATCATCTGGAACGACCTTGCCCGCGGACACCGCGAAGCCGCCGCCGTCCTGGTCGCCCTGAACTCCGTCTTCCAGGTGATCGCCTTCTCGGCGCTGGGCTGGTTCTACCTCTCCGCCCTGCCCGGCTGGCTCGGCCTGGAACAGACCGGCCTGGACGTGTCGGTGTGGGAGATCGCCCGCAGCGTGCTCATCTTCCTCGGCATCCCGCTCGCGGCCGGTTACCTCACCCGCCGCATCGGTGAGAAGACCAAGGGCCGCACCTGGTACGAAGCCGAACTCATTCCGCGCATCGGCCCCTTCGCCCTCTACGGCCTGCTCTTCACCATCGTCGTCCTCTTCGCCCTGCAAGGTGACGCGGTCACCTCACAGCCGCTGGACGTCGCCCGCATCGCCCTGCCGCTGCTGGTCTACTTCGCCGTCATGTGGGCCGGGTCCATGGCCCTGGGCCGTGCCGTCGGTCTGGACTACTCGCGCGCCACGACGCTGGCCTTCACCGCTGCGGGCAACAACTTCGAATTGGCCATCGCCGTCGCCATCGCCACCTTCGGAGCCACCTCCGGCCAGGCACTCGCCGGCGTCGTGGGCCCCCTCATCGAAGTGCCGGCACTCATCGGCCTGGTGTACGTCGCCCTGTACGCGCGCCGCTACTTCACCGCCCCGGCCGCCGTCCCGCCATCTCAGGAAGAGGCAGCCCATGCCTGACACAGCCACCCCGTCCGTCCTGTTCGTCTGCGTCCACAACGCCGGGCGCTCACAGATGGCCGCCGCCTTCCTCACCCACCTCGCGGGCGACCGCGTCCGGGTCCGCTCCGCAGGCTCCGCCCCCGCCGACACCGTCAACCCGGCTGTGGTCGAGGCCATGGCGGAAGCGGGCATCGACATCACGGCCGAGGTGCCCAAGGTGCTCACGGTGGAAGCGGTCCAGGCGTCCGACGTCGTCATCACGATGGGCTGCGGGGACACCTGCCCCGTCTTCCCCGGCAAGCGCTACCTCGACTGGGAACTCCCCGACCCGGCAGGGCAGGGCGTGGAAGCGGTTCGCCCGATCCGCGACGAGATCGACAAGCGCGTCCGCGGCCTGGTCGACGAGATCGCCCCGGCGAGCCGAGCATGAGTCTCACAGGCACGGTTCGCATCGTGGCCATGGGCCGCGAGCATGCCGACGAGGTCCTGACGATCTACCAACTCGGTATCGACGAGGGCCATGCCACCTTCGAGACGGTCGCACCCACGTGGGAGGAGTTCGATGCCGCCAAGCTGCCCCGGCATCGTTACGTCGCTCTCGACGACGCCGGCAGGGGGCTGGGCTGGGTCGCTGCCGTGGCCGTCTCCGATCGGTGCGCGTATGCCGGCGTGGTCGAGCACTCGGTGTACGTCCACCCCGCAGCCCGCGGCCGGGGGACGGGCTCAGCCCTCCTGCAGACCTTGATCGGATCGACCGAAGCGGCGGGCATCTGGACGATCCAGTCCGGCGTCTTTCCCGAGAACGCCGCCAGTCTCTCCTTGCACCGGCGAGCCGGATTCCGCGTCATCGGCACACGCGAACGCATCGGCCGACACCGCGGCGTATGGCGCGACGTGGTCCTGGTCGAACGCCGCAGCCCTCTCATCGCATAGAGCGAACACACGACGACGAGGTGGGCCCCGGAACACTCCGGGGCCCACCCTGCTTCCGGAGTCCGGCGACGCCCAGCGCAACGACTACTCCTGTCGAGAAGCCGGTGGGACCGCTCCGCCGCGGGCCGTCAGAGCTCCTGGGCGGGCCAGTTCAGCAGCCGGCGCCGATCACCGGGGTCTGGAGCATGTAACGGTTGGCGGGATCGGCCGGGTTGGCGGCGAGGCTCCTTCACCCCAGGGGGGCGGTCGGTGTCGGTTCGACGGCGGGGGATCCGGGGCTGGTCGTGGGGACGGCACCGGGCGCCTCCCCCACTTCCTGGACCGTGCCGCCACCCGGCCCGTCGCTCGGTGCGCCCGCCATGGTGGACAGCAGCGACCAGGCCCCGAGGGCCAGGCCGATGGCCGCGACCGTCGCGATCACGCGGCCGGCACGGCGGAGTCTGGCGGGCCCGTCGAGCTCTCGCCAAGCCGGCCCTGGACCTTCGGGCTGCCACAGGTCACCCACGGCGTCCGCGTCCGCCAGGGGGTGATCGGGACGCCGGTCGGGCGGGTTCTGTCGGCCGGCGGCGAGCCGGCGAGGTGGACGGGCCGATGCCCGTTCCTGCGCGGAGGGCTCCTTGGGGGCGGACTCGCGGATGGCGCGCTCGTTGTCCGCCAGGAACTTCAGCCAGACATCACCGGCACGGGACGGCGTGGCATCCGAGCCGTCCGGCGTCCCTTGCCTGTCCCGTTCCGGCGCCACGTCCCCGTTTCCTCCTGTGCGGCCCGTGCGGCCGGTGGCGGCCGCCGCATCCAGCAGGGGGCCGGCCCACGGCCGGAAGGTTGTCCTGTGCCGATCGGCCGTCGGCCGACCCTTGGTCCCGATGCTTGCACAGTGCAAAATATGATCGCCAGTGCTCTTGAGTGACGTTTCGGCATCACGAGTGCCTGCGCGCGGCCCGGCCGTACCCGCCGAAGGCTTCGAGTCGCACGAAGGGAATGGCCTGCCCTGCCTCGCGGAACGATGCCTCGCCGCCGTCAAGAGGGATCCCCATGAACGCGCACAGTCGGCGGGCGGAGCGCGGATGCCTGCACGCGTAGTCGGCCATGATCTCGGCGCCGTCCTCGGCCGGCAGGAAGTGAGCGGTGACCGCGTGCGGGCGGTTTCCGAACCGGATCAGGGCCTTGGGCTGCACGCGCAGGTTCAGATACCAGTCGGCCCGCGGACCGAAGCCGGAGGCGACCGTCCAACTCGGCTCCGCCGGGTCGAAGGACACGACCTCGAGGACCGTCAAGCGGTCGAGGCCGGAGACCCGGCCGGTGTGGTGCAACAGCAGGAGCCGCTTTCCGAAGAGAGGGCCGAGCCCCGCGCGGTAGAGCAGGACCGGCAGGCGCAGGGCCAGGCGTCGCCACCCGCTGGGAGGCCGTGGGCGGCGGGACGTGGTGTCTCTGGCGGCCATGCTGGGACCTTCCGCGGGTCGGGAATGTCGTCTTTCGGAATCGATTGAGTAAAGGACCCCCGGCAGGAGTCGTGTCGCGGAAGCCACCTTTGCATAGTCTAAAGGTGGGGGAGGGGCGCCTGCGGGGAAGACCGGCGGCTCTCGACAGCCGCGACATCGCAGGAGTGCCGCATGACCGACCGGAAGCCGCCGTCGAGCTGGACGCTGCTGTCCTGCATGCCGGTCCTGGTGATGGCGGTGGTCGCGGTGACGGACATCGTGGCAGGGCCCGGTGTCGGATTCCTGCCGCTGGTCTCGCTGGGGCCAGCCTTCGCCGGGCTGGTCGGGGGGTGGCGCCGTACGGTCTGGTTCGGGCTCGCGGCCCTGGTGTTGTGTGTGGCGCTGGGGCTGTACGACGGGCTGTTCGACGGGCGCCGGGGCTACACCGCGCTGGCCTCGGTGGCCGGTGTCACCGGTGTGGGTGTCGCGGCCGCGGTGATGCGTTCGCGCCGGGAGGCGGAGCTGGCCAGTGTGCGGTCGATCGCGGAGGTCGCCCAGCGGGTACTGCTGCGGCCGGTGCCGTTGACCGCGGGTCCGCTACAGGCAGCGGTGTCCTACACGTCGGCGGTCGCCGAAGCCCGGATCGGCGGGGACCTGTACGAGGTGGTGGCCTCCCCGCACGGTGTGCGGGTCATCGTGGGAGACGTCCAGGGCAAGGGTCTGGCCGCGGTGGAAACGGCGGCCGTGGTGCTGGGTGCCTTCCGGGAGGCGGCGTACGACGAGGCCGACCTGTCGGGGCTCGGCGAGCGCTTGGAGCGCAGCGTCGCCCGGGAGCTGGAGGGGGAGAAGTTCGTCACCGCGATCCTCGCCGAGATCGGCACGGCACACGAGGCGGTCTTCCTCAACTACGGTCATCCGGCCCCGATGATCGTGCGCGGGGACGGCACGGTCGACTTCCCGCAACCGGACTCGTTCGCCCTGCCGTTGGGCCTCGGGACGCACGGAAGCGAGGGCCCGAAACCCTACCGGGTGGGCTTCTCCCCGGGGGAGCAGCTTCTGCTGTACACCGACGGCGTCACCGAGGCCCGCGACGAGGACGGCCGCTTCTATCCCGTGGGCGAGCGCGCGCACCTGCTGAAAGACCCGGACGCGCACCGCGCCCTGGAGACCTTGCGCGAGGACCTCGGCCGGCACTCCGTCGGACCGCCGCACGACGACGCCGCGATGCTTCTGCTGCGCTACCACGGTCATGGGGACGGTCAGGGGGAAGGAAAATCTGGTTCCGTCACCTGAGTGAGCAGGTGCGTCCGCACGGTAGAAAGGACGCATGCCGGAGCGTGAGACCCCTGCGGGGGCGATGGACGACGTGGACGTGGTGACCCGGTCGGTGCTGACCGCGTCCCGCCTGCTGGTGGGGATCTCCGCGCGCTCCCTCGCCGCTGTCGAGGAACGGGTGACACTGCCCCAGTTCAGAATGCTCGTGGTGCTGTCCACCCGCGGTGCCACCAAGCTCGTCACGCTCGCCGACCTGCTCCGGGTCGCCCCGTCCACCGCCATGCGGATGGTCGACCGGCTGATCGCCGCCGGTCTCGCCGACCGGCAGTCCAACCCCGGCAACCGCCGCGAGACCCTGCTCCGGCTCACGGAGGAGGGCCGCCGAACGGTCGCCGACGTCACCGGCCGCCGCCGCGCCGCGATCGCCGAGATCGTGGAGCGGCTCACCCCGACACAGCGACTGGCCCTCATCGAGGCGCTGGCGGCCTTCAACGAGGCCGGGGGAGAGCCTCTCGCTCCGGCCCGGGACGAGACGGAATCGCACCCGCTGGGGTGGGCCATGGATGTTCCCGTGGCCGGCGACGCCTGACGGGCTCGGGCCGGTCTTCTCCACCTGCGGTCTGTTTTGCATAATGCAAGGGAATCGTGAAGGGATCCGGTATCACTGCCGGATCCCGGCAATGCGGACCATGCGTGTCTGTCCGGGGCCGGGCGGTGCGCGGCGTTCCCGCGCCCATCAGGATGGCGCGGTCGGAAGCGAGGCGGGGAGGGGTGGCACGCATGCGGCGTGGACGACACTCCGCCCTCGCGGCGGAACCGCATCTGATGGTGCGTCTGCGCGGCATGGTGTGGGGGCCGGCCGAGTTCGTCGGGCTGCCGCCGATCCGGCTGACCGCCAAGGGCTTCCTCGCGGGAGGTCTGGCGGCGGGTGCGATCGTCGGGAGCACGGTCGCCGGTGCCTGGTACGGGATCACCGGGCTTGCCGCAGGCGAGGGCGGCCTGGTGTGCGCCGCCCTGCTCGTTTCGTACCTGTGCGGGGTGCGGGCAGGACGTGCGCTGGTCGGTGTCGTCGCGGTGCTCGCGGTCTGCCTCGCTCTCCAGACGCCCCAGGCCGCGGCGGGTTTCGTCCTGGCGGAGCGGGGGCGTGTGGAGAACGTGGTGGTGACCGCGGTCGATGGCGGCTCGGCGGATGTCTCCGGCCGTGGCCGCTACCTCTGCTCGGTGATCGACCGGAACGGCGTTCCCATGAAGGTCCGTATCTGGCGCGGCTGCGAGCAGACCACCCGGCCTGGTGACGCGATCGCCGTCGTGTACGACGTGAAGGGACGGGTGCCGCCGCGCGGTGTTGAGGGAGGCGGGTCCGCCCTGGACGCCCTCAGTGGACTGGGCGGCTGGCTGGCCGGGCTCGTGTCCGCATGTGCGGTCGCCGTCGTGCGGTCCTACCGGCTCTCCGCTCCTGACCGAGCGCCCCGTCCGTCGCTCTGAGGCCGACCACCGGGCCGCACCCCCGTCTGGATATGACCGATTGAACGGCAGGGTCTGAAGTCGTATGACCAATGGCCGGTATTTCCGGTGGGTGTCGGCGTAGGAGGACTTGCTGGGGCCCGCTTTCCTGTGGAAATGACAGCTTCGCGCCAACTCCAGTTCGCTTTTCAGGCTCTCTCGACCTGCGAAGGCTCAGTTGACCCCGCAAACGACTTTGCCGAGTTAACGTGTTTCTTGACTGATCCTTGACCGGCCGTTGGCGCACGCAAAAGGTAATGGGCTGCCTTGAGGGGGGCGCATGTTCCGAGGTGTGAGGTCACGGACTGTGCTTTCACTCTTGTCGCCGTCCCGCCTACGAGCCGACCCGCGCCGCCTTTCGTATCGCCGGACGCCGAGACGGACGTCCGCCCGCTCACCGGCCGTCTCGCAGGTGACCCGCTGCTGAGCAGAGACAACCCCACACCCCTGCCCGGTAAGTCCGACGCGCACCCCACGGCGCGCCAGGAGGTCCGCACACCATGCAACCCCTCATCGACAACGCCCGCTTATTCGGACAGCACCCCGAGGAATCCGCTCGCATCGAGGGCCGGGGCGACGGCGGCGGGCCGTCCGCCTCCGCGCCCGCCCTCCGCAGGTCTTTCATCACCTGCTCGGACTCTCGTGTCGTCCACGCTCTGATCACGGGCGCCGGGCCCGCCGAGCTCTTCGAACTGCGGACCGCGGGCAACCCCGTCCCGCCGTACGCCTCCGCCATCCCCACCGGCCGGCACTTCGCGGTCCCGAGCGGAAACGCGCGGGACCCCCGCAGGGAGCCCGGCACCCTCGATCTGGTGACAGGGAGTTGATGACCGTGCTGTCCCGGTTCCCTTATCTGCGGCAGGACTTCCTCGCGTCCGTCGTCGTCTTCCTGGTCGCGGTGCCGCTGTGCGTCGGCGTGGCGGTCGCCTCCGGTGTCCCCGCCGAACTCGGCCTCATCACCGGCATCGTCGGCGGCCTCGTCACCGGGTTCATGCCCGGCAGCAGTCTCCAGGTCTCCGGACCCGCCGCCGGTCTGACCGTGATCGTCTTCGAGGCCGTCAGCGCATTCGGCGTGGGCACGCTCGGCGTGATCGTGCTGTTCGCCGGCCTGCTCCAGCTCGCCATGGGCTTCTTGAAGATCGGCCGTTGGTTCCGGGCGATCTCGGTCTCCGTCGTCGAGGGCATGCTCTGCGGTATCGGCCTGGTGATCATCGCCGGTCAGATCTACGCGGCGGCGGGCCTGAAGGCGCCGGAGAGCGGTGTCGGAAAGGCCGTGGGCCTGCCTGGGGCGTTCGCCGACGCGTTCAGCGACGCCGAGGCCCTGACCTCCCTCGCGATCGGCGCGGCCACCATCGCCGTCATCGTGCTGTGGAAGAGGATGCCCAAGGCGGTGCGGACCGTGCCCGGCGCCCTCGCGGCAGTCTTGCTGGCCACGGTCGCCACCCTCGCCCTCGACCTCCCGGTCGCCACGGTCCGGGTCGAAGGTCTGCTCGGCGTCGTCCAGCCGCCCGGGGCCGATGCCCTCGGCGAGCTGGCCGCCCCGGCGATCTGGGGCACCATCATCGCGTTCGCGCTGATCGCCTCCGCGGAGAGTTTGTTCAGCGCGGCGGCCGTGGACCGGCTGCACGACGGTCCGCGCACCGAGTACAACAAGGAGATGATCGCCCAGGGCGCGGGCAACACCGTGTCCGGTCTGCTCGGCGCGCTGCCGATGACCGCCGTCATCGTGCGCAGCTCCGCCAATGTCGCCGCCGGTGCGAGGACCAAGGCGTCCCGCGTGCTGCACGGCGTGTGGCTGCTGCTGTTCGCCGCCGCGATGCCCTGGGCCCTGGCCCTGATCCCGATCCCCGCCCTGGCCGGCATCCTCATGCACGCCGGCTGGAAGCTGATCCCGTTCCGGCAGATCGCGGCGCTGTGGCGGGACCACAAGGGCGAGGCACTGATCCTCGTGATCACGGCCGTGTCGATCGTCGCGGTGAACATGTTCGAGGGCGTGCTCATCGGTCTGGCCCTGGCGATCGTCAAGACGGCCTGGGAGGCGTCGCACGTCAAGCTGGAGGTCATAGACAAGGGCGCCGGACCGATCCAGGTCTACGTGTCGGGCAACGCCACGTTCCTGCGGCTGCCGAAGATCCTCGACAGCCTGGAGAACCTGCCGCAGAACCGCCCGGTCGAGCTGGACCTGTCGGGCCTGCACCACCTCGACCACGCGTGCCGTACGGCCCTGGAGTCCTGGGCGGAGCGGCACAGCGCGGTCGGCACGGAACCCGTGAAGGTCACCGAGCCGGTGAAGGCCACATCCGCGGAAAGCGCCCCGGCGGACACGAGACACCGCTGAGCAGCCGGGCGGCGCACACCACCGGCGTACCGCCCGGCTGCCCGCCTGCATGCGCGGAGGGAGACACGTCCCATACGGTTGGTCCGTGATGATCAAATCGGGCAGGCTCCGCAGGCTCGGTGTCCCGGGCCCTGAGTCGCGGTTGCGCTTCGAGACGGAGCAGCGGGAAACCGGGGGAGGGCCGGGGCGCAGGTTGCTCGTGGTCGACGGGGAGCCCGCTTTCGAACTCAGCTCCTGGTGCGGCACCTGCCCGTTCCTGTTCCGCCGGCTGGAGAGTGCCCGGCAGACATTGTCGCTGGAGAGCGTGCGGGAGTGTCTCACCGGAGCACTGACTGATCCGGACGACGACGGCGTGATCGATGCCTTCGGTGCGTTGTTGCCGGAGGGCGAGTACCTTCCCGTGCTGCTCCGCGTGGAGCCCCGTCTGGTCGTCCCCGGCCAGGAAGGCGACTACTTCAGCGGGGAGCAGGTGGCCACGTGGGGGATCGACCAGTTCTGGGGCCTCCCGGAGTACCCGCACACGCCGTACTTCCGGACCTTCGAGACCGCAGTCGACGCGTCAGCTCACCTCTATGAGTTCGTCGTGCCCATGGTCCCCCCGACGTGGAACACGAGGGAGCGCGTCGAGGAGTACATCGAACTCATGGGCCGAGGGTCGGTCCCGACGGCTGTGGCGGTCTCCACGCTGGACGTATGCGAACCCGGCTCCGGCCTGCCGGAAGACCACTACCGACACTGGGGTCTGACGCACTTCCTGCTCGACGGCCACCACAAACTCGAGGCCGCGGCCACAACAGGCCGCCCGGTGCAGCTCCTTTCCCTTCTGGCCGTGGGTGAGGGGTTGGCCCGATCCGAGGACTGCGCCCGGCTGCCCGCTCTGCGCACGCACCTCCGCTCGGCCCGAGCGACCGGCACCTGAACCAGCACCGAGGACCAAAGTGCACGATGTCGATGCCCCATCGGCCTGCTCTGCTGTCTGCTCCAGCAGGCGCGTCGCGCGTGCACACATCGGATGCGTGAGGGGTTCACGCTGAGTGGTCGGCTCCGGAAGTCTTTCGGGGTGGACTTGAGCACTGGGCGTGCGGTGTGCGTGGGGCGACAGCGGAGCGATTGCGCCCTGTTGCGTGGTCATGACGTCAACCGGCTCGCAGGGCCCGCAGCAGTTGCGTCAGCGCGGCTCTGGTGTGGTCCAGGTCTTCGGGGTCGGAGGAGGATGCGAGCCACAGGGCGGCCTCGTTCATCGCCCCTGACAGCAGGTGGACCAGTGGTGCGACTGGCTGCGGGGCGATGATCCTTGCGTCGATGAGGGAGGACAACGCGTCGGCGAGGTGGCGGGCCGAGGCGGCTTCGTCCATCGCCCGCCATTGGCTCCATCCCAGTACGGCAGGCCCGTCGACCAGCATGACGCGTTGGATGTCCGGATCGGTGGTCGCGGTGAGGAACTCCTGGCAGCCGGCGGTCAGCTGGGTCCAGGGATCGTCGTGGGCGTCGGCGGCCGCGGCCACGCGTCGGCCCACTTCCTGCTGCATCTCTTCCAGGACGGCGCGGAAGAGGTCCGCCTTGCCGGTGAAGTGGTGATAGAGCGCACCCTTGGTCACTCCGGCTGCCTGGACGATTTCCGCCAGGCCCACCGCGCCGTAGCCGCTGCCTGAGAACAGGCGCCTGCTCTCCCGCAGCAGAGCCTGCCTGGTCTGCTCCCGCTGCTGTGCCCGGATGCCGTGCTGTCGCATCGCACTCCTCATTGACATACCGAAGGTATGCGAATAGCGTCATTCGCATACTGATGGTATGTGAAAGGGGTTCAGGTATGAAGCTGACCGGCTTCTATCCCGTGATCGGCACAGCGAGGCTGCGAGAGTCCCACGACTTCTACACCCGGCTGCTGGGGTTCGAGACGACGTTCGAGGCCGACTGGTACGTCAGCCTGCGCCAGCCGGGAGATCCCGGGTACGAACTCGCCCTCCTCGACCACAGTCACCCGACGGTTCCCACGGGTTACCGGGTCCCCGCACAGGGCCTGCTGCTCAACTTCGAGGTGGAGGACGTGGACGCGGAATGGGAACGGCTCGTCACCAGCGAAGGGCTGCACCCCGTCCTTGAACTGCGCAGCGAGGACTTCGGGCAAAGGCACTTCATCGTGGCCGATCCCAACGGTGTCCTGATCGACGTGATCACGCCCATCGCCCCCACCGCGGAATACCGCGAGCAGTACGTCACCGGCTGACTTCCGAAGGGCGTGTTCGTCAACGACCTGTCGGCACGCCGTGGCCACCGGGGACTTGAGGGCTGTGCCGGTGAAGGGGAGCCGGCGCTGTCGCTCCCGTTCACCGCCCCGAGAGATGGGCCGCTCAGTGCTTGGTCGGGTCGTACGCCGACCCGCTCGACGGCGTAGTGGTAGGCGGCCGCCCCCGGATTCCGGCAGCGCGGGCCGCGTACGTCCGACAGGGCCTCGAAGTGGTCCAGCGGTCCGGCCTTGTCCAACAGCCGCTCGGTCACGGCGCCGCTGCCCTGGTCCTGCGCCACCGAAGACGCCCGGCAGAGGCATACATCATTTTGGTACATGGGCTATGCTTGGTACATGTCCATGAAGCGTACGAACGTCTATGCCGACCCTGAAGACCTGGCGATCATCAAGGAGGCGGCCAAGCGGCGGGGCATAAGCGAGGCCGAGATCATCCGTCAGGGGATCCATATCGCGGCCATGGCGAACCGGGTCTGGGACGAGCCGCTGTTCTCGCGTACGTTCGAGGGGGCGGGTCGTACACCGTCCAAGGCCGAGGTCCGTGACGCGGTCGCTGATGCGGTGCGGCGCGAGACGGACTCCGGAACCGCCGCGTGATCGTCGTCATCGCGGATACGTCCGGTCTCCTGGCCGCTCTCGACTCGACGCATCCGGAGCACGGGGCGGCGAATGAGGCGATCATGGCGGCCGGTCTCCTGGTCATGTCCCCGCTCCTGCTGGCGGAACTCGATCACGTGGCCACGCGCGAGCTGGGACGCGAGGCAGCCGTCGGCGCCGTCGACGACCTGCGGCGCTGGATGAGCCGGGGCCGGGTCGTCCTGCCCGAGATCACGGAGGGCCACTTGGGCGCCGCCCAGTCCGTCCGAGTCCGCTACGGCGCGCTGGACCTGGACCTCGCCGACGCGGTGAACGTGGCGCTCGCGGCCGACTACGACACCGACGCGATTCTCACCCTCGACCGACGGGACTTCCGTGCCGTGCGGCCCTTGGGCCGCCACAAGGCGTTCCGGGTCCTGCCCGACGACCTCCCGCTTTGACATGAGGTCCTTTGCGGTCAAGTGTCCGGAGCCGCAAGCGACTTGATCGATCTACTGGGTGCAAGTGAGCGGGTCGCTCCCGGCCCGGGAGTGACCCGAATGGTCTTGGCAACAAACAAACCCCAGGTCGATGACCGGACGGGCATAGTGAAAGGGCCCCTTACGGGCACGCTCCGGGCACGGCCGCCACCGGGGCCGAGTCGCGCAGGCGCGCGACGCTTCGCGCTGACGGGTCGGCACCCTCTCCCGGGCCGATCCGGAGTGTCCGTCGCGACTGCACACGCCGAGATCGACACTGCTGCCACCTGTCTGTGACGCAGATCGACATCGACGACGACGCCCTCGAACGCGCCATGGCTATGGCCAAGGTCAGGACCAAGAAGGAGGCGGTCTACTTGCTCGGCCTGTCCGGCCTGGTCCGGCCAGATACCGCCCCCTGGCCGGTGGTGCGATGGGACGGGGCGATCCCGCGGGCCCGGATTGCGGGCCGGCTCGGTGGGCGGGCGGTCCCGCGGGTCAGGAGCTCAGATGGGCCCGGTACCAGACTGCCGAAGCCGCCAGGCGGGTCAGCGGCCCTGCGCCCTCCGGGCAGTCGGCGGCCCGCCAGATGTGCTCGCTCCGGTACCAGTGATCCTGTGCGAGGAGCGCGAACTGACGCGCCGAGACCTGACCGGACGTCTCCCCCAACCGGCGCAGACACTCCCGCCACGGCAAGTCCTCCACAACGGTGGGCAGTACGCCGAGGTCGGCCAGCCGCGTCATCATGTCCCGGTTCGACACCGGAACGGGATGGCTCGCGTGGTATATCCCCGGCGGCACCTCCACCGGGCCGCACGCCAGGGCGACGATCAGCCGCGCCAGATCGTCCACGTCGACCAGGGAAATCAGCCCGCGGCCACCGTCCCAGCGCGCCGGGACGCGGTCGAGGAGCTCGGCCAGGGCAGGTACCACCCAACGGTCACCCGTCCCCAGTACGAGCCCCGGTCTCAGTACGACGGCCCCGGCGGCCAGCGCGAACTCCTCGGCAGCGAGCCTGCTGCGGCTGGCGGGGGAGACCGGCGCCGGGGTTGTCTCGTCGACATGGATGCCCCGGTGCGGCCCGGGGCCGTAGACCGCGGTGGTCGACAGATGGACGACCCGTCGTACGCCCCGGCGGCGTGCCTCGTCCATCAGGGCCTGGGTGCCCCGCGTGTTGACCGCCGTGCACGCCGCCGCGTCGCCGGTGACGCGCGACGCGAGGTGGATCAGGACGTCCGCGTCCCGGGCGACGCCGTCCAGGGAGGCGGGGGTGGTGATGTCCGCTGTCTGCCAGTGGACGTCGGGTCGTTCCACCGCCTCTCGTGGCACGGTACGGGCCAGGGCGCGGACGACGACTCCCGCGGCCGGTCCGTTGCGGTCCAGCAGCCTGCGCAGTACGGCGGAGCCGACGAAGCCGGTTGCGCCGGTCAGTACCACCCGCACGGGGCGCCGCACGCCGCCGGCGGCCGTCGTGGTCACGCGACCGTCTCCGTCGTCAGCCGTCGGGGCGAGAGGTCGAGCCGTCCGATCACCTCGGCCGGGGCGATGGCGGGAAGCAGGTAGCGCCACAGGGTGGCGATCCGCTGCGGGAGGTCGGCGCGGTCCGAGGAGATCTGCGACATGATCTGGGTGCCCGTGTAGCCGGCCACCAACTGCTGGGCGAATTCCGCCTCGTCGACCCCGGGCAGCAGTTCGCCCAGCTCCCGGGCGCTCTGCAGGTGCCGGCTGAACTGCTCGGCCCACCACTCGTAGATGGCGTAGTCCCGGAATCCGGCCTCACCCTGTTCCACGGCGAGTCGCACTCCAGCGCGCAGCAGGGTGTTGCGCTGCATCGCGGCGGCCAGGTGCTGGGTCATGTTCACCAGGCGCTGCAGACCGTCCCCCTCGTCGGGGAACCGTACGTCGGCGGCCTGCTCCCGGATCACCGCGCGGGCCAGTTCCTCCTTGGAGCCGAAGTGGAAGTACATCGCTCCCGCTGTGACCCCCGCGCGCTGGAGGATCTTGCTGATGCTGGTGCCCGCGTAGCCCAGTTCGTCGAACACCTCGGCAGCGGCGCGCAGCAGCAACTCCCGCGTCCGCTGGGCTCGTTCCTGCATTGGTCGTGCCACTGGCCGGTCTCCCTCGTCACCCATGATCTCTCGACAAACAAAAAGAACAACCTCTATCTTATTCGGGTCGCGCCCCGGCCACCATCACCGGGCGGCACGACATCTCGTCGTGACAACACAGGGGGAGAGTCAGTCATGGCCTTGAACGTCGATCAGGGTGTTTCGTCGGTAGTCCCGCAGGCATGGACACACAAGACCAACCCGGATGAAGTGCTCTGCGACCGCTGGTGGCGTACGGGAGCGGACTCCTTCACCGTCACCGCCCGCTGGCCCGAGGCCCACAGCTTCTACCTCACGCGACATGGGCTGTACGACCCGCTGCTGCTCGGCGAAACGATCCGTCAGACGTTGCCGCTGATCTCGCACGCCGCCTACGACGTACCGCTCGGCCACCAGCTGATGTGGCACGACTTCCACTGGGCCGTCTCCACCGACGCCCTGGCCGCCGGTGACGCCTCCGGCGAGATCGAACTGCGCGTCACCTGCTCCGACGTCACCTACCGCGGAAGACGCGCGGCGGCCATGACCCTGCGCGTCGAGGCGCTGCACGCCGGCGCCTCGCTGGGCAGCGCCCGCACCCGCTTCGGCATTCAGAGCCGGGCTGTCTACGAGCGGCTGCGCGGCCGGTACGCGGACATCGGCGCGGCCAACGCCCGTGTCCTGCCGCTGCCTTCGCCCGCGCCCGCCGTGCCCGTCGGCCGCGAGAACTTCGACGACGTGGTCCTGTCCAGCGCCGACAGCGCCAACCGCTGGCAGCTGCGCGTCGACACGGCCCATCCCGTGCTCTTCGACCACGCCGTCGACCACGCCCCCGGCATGCTGCTGCTGGAGGCGGCCCGCCAGGCCGCCCACACCCTGGCCCACCCCAAGCAGACGGTGGTCGCTGCCATGGACACGGTCTTCAGCCGCTACGCGGAACTCGACGCACCCTGCTGGCTCCAGGCGGACCCGCTCCCCGACGACCTCATCGGGCGGGCCCGGGTGCGTGTCGTCGGGCACCAGAACGACAAGGACGTCTTCGCGTCCGTGGTCACCCTCGCGACCGTCGACTGAGCGGCGGACCCGGAGCGGGCCCGGCAGAGCACCGCCCTGCCGGGCCCGGTACCGGCCGCGGCCGGTAGGGCGGTCGACCTGGGATGTCAGTCGACGCTGCGGACGATGTGGCGCTCCGCCGGGTCGTCCTCACAGCCCGCGAGGCCCGGGAGGACATCGAGGGGGAGCGAGGTCAGCGCCGCCCACCAGCAGAGTCTCCCGTCCGGAGCGGGTGAGTCGGGGCCGGGCCGGTGCCACGATGTCTGTTCTGCCATGTGCGCACGCTCCTTCGACGATGAGGTTTCCAGCAGAGACCTAGTGGCCCATGCCGAGGCCCCCGTCGACCGGCAGCACCGCGCCGGTGACGTAACCCGCCTGCTCCGAGGCGAGCCACAGCACGGCGGAGGCCACCTCCGACGGTCGGGCACTGCGGCCCAGTGGGACGTCCTGCAGGATGCGGTCGCGTTGCCGCGCGGACAGCGCCTCCGTCATGTCGGTGTCGACGAGTCCGGGAGCCACCACGTTCGCGGTGATGCCGCGCGGCCCCAGTTCCCGGGCGAGCGACCGGGCGAGCCCGACCAGGCCCGACTTGCTGGACGCGTAGTTCGCCTGCCCGGCCGAGCCGCGCAGACCGGCGACGGACGAGACGAACACCAGGCGGCCGCGCCGGCGCCCGACCATGGTTTCGGCGGCCCGCCGGGCGACGCGGAAAGCACCGCCGAGGTTGGTGTCCAGCACCCGGCCGAAGTCGTCGTCGGACATGCGCAGAATCAGCCGGTCGTCCGTGACGCCCGCGTTGGCGACCACGGCGTCCAGCGGGCCATGGGCTTCCTCCGCGGCGGTGACGGCCTTGTCGATCTGGTCCGGGTCCCGCACATCACAGGTGAGGCCGAGCAGGCCGTCGGGCACACCGCTGCCCCGGTGCGTGACGGCGACCCGGTCGCCCTGCTCGGCGAACGCCCGCGCGACGGCGAGTCCTATGCCACGGTTGCCGCCGGTGACGAGGATCGAACGGGTCATGCGGTACCACCGTCTTTCGCGCGGTTCGGTAGGCCGCGGCGACAGGCCGGCCGCGGGAACAGGACAGGGACGGCTCCGGCGCCCGGGATTGCCTTGCGCATCAGGCGGCCACCTCCTGGGCGAGGGTCGCGTAGCCGCCGCGGTGGTACACCAGCGGAGCCGCGGGATCGCCCCGGGTGTGCAGCGCCTCCACGCGGCCGAGGACGATGACGTGGTCGCCGCCCGGATACCGGTGCTCGACCCGGCAGTCGACCGAGAGCAGAGCTCCGGACACCAGGACGTTGCCCGTGCGGCCGACGCGCGTGCCGAGGATCTGCTGCGCGGCCGGACCACCGGGGCGGTCGTGTGCGGCGAAGACGGCCGAGAGGTCCTCCTGGCCGCTCGCCAGCACGTTGACGGTGAAGGCCCCGAGCTCGTCGATCCGCCGCCGCATCCGGCCGTGTGCGCCGATGCTGATGAGCAGCAGGAGCGGATCGAGGGACACCGAGGTCACCGAGCTGGCGGTGAGCGCCTCGGTGCGGTCACCGCTGCCGCACGTGATGACCGTGACACCGGTCGGCATCAGGCCCATCGCCCTGCGGTAGGTGTCGCCGTCGGGACGCAACTGCGCGGGGGGTGCGCCGCCACCGGCGGCCATGGCTGCGCCGATGGTCATGTACGGCTCCCTGCGCGGCCGGCGCCGCCCCGCTTGTGCACGAGGCAGCTGACCCGCGCGGTGCAGGTCAGGCGTCCCTTGTCGTCGGTGACGGACACGGCGTACGTCGCGACGCGGTCTCCTTGGTGCAGGGGCGTGCAGACCCCGGTGACCGGACCGCCCCGGGCGGGGCGGTGATGGGTGCAGGACACCTCAAGACCGACCACCGCACCGTGCGGCGCCACATGGAGGGCAGCCGCGATCGATCCGAGGGTCTCGGCCAGGACCGCGTTGGCTCCGCCGTGGAGCCAGCCGAAGGGCTGCTGGTTGCCCTTGACCGGCATGGTCGCCACGAGGCGTTCCGGGTCCCAGGAGACGACCTCGATACCCATGCGGACGATCAGCTGGTCGTCGTGGAGGTCGGGCGGGATGGACAGGATGGTGCGGGGCGGCTCGGCGGCACTGCCCGGCGGTCCGGGCGGTGACATGACCGCGGATGTGCCGGCCGCCGGTGCGGAGTGGTTCTGCATACGTGTCTCCGTTGGGTGGAGGGGGAAGAGGTGCTGGTCCGGGCCCGTTTCAGGGCGCCTGTGCGAACGCGCCGCGTGCAGCCTGCGCGGTGGCCCACAGCGAACCGAGTCCGTGCAGCCGCCCGATGCCGGCAGGCGCCGGTGCGCCCGCGTCCGCCGCCGCGCGCAGATCGACGGTCACCGCTGTGTCCGGGGCCGGACCGGGCTCGGCCCGGCGCAGCAGCAGGGCCACCGCCGCGTCGTGCTCGGGAGAGTTCCGGTCGGCCGAGGGCAGGTGACGCCGGACGGCGGCGGTGCGCTGCGTGGCCACCAGCTCGACACCGACGAGCAGCAGTTGGTCCACCTCTTCGTCGGCGAGCATCAGTTCGGCCGTTTCGAAGGCCTCGGGCATCGAGGCGGCGTCGACCGACAGACAGGTGAGAGCGCCGCGCAGGCCGTGTTCACGGCTGACGTAGCCGAGGATGGACGTCGGCACCGACTGGTAGAAGAGCAGCGGGTTGTGTGCCCGGCCCTCCTGGAGCCGTCGACCCGCCAGATCGGTGGTGGTGGCGTCGCCGAACAGGGTCACGAGCAGGACGGCGGTACGGTCGGCGAACCGCGCCGGCCCGGCGGGTGCCGCATCGGCCAGGCAGCGATCCACGGCCGCACGGACCAGCGGGTTGAAACGGGACTCGATGAAGCCGGGAACGGCCGGTGGGCCGTCATCGCCCACGGGCCGCGGAACGGCCGCGGCCCCCACCACGAGGGCCGGTGCGCGCAGGTTCTCGGATGCGGTCGGGGTGGTCATGGGCGCTCCAGCACGATCGCGGTGTTGACGCCGCCGAAGGCCGCGTTGGCGGTGAGCACGCGGCGTACGTCGGCCGTCCGCGGTTCGTCGGGTATCCAGTCCAGGTCGCACGCGGGGTCCGCGGCGGTGTGTCCGGCGGTGGGCGGGAGGATCCCGTGACGCAGGGCGTACAGGCTGATCGCGGCCTCGACGGCGCCCGAACCCTCCAGCATGTGACCCGTGGTGCTCTTGGTGGAGCTGACCGGCACGGTGCGGGCCGCCGTCCCGAAGGTCCGGTGCAGGGCGGCCGTCTCGGCACTGTCATTGATCTTGGTTCCGGTGCCGTGGGCGTTGACGTAGCCGATCTCCTCGGGTGCCGCGCCCGCGTGCCGGATCGCGGTCGTCATGGCCGTGGACAGGCCCCGCCCCTGCGGGTGCGGCTGGCAGACGTGGTGCGCGTCGGAGGCGATGCCCCATCCGCCGATCCGGGCGAGCGGATCCCCACCGCGGGCACGGACCCGGGTAGCCGACTCCAGGACCAGTGCGGCGACGCCGTCGCCCAGCAGCAGGCCTGTGCGGTCGGCGGAGAACGGACGGACCTGGCCGTCGGTGGCGAAGGCCCGGCCGGAGTCGAACTTGGCGAAGAACTCGCGCTCCACCAGATACGCCCCCGCGCACAGCACGGTGTCGGCACGACCCGAGCGGATCAGCCGCGCGCCGTGGATCAGCGCGTTGGCCGAGGCGACGCAGGCGTTGACGAACGCCAGGCGTCGGCCGGTGACACCGAGGTCGGACGCGACGAGCCCGGGCAGCGCCGCGGGCAGGCTCTCCACCACACGCTGGTCGACGCCGTCGTCGGCGCCGTGCTGCCGCCCGGACCAGAACGTGGTCACCTCGCGATGGTCCCCCTGGGTGCCGACGAGCACGTCGACGCTTGGGTGCCCGGCCAGCCCGGCCATGTCGAGCGCGGCTCGCCCGCAGGCGACGAGGGCTTCGCGCTGACTCGGGGTCTGTTCGGGGCCGACGCCGGGCAGCGGGGCGGTTGCGGGGACGGCGGCATACCGTCCCCGGAACGGGCCGGTGTCGAAGCGCTCGACCCGGCGGAACGCCGGGCGGCCCGCGAAGACGCCTGTGCGCAACGCCTCCTCGCCGAACCCGTGCGCGGTCAGGACGCCGTACCCGGTGACGAGGGCGTCGTCGGGTGCGGTGGTCACGATCCGACGACCTCCCCCCGCGGTTCTCCCGCTCCTGCGAGAAGGCCGACTTGGGCACGCAGGAAGTCGTGAAGCGCGCCGACCGAGGTGATGTCCGCGGCCTGGGCGTGGTCGATCTCCAGCTCGATGCCGTGCTGTTCCTTCAGCTGGTAGAGGAACCACACCACGGTGAGCGAGTCGAGGACGACGTCTGCGTCGTCGGCGATGTCGTCAGGGTCCGCGGTGGGGATGATCTGGCTGAGCGCCAGCAGCCGCTTCACATCGCGCAGGCCGGGCGACTGGGGCCCGAAGGACTCCGGCTCGGGCGAGGCTGCGGACGGGCCGCCGACCAGGGCCTTGTCCGCGATGCGGGCCCGGATGCCGGCGACCAGTTCCCCGAGGGTCGTGTGGGCGAACCCGTCGACCGTCTCGTCATCGACCTGAATGCCGTACTCGCGCTCGACGTGGACCGTGAGCTCGACGAACGACAGCGACTCCAGTTCGAGGCCGTCGGCGCCCAGGGGCGTGGCCGGTGAGATCGTCGGCGGCAGGGGCATGTTGAGCATGTCCCGGATCACGCCGAGCACGAAGTCGGTGATGCGGTGGGTGTCTACGGTCGTCACGTCAGTTCCTCGGGTCAGGGATCATCAGGGCATCGGGCAGGGCATGGACCGGGTCCGTCGCGGCCGCGTAGTCCACGCCGTCGACGCCGAAGCCGTGCAGCTGCCGGGTGGTGGTGAGGTACGCCTCCAGGTCGCCCAGCTCCGCCAGGGTCGCCGCGTCGTGGACCTTGTCCCAGCGGCGCCGGATCTCCTCCTGCACGTCGCCGCGCATCTCGATGTCGTCCAGCCGGATACGGCCCTCGGCATCGACGGTGGCGCGCGCCCCCGGGTACAGGTGCTCCAGCAATCTGCGTGCCTGGTCGTCGGTGGTCTCCAGCAGGCCGGCTTCGCGGGTGACGCGGTGCAGCAGCAGGGTGTAGAGCGCCTGCACCGGCATGGCCTGGCTGGCGGGGGTCACCAGGGCGCGCATGACGGCAGCGTGGGCGGCGCCGCCGTGGGCCGCCATGCGGTGGTGCAGGGCGCGTGCCGTGGACTCCAGGTGCTGTTTCGCCCGGCCCAGGGTGCCGTCACGGTAGGTGGGAGCGAGCCAGGAGTTGCCGACGTAGCTGAAGGCCACGGTGCGGGCGCCGGCGCGGAGCGCGCCGTGCTTTTCGAGGACGTCGATCCAGCGTTCCCAGTCCGCGCCGCCCATGACACGGACCGTGTCGTCGATCTCCTGCGGGGTGGCCGCCGGCGTGGTGTGGTGGCGGACGGATCCGGACGAGGCGTCGAACGCCTTCTCCGTGAAGGGCTCGCCGGTGGTCTTGATGACCGAACGGTGCACCCGGCCGGTGACCGGGTCGGTCCTGCGCGGCGCCGCGACGCTGTGCACGACCAGGTCGACGCCACCGAGTTCCCTGGCGACGAGCCGGGCGGTGCGCTCCTTCACCTCGTCGGCGAACGCGTCGCCGACGACCAGCCGACCGTACAGCCCGGCCGCCGCCAGTTCACGCTGCGTGGCCGCGGCGTTGTACCAGCCGGCGGTGCCGGGCCGGTTGGGGGCGCCCGGCCGCTCCAGACAGACGCCGACGGTGGCGGCCCCATGGCCGAAGGCCGCGGCGAGACGGGTCGCCAGGCCGAGTCCGGACGAGGCGCCGATGACGAGGACGGCGCGGGGCCCGGGCCGGCTGCCGCGGGCCCGGATGGCGTCGATGGTGCGGCGGACGAGGAGGCTGCGGCCGTCGGGGTGCGCGGTGGCCCATGTGGCGCCGCGCCGCACCGGCTCGATGATCACGGGGAACCTCCCGCCGAACCGGCCGCGGACGGGCGGCTCGTCGCCGTGCCGTGCGCGGCGCGCAGCAGTTCCGCGGAACGCAGCAGCTTGCCGTTGGCGGTGCGCGGGAGGGCCGGCACGACGTGGATGCGCCGCGGGATCTTGAAGTTGCTGAGCCGTTCGCGGGCGAAGGCCATCAGGTCGGAGACCGTGAGGCCCTCAGGGGCCCCGACGTGCGCCTCGATGCCGCCCTCCGCGTGAACGACCACGACCTCACGGACGCAGGGGTGCAGCGCCAGTTCTTGCTCGATCTCCATCAGGTCGACCTTGAGCCCGCCGATGGCCACGAGCGAGTCCGAGCGGCCCGCGATCCGCAGGGTGCCGTCGGCCTCGCAGTAGTGGGCGAGGTCCTTGGAGTTGAGCCAGCCGTCCACGTAGCGTTCGGTGCCCTCGTCCTGGAGGTACGGCGACCGGTCGAGCCGCACCCACAGCTCACCGCGTCGGACCCGGGTGTGCACCCCGGGCGCCACCCTGCCGACGACGGGCGGTGCGAACTCCCCGGTGAGGTCGGTGGCGACGATGCCGGTCTCGGTCATCCCGTAGGCCTGCCCGATGCGCAGGCCGTAGCGCTCCTCGAACCTTCGGTGCACGTCCTCACGGAGCCGTTCGCCGCCGCTGACGGCGAGACGGAGCCGGGGTGCCGCCGGCGGGTCGGGCACCCGGCCGAGCAGGTCGTAGTGGAAGGGGACGCCGAAGACCGCGTCGATGTCCTCCTCCGCGAGCGTCGCCGCGAGGGACGGCGGCTGCAGATGGGAGGTGAAGACGAGGGTGGCGCCGACGCTCATGGCGTGGAGCACACCGCCGATGAGACCCAGCGAATGCACGGTGGAGCTGAGCAGCAGCACACGCTCGCCCCGGCGCGGCATCCCGGGGATGCGCGAGAACGCGTCGAGCTCGCTGCGCAAGGACGCGGCCGAGCGCCCGATGACCTTCGGCCGGCCCGTCGAGCCGGAGCTGAACTGCACCAGGCAGTGGTCGGTACGGGCCGGGGTTCCGTCGCGCCGCCACTCGACGTACACCTCGCACTCGTCCTGGAACTGTGTGGCGGTCTCGTCGGTGGTGTGGGCGTAGTACCGCGGCCGGCACAGGTCGAGAACGCGCTGCACCTCGGCGGGCTTGAGCCGGTGGTCGAGGAGCTGGACCTGGGCGCCCAGCGACCACAGGGCCAGGAGCGACCAGATGCCGGTGAGGCTGGGCGGCAGACGCAGGGCCACGGAGCTGCCCGGGCCTATACCGTGCGCGGCGAAGATGTCGATTCTCCGCGTCACCTGGCTTCTCAGCTCGGCCCAGGTCACGTCACGGCAGGTGCGGGCCCAGATGTCGTGGTCCGGCCGACTGCCCAGCAACTCGGCTCCCCACCAGGGGATCGTCACGGGCTGGGAAACAGTCACGGGGATACCTCCAACGGCGAGTCGGGGGGACGGACCGGCCGTGCCCGCACCTGGGCCTCTTGGGCCCGGGCGGCGCGGCGCTCCCCGGGTGGGGGAGCCGCTTCGGGGCACGGCCGGTCTCGGTGACCGGGCTCCGCGGGGGATCGGAACCCGGTGGTTGACGGCGCGTCACTTCTCGACGCAGTACTCCTTGACCGGCCATCCGACGTGCCGCTTCTCGGCGGACACGTAGCCGAGGAGTTTGTCGCCCTGCTTCAGCTCGGTGACGTTGAGCACCGCGGCGCCGGGGCCCAGCACCCGGACGTGCCAGTCGTCCTGGACGGTGAGGCTGACCTCGGTGCCGTCCTCGGCGACCGCCTTGATGGTCAGCAGGGGGCGGGACTCCAGCTTGATCCGGCCCACCACGACACGGCGAGTACGGCCGTCGGCGCCCACGGCCAGGATCGGCGAGCCGGCCTTCAGCTCGCTGAGGTAGTTGGTCCGGTTGTCCAGGCCCAGGGTGTACGAGTGCAGGGCACCGGCGTTGACGCGGAACGGGCGGGTCGGCATGTAGGGCAGTGGGTGCGTCTCGCTGACGCACAGGACGAAGCCGTGGGCGTACGAGCCGACCAGGATGCCCTCGTCCTCCGCGAAGTGGGTCGAGGTGTCGACGCAGACCCGGTCGCCGAGACCGTTGTGCTCGATGGACTCCACCGTGAGCGTGGTGAGGTCCAGGTCCGGGGTCTGCACGCGCAGCAGCTCGGCGAAGCCGAAGACCTCGTTGGCGTCCTGGGGCGCGAACATGACGCCCTCGGAGCCCTTCTCCAGCACATCGAGGATGATGCCGGCCTCTTCGAGGTCGTTCGCCTGGCAGATGAGCTGGCCGGGCGTCTTGTCCGCGGCGGCGATCACGATCTCCAGCGGGATCTTGGTCGGGTCCTGGAACTGCACCACCGTGTACGGCAGTTCCCGCGCCGCGGAGCAGGCGAGCTTGAGCGTGGGGTCGTCGACGACGTCGACGAACGCGGCCGGCTCATGGCCGGTACCGGCGACGTCGAGCCGCAGCCGGTCGAGGTCGTCCGAGTGCGTGAGCCGGGTGAGGAGTACGTCCGGCGTGGCCGGGGCGTCCTCGGCGGGAGCCGCCACGGCCGACGGGAAGAGCTGCTGCGACGGCAGCAGTACGCGCTTGACGGTGGGGGGCAGCGCGGCCAGGCGGCCGGGCTCGTCGGCGACGATGCCCTCGATCTTCGCGTGGATCGCGGCCTCGACGACCGCGTCGTAGTGCTCGGCGGGGACGCCGCGGAGGTCAATCCATCCAAACTTCACCGGGAACCTGCCAATGCGTGAGAGGGAGAGGAGACGGGAAAAGAGGAGATTTCGGTCAGGACCCGGTTCGGGTCGCCGGCCGGGCAGTGCACGACGGCCGCCAGTTCCTGGACCGCCCTGCGGGGGTCGGTGTGCTGGAAGACGCGGCGTCCGACGGCGAGACCGCTGCAACCGGCCTCCAGCGCGGCACGGGCGTAGTCCGTCAGTTCGCCGCTGCCCGGAGGGCCTCCGGCGACGAGGACCGGGATCGGGCTGCTGGCCACCACGTCGGCCATCGCGCCGAAGGGGGCCGACCAGGTCGTCTTCACCAGGTCCGCGCCCAGGTCGGCGGCGATGTTGACGACATGGGCCAGGGTCGTGGGGTCATGCGGATCCGAGATCCGCGGACCCCGCGGGTACACCATGGCCAACAGGGGCATGCCCCAGCGCTCGCAGGCGCTCGCCACGGTGCCGAGATCGGCCAGTTGCTCGGCCTCGGTGTCCGACCCCACGTTCACATGGACGCTGACGGCATCGGCACCGAGCCGGATCGCGTCCTCCACGGAGCCGACGAGCACCTTCGCATCGGCGTCCCGGGCGTGTGGCGTGCTGCCGCTGAGATGGACCACGAGAGCGCTGCCCCGCAGCGACCGCGGGTCAATACCCCGTGCCCGTCCCTTGTGTACGACGACGGCGTCCGCGCCGCCGGCCACCACTTCGTGGACCAGTTGCTGAAAGCGCTGTTCGTCGGCGATGGGACCGTCCGCCAGCGAATGGTCCAGCGGAACGAAGAGATAACGCCCGTCCTGCGGACCGAGCCTGCTCAATCTCAGATTTTTTCCGGGGGACCAGCGTGACATTCAGAACCTCATTTCCTCGACGACGCCACAACGATCACCCGTCGCGTCGGCGGCGCCAAGGCCCGGATACCCTGCCCGACCCGGGCACCGGAATTCCGTTGGGCGGGTGCACCGTTCGAGGGGGCCAGGGTGCGCCATTCGGTCAGGGCGGCCGGGTCTGTCGGCCCGTGCCGGTCGCCCGGAAGGATCCGATGCGCGATTCCATGCGCACCCTCCGCCGATTCAGCGGGAATTCCCGTTCCTGCCAGCCCAAGGAGAAGACGAATGTCGGACCATCCACCGAGCTCGACGGCATGTGTGGTGGGGGCGGGCCCCGCCGGACTGCTGCTCGCCCTGCTCCTCGGCCGTGCCGGCCATCGCGTCACCGTGCTGGAGCGCAGCCCTCGGATCGACCTGACCCGGCAGGCGGGCGCGCCGGTGTTGCAGCCCGTCACCCTGCGCGTCCTGGAGCGCGCCGGTCTCCTGGACGAGGTCCGGGCAGGCGCCGGCGAGATCAGCAGCGGCGAGGTCAGCGTGCGGGGGCGGCAGGTCGCCCGGTACGCCTACAGCGACCTGCCCGACGTGCCCCTGCCCTACGCGCTCACCGTGCCGGTCACCGCTCTGCGGGGTGCGCTGCTGGCGGCAATCGGCGAACTGCCCGGCGTGGAGCTACGGCTGGGCGCCGAAGTGACGGAGCTGAGGGGCGGTGAGGGCGCGCGGCGCGAGCTGGTCGTCCGGGACGCCGACGGCACGCATCTGCTGCGGCCGGACTTCGTCGTCGGCTCCGACGGCAAGTTCTCCACCGTGCGCGACCTCGCCGGGATCCCCACCCACGTCTTCCCGTACGACAAGGGATACCTGGACTTCCTGGTACCCGCCCCGCCCGGCTGGGGCGCCCGCATCACCATGCACTTCACGGACGACGCCTACGTGCTGTCCATGCCGTACCCCGGCGACCGGCTCATCGTCGTGTGGATCACCCGGGAGCAGCAGGTCGACGCCGCCCTGGCGGCCCCGTTCGCCGAGCTGGCCGGGAGGCTCGGCGAGGCGGCTCCCGAGCTGGCGGCCGTCTTCGCGCCGCACGTGGCCGCACGCGGCTGGGACGAGGTGCCGCACCGCCAGGTCCAGCACCACATGGTGCGCCCCGACCGCTGGCTGGACGGCAACGTCCTGCTCATCGGAGACAGCGCACACGCGATGCACGCGTTCGGCGGGCAGGGGCTCAACACCTCTTTGCAGGACGCGGCATGGGCGGCCGAAGGCATCCTCCGGGCCGTGGCCGACAGCGGTTCGACACGATTCCTTCAGGAGCTGCTGAGCCTGCGCGTGCCCTTCGTCGAGGACTTCCAGGAGATGCAGCGCACCACGCTCGCCCCGCTCCCCGGTGAACAGGCCACGGAGCACGGTGACGCGCTGCCGGACTTCCTGCCCATGGTGCTGGGACAGCCCGAGCTGCGTCCGCTGTGGGCCGGCGTCCCGGAAGGGGTGCTGGGGTGACCTCGCCGCTCACGGCTCCGTCGGGGACGTCCCGCCGCACCTTCGGCGCGGGGCTGCCGACTGACGCGTATCTGCGGCGGCTCGGCCACGACCAGCCGCTGGAACCGTCCGTCGACTGCCTGAGATCCCTGGTGCGGGCCCATCTGAGGGTCGTGCCGTACGAGATGCTCGACGCCCTGGACGGACGGCGGCCCGCGCTGGATCTTCCCGGTGTCTTCGACAAGGTGGTGCTCCGCCAGGAGGGCGGGACGTGCCTGGAGACCACCCCGCTGCTGGGCCGCTTTCTGCGCGACGCCGGGTTCGGGGTGCGGCTGGTGGCGGCTCAGGCCTGGCGCGTCAACGGCCAGTGGGCTCCACGCTGGGACCACCTGCTGCTCCTGGTGGAGGCGGAGGGGGCCGAGTGGGTCGTCGACGTCAGCTTCCTGATGCTGACGATCCTGGAACCCCTGCGCGCCGACGGCGGCGAGCACACCCAGTCCGGCTGGACGTACCGGGTGGACACCGCCGACGGGCACCGCGTCGTGGTGCGCCGCACGCCGGACGGCGGCTGGGTGCCGGTCTACCGCTTCACCTCCCGGCCACTGGAGCTCGCCGACTACGAGTGGATCGTCGACTACCACATGGAGGCCGCCGATTCCCCCCTCACGGGCAGCCTGCTGTGCTCCAGGGTGGTGCCGGACGGCAAGCTGATCTTGATGCGGGAGAACTTCGTCCGCGCCGAACACGGTCGGGAACACGTCGAATATCTCGCCACCGCAGCGGAGGCCGAAAAGGCCATTTCCGCGGTGTTCTACGGCCATGAAGAGCAGCTTGTGGAAAGGGCTGTGCGGTTGTGGGAAAGCACCCGCAAGAACCGCCGTGCTCCTCTTCCCGGAATCGGCTGAGCCATTCCCGCTGTGGGGTTCCGCATGAACGGGCTCGCTGGAAAACGGACAGGAACTGCATGATGCGATCTGCCGACCAACGGCAAGAGAAATTCCACGGCGTGGGAATCCGCGCCGTGGGCGCCTACCTTCCCGAGAAAGTCCTCAGCAACGTCGACCTGGAAGAGATTCTCATCACCCGGGACGACTGGATACGGGAGAACATCGGCGTCGAGACCCGTCGCGTGGCGGCCGACGACGAGTGGACCTCCGATCTCGGCGCCCGGGCCCTGCGGGACGCCTGTGACCGTGCCGGGATCACGCCCGCCGACGTGGACCTGGTGATCTGCGGCACGTACACCCCCGACAACATGGCGCCGCCCACGGCGATGCTCGTCATCGACAAGGCCGGCGCGACCGGCGCGACCGGCTTCGACGTCAACAGCGGTGCCTGCCCCGGCAGTGTGTTCGCGCTGGACGTGGGCGCCAAATACGTCGCCTCGGGCGCCTACCGCCGGGTCGCGGTGGTGATGGCCGACGTCAGCACCAAGACACTGGACTGGAAGGACGTCGGCCCCGCCGTCATCTTCGGCGACGGCGCGGCGTGCTACCTGCTGGAGCCGTGCGCCCCGGGCGCCGGGATCGGTCCCACGTTGCTGCGCAGTGACCCGACGCGGTACCGGGCGGTGTGGGTGGCGCGGGAGGAACGCCGCGCCAGGGACGGCCGGCCCCGGCAGAGCGCGTTCGGTGACAACTTCGCCCAGCTGTCCGGCCCCGCGGTGCGGGAGTTCGCCGTGGGCGAGGTGCCCGGCTTCATCGAGGAGTTGCTGGCCGGCAACGGGCTCACTCCGTCCGACGTGGACCTCTTCGCCCTGCATCAGGCCAATCTGTACATCGTCCACGGCATCGTGGACGCGTTGGGGGTGCCCCAGGACCGGACGGTGACGAACGTCCAGAAGTACGGCAACACCTCGGGCGCCAGCGTCCCTCTGGTGCTGCGCGACGCGCTCGACAACGGCAGGCTCTCCCCCGGGGATCTCGTCGTGCTGGCCGCATTCGGGTCCGGGGTGAGCATGGGGGCCACCCTGGTGCGCTGGTGCGGCGAGGGCGACTTCGGCGCACCGGACCGGTCCTCCGCGGAGTTCGCCGGGGCGGTGGGGACGGCATGACGGGCCCCGGCATCCCCCTGGCGCCCGAGGGGAGCGGCGTCGGCATCGCCCGGCGGTCACACGGAACGCCCGCGGGGATCCTCGGAGTCGGCACCTATGTACCGTCACGGCTGGTCAGCAACGCCATGCTGTGCGAGCGGATCGACAGCTCCGACGAGTGGATCCGCAGCCGCTCCGGCATCCGGACCCGCTACTGGGCCACCGAGGAGGAGACCGTCGAGGAGATGGCGGTCTCCGCGGCGGCCCAGGCCGTGGCGAACGCGGGGCTGACGCCCGAGCAGATCGACTGCGTGATCGTGTCCACCGTCTCCCACCTGCGGCAGTTTCCTTCGCTCGCCGTCGCCGTGGCGCACCGCCTCGGCACCCTGGCGCCCGGGGCGTTCGACATCACCGCGGGATGTGCCGGTTTCTGCTACGGGCTTTCGCTCGCCGCCGACCTCGTCGGCGCGGGCAGTGCCCGGCACGTTCTCGTGATCGGTGTCGAACGGCTCTCGGAGCAGCTCGATCCGGAGGACCGGACGACTGCCTTCCTCTTCAGCGACGGGGCGGGCGCGTTCGTGGTGGGCCCGTCCGGGGAACCGGGCATCGGGCCCGTCGTCTGGGGATCCGACGGTTCGCACAAGGACACGATCCGGCAGAGCACCTCATGGGCGTCACTGCGCGACGCGAGGGACGCACCCTGGCCGGTGATCGCCATGGAGGGACGCGAAGTCTTCAAGTGGGCCGCGTACGAGATGGGCCCGGTGGCCCAGCGGGCGCTGGAGCAGGCGGGCGTGGGCGTCCAGGACCTCGCTGCCTTCGTCCCTCATCAGGCCAACCTCCGCATCACCGACGAATTGGTGAAGGGCCTGGCGCTACCGGAGCACGTCGCGGTGGCCCGCACCATCGTCGACTACGGAAACTCCTCGGCGGCGTCCATCCCCACCGCCGTGCACCGCATGCTCGCCGACGGTGACGCGGAGCCGGGCGGTCTCGCCCTGCTGCTCGCCTTCGGCACCGGTCTCGTCTACGCCGGGCAGGTCGTCCGGCTTCCTCCGGCCCCACCCGAGCCACCCCGGCCGGCCGTCCCCGCTTCGCGGTCGGCCGAACCGGCATCACACACACCGTTCGACAACCAAGGAGCAGCAGTATGAACAGGGACGACGTCTTCCGCACCCTCACGGAGATCCTCGACGAGGTCGCCGAGGTGCCGGCCGAAAGGGTCACCCCCGACGCCTCGTTCACCGACGACCTGGAGCTGGACTCGCTGGCCGTGGTCTCGGTGTTCGTCCTGGTCCAGCGCAGGTTCGGGCTGGACGTGCCCAACGAGGACGCCGACGCCCTGACGACGGTGCGCGCGGCGGTCGACTACCTGGAGAGCCGCGTCACCGCGGCCGTGTGACCAAGGACCCCCACGGGCCGGCCCACCGCACAGCGTCGTGCGCGGGTCGGCCCGTCCGTTCCCCGGTTCATCCGCCGGCCTGTACCGGAACTCTTGAGGAGCCCGAAGCATCATGGCGAACCGTCAGCAGCCCAGTTCCATGCCGATCCACAAGTACGGCCGCTACGAGCACGTCGACATCCCGGACCGCACCTGGCCGCAGAACCGTGTCACCACCGCCCCCCGCTGGCTCTCCACCGACCTGCGTGACGGCAACCAGGCCCTGAT